>JAYUOW010000180.1:0-37397 GCA_043760555.1 Betaproteobacteria bacterium
AATTGCCCACGAAACCTCCCGACTTTTCCAATTAACTTGGCGGAACGGTACGGGAGGGTAGTGCCCGCTATCGTAACCACCTAGGAAGCTTTACTAAAAACCACTGTGCTCATGGAAAGGTGCAACGCGCCGAATCGAAGATGCAGCCAAAGACAATGGCAAATGAATTCCGTTTAAATCATAACGTAAACCGCTCACTTGACACACTTATCTTGCGCGCACATAATATGTGCAGCGTATAGGAGACGACAACAGTGAACATTACACTTTCAGTTGACGAACAAGTTGCAAAGCGTGCACGCGATGCAGCACAAAAAATGGGTAAAAGTTTAAATCAAGTCGTGCGTGACTATTTAGAGCAGCTCGCTGGAAGCGCGCAACGAGAGCAAACTTGGGCGCAGTTTGAAAAAAGCTGTCTGGAATCCACAGCCACCCTTGATGGTTGGAGATTCAATCGTGACGAGGCCAACGAACGGTAACTGGCTAAAGTATGAGCACACGAACTTTCATTGACACTAATATTCTTGTTTACGCTGATGCCTTTGACGAACCAGTCAAGCAATCGGTGGCACTTTCCAAACTCAAGACCCTCTTTGAATCCCGCACTGGCGTAATTTCTACGCAGGTACTCAAAGAATACTGCAACGTCGCCATAAAAAAATTGAAACTGTCGCCGCAACGTATTCGCGCAAGACTTGATCTCTACGAGCAATTTGACGTGGTGCAGGTAACGCCAGCAATCATTCGACTGGGCATTGATTTAAACCAAATGCGCAGCATCGCTTTTTACGACGCGATTATTTTAGCGAGCGCACAAACTGCTGGCTGTAATATCTTGTTAAGTGAAGATATGGCGGCGGGAGAACAGATTGGCGGCGTGAAAATAATAAACCCATTCCCTAGCAATCCTTCCCACTAGAGAATAAATACCTGAAGACGCCCTAATATAGGGCGTCTTCAGGCAATAAATCAAACTATTCGCAATGCGATTTCAATCAAAAAAAGTGTTTCTCGTAGCACTAATCGTTATCACTACGGTAGCGCTATATTTTATTGCGCGGCAAATTTATACCCACGCTAAGCAAGCCGATAACGCTGCTGCAAGTAAGAGCGCCGCGAATGCTTTGAGCGCACCTTTGCCACGAGATAGCGCGACAAGCAACGCCATTCCACGCGTAAGCGCTCCACCGCGAACGCCGTCCGCCGCAACCACGTTAGGCAGTATGTTTAGCGACGCTAGCGCCATCGCACCCGATGCTGATTTGCAGGTTTGCGGCTTATCGCAAGCGGAGGCGCGGCGCATTGAAAAGCAGCGGGGCGCGATTAGCATGGCCTCGGCCAGCGTGGCGCTGGCACAACCGGTTGCAGCTTTATTGCAGAGTGACGCGGTTGAAAAAAAAGCGTTGGGACTTTATTTTGAAGCACTTCGTGCGGGTTGGAACGCGCTAGAGGCGGGATCTCAAATACCTAAAAAACCTGAGTGCGAAGGCAGTGATAATTGCGCAGCAGCGAACGCCTTAGCGTTGCAAAAACTATTGCACGCAGCCACACAAAAGGCCGTAACACCGTTGGTGACGTTAGCACTCAACAGCAAAAATCCTGCCGTGTACGCCACTGCTTTTTACGCCTGCGAGCTTGATGGCGCGCGCGAAATGAATAGTGATTCTAATCAGCCCGATGATGTGGCTGCCGCGCGGCCTGCGAGTTGCGCAGCCATTGTTTTAGCGGATTGGGCAGCACTGGATAACAACAATGCCGTGCCGTGGATGCTGCTGGCGGGCGAGGCCGCCGACACACTACGCGCCAGTCGGCGCGATGGCGCCCAGCAAGACGCGTTGGTTGCAGCGCTGGATTCAGCGATCAACCGAGCCGTGTTAGCCCCCCAGTTTAACGCGCGCTTTCCGGCTGTTTCGACGGTGTTTGATGATGATCAGCTGCTGATGCTTTCGCCGCTGCTGCAGGCGGCATTAGCGACTGAATTGATGGGTTTACAACAAAGCAAATCGCCTGCTCAAAGCGTAGCAAACTATTGCGCCACGCCGCATTTTGGGCTAGAAAAGCGTCGCTTAAATTGCAACGCCATCGCCAACAAAATGCTGGAGCTCGACACGACTTTTGCGGGTTTCAATGCGGCCATGACGATTGGTAAAAGCCTGCGATGGGATAGCGCGCGGCTTACCGCATTAAGTAATGAGAACAAAATTGCTTTGACGCTGCATGGCGAACAAACTGACAGCAACATCAAACTCAATTGCGAAAATGTTGCCACGCTGAATGGTTTTCTACAAAGCGTGTTGCGAAAGGGCGAGCGCGAAGTAGGTCGTGAGTTGATTGCAAAGAGTGGCAAAACGTTGGCGGAATTGATTGCGCTGAGACAATAGCATTTGCAGCTGCATCAACCGCCTGAAGATGCCCTAAAATGGGCTATTTACAGACGTTTAATAGTTTAAATATTGCATGACGGTAAGCCCGTAGCCTCATTCTTGAAACTGTGCTCTTGCAACGAGGGCGCATGCAATGCGCCCCTACGGGTGTGCGATGATTTTGCTTGAACCTTGGGTTCCGTGCATTGCGGTGGGCTGCATGCTTAAAACAATCTACAACCACCCCTGCTGCCGCGCCATCCGATATGCCTCGATACGATTTGCAGCACCTAATTTGCTCATAATTTCCGATAAATAATTGCGCACAGTGCCTTGGCTTAAGTGCAATTGGCTAGCGATGTCGGCTGAGCTTGCGCCCTCGCCTGCTAGCCGCAGCACCTGGCGCTCACGGTCGCTCAACGGGTCTTGCTCAGTCCATGCGGCCATGGCTAATTGCGGGTCAATTACGCGGCCGCCTTCGTGTACCTGACGCAATGCGTGCGCGAGCTGCGCCGATGGCGCGTCTTTAAGCAAGTAGCCGCGCACGCCCGCATCGAGCGCACGCCGCAAATAGCCTGCACGAGCGAAGGTAGTCACAATAACTACGCGGGTATGTATCACCTCTCCGAGACTGCCTATTGACGGGGCTTCGCGCGCATCGGTTGCGCTAAAATTTTTGAGTCGCTGCGCTAAATCTAAGCCGCTTAACTTCGGCATTTCAATATCGGATACCAATAAATCAGGCTTGTACTGCAGCACGGCTTGCCATGCGGCTTCGCCATCGGCGGCTTGCGCCACCACTTCAATATCGTCTTCCAAACTCAGCAGCGCCACCAACGCACCACGCAACATGGCTTGGTCTTCTGCTAATACGATGCGCATCATATTGCTTGCTCTGTTGTTAGTTTTAACGGCGATTCTGTGCAGCGCAATTGCAGCAAGGTGCCGCCTTGCGGCATAGCGCCTACTGCAAGTTGCCCGCCTAGCAGTTCTATTCTTTCACGCATGCCGTTCAGGCCGTTGCCAAATTTCTCGTCACCCTCAATGCCCGTGCCGTCGTCACTAATGTGTAATTCAAACTGTTGCGTATCGACCAACCATTGCAATTTTATTTCTGCGTTTTTAGCATTGGCGTGGCGAATAATATTAGTGACGGCTTCGCGCACGGCCAACGCAAAGGTTGTTTCTAAGGCACTTGAAATTGGCTTAGGCTCAGTTGAATACTTTAGCATGATACCAGCGGAAAGCAGCGTAGATTGGGCATCTTCAAGCTCTGCTGATAAACCAATATTGCGTATTCCTGTTACCGCTTGGCGAATTTGTTGCAGCGCCGTGCGGGCGATTTCTTCGACCTCACGCATATGCGTTGCTGCTACTTCGGGCTGACGCGCTAATACCCGATGCGCGAGTTCGCTCTTCATTACAATCACCGACATGGTGTGGCCGAGCACGTCGTGCAGGTCACGGCTGATCCGCTCGCGCTCGGCAAGCCGCGCTAGGCGCTGCACTTCTTGCTGGGATAGATGCAGTGCGTGGGTACCGGCTTCAATACGTTGCCCGTAGATGGCTTGCGCCACGAGCGCGATGCTAAATATTGCCGTAATAACAAGCCACTCGATGGGGTAACTGATGCGCAAACCCACGGCTGACATCAACAGCAAAGCACAGACTAAAAACAATAGGGCGCTACGTTCAGGCATACGATAGGTTGCGCTGATGACACCGTAAATTATGTAGGTATTTGCACCCGGATTAAACGGCATTACACACAGACCCAGCAACACCATCACCCCCGCGCAAAGCCTGCCAATACGGGCATTGGCGCGAAACACGGCGTAGTGCAGCGGCAAATAAACCAGCACGCTTACAAGGGTGACGACCACATCTGTGGTTGATACATTTCTACCGAGCGCCAAAGGAAAAATCAAAAAAATTAGATAAATCAGATTGATAAACATCAGCGGCCGCAGGGACGATCGGGGGGATGCCGTTAACGCGCTAACGTCAACCTGTTGCGCGCTTTTATTTTCGATCTGCTGCACTATTTTTCCTTTAGCCGTTAGCAAATTACACCGCTTATTTTAACTTCATGCGCGACCATAACACCAACGCGGCAAAGAACATTGCCGCCGTAAACACGGCCAAATACACAACGTGTTGCCACAGCGGCACCCCAGCATCTGCACCCACTACCTTCAACGCAATTTGCGCTGCATGGTACGACGGCCACACTGGCGCAGCGGCGGCTACCAGCTTAGGCAAGAACGCCAACGGCACCCACAAGCCGGACAGAAACGCCAGCGGCAGATAAATAAAATTAACCAGTGCTGGCGCGGCCTGCGCGGTAACCATCGTGCCGATAACCAAGCCCAGCGCACAAAACGGCACTGCCGCCAGCAGCGTAATGGCCATTAAGCTCAACCATTGCCAAGCCATTAGTTGCACGCCGCCTAATGTTGCAGCAATGACCGCAAGCTCACAAAAAATAATGAACGCAAAGCCTATCGCCATTAGCATTTTCGATACAAAATAGGCTCCTGCCAACGACGGGACGGCGCGCCGCCATTTGAGCCAACCCTTGTCGCGCTCCACTGCCACGCTTACGCCAAAGCCAAATAACCCTGGCCCCATTGCACCAAAAATTAAATAGGTCGCAAGCAAATAAGTACTTACTTGGTTGGAACCGGGCTTAGCCATCATGATGCCAAATAGCAGATAAAACATCGCAGGGAAAACCAGTGAAGGCACCGCAAATGCGGGCATCCGCAGGGTTCGGATGAACTCAAATTTAGCTTCGATCGCGTATATTTTTAAGCTTTGACTTAGCATCATGATGCTTGCTCCTTCGTTAATTGCACAAAGGCTTCGGCGAAGCCCGCGCGGTTAATTTCTAGGTTCGATAAATTTGCGTCCAAGGCCAACAGCCTTCGCGCAACCGCTTCGGCGTGGTGGGTTTGAATTATGAGTGTTGCGTTAGTTATGCTGGCGCTTTCCAACTCCGCCCACGCCTGCACAGTCGCAAGGTCGACGCTGGTGGTGCAGCGCACACACCGCACCGCCACCCGCGCACGGATGGCCTCTACCGTGCCCTGCGCCACTACGGAACCATTGGCGATCACCACGACACGATCAGCCAGCGCTTCGGCCTCTTCCAAATAGTGCGTTGTCAGCACTACCGCCACACCGCCCGCCACCAAATCGCGCAGGCATTTCCACATCGCTTCTCGTGCGTCAATGTCTAAACCGGTGGTGGGTTCATCTAAAAATAGCACATCAATATGCGCGCAAATAGCCAACGCAAATTGCACCCGCCGCTGCTGCCCGCCAGATAACTTGCCGTAAGGTCGCGATAGTAAATCACCAATGCCCGCCATCGCGCAAAGCGCATCAAGGGCACGCGGCTTGGTGTAATAAGCCTGCGTGAGGGTGATGAGCTCAGACACTTTTAGTGTAGCCGGAAGTTCGGCCGATTGCATCATCACCCCAACGCGAAGCCTCGCAATACGGGCATCTACAGGCATATCAAAAAGACTAACAGCACCAGAATCAGGCGCAATTAAATTAAGCCAAAGTGAAACTGCCGTAGTTTTACCGGCACCATTTGAGCCGAGTAAAGCGAGCACTTCGCCTTGTTGTACGTTGAGACTAAGGCCGTTTAGCGCTGTGACGGTACCGTATTTTTTGACGACGTTATCGAGCTTTGCGAGTACGGGTTTGGTTTGCGTTTGCTGCTGCATGATTGAATCCTCCATGCAGGCATGATGCGATAATCGCAGAGTGGGAACCAGTGGAGATCGTCAGGAATTTGGGATGACAAATGTCATGGGGCGTCTGGGCTACGATGAACAGCGCGTGCTCGCCGTCTGCGGCTGACGAAGCGACAGCGTTTATTCCACCACTCGGTGCAATTGGCGCTGCGCTGATTGCACCCTACGAAATATTAAAAATTTAGCCACCGCTTTGTCGCAGCTAGAATTTTTGATACTCCCGCATAAACGTCGCAAATCTTGGTACGCCGTTTTTAGTTTCGCTACGGTATTTGTAGGTGATGTTGCTGCCGATTGCGGGTGGATTGGCGCGTTGCGCATCGGTAAAGCCGCTGCCTATATTGAACGTAACGCCTTCTGCAGTTTTTACTTTTAGCGCGCCCATTTTGCCGATGTATTTTCCTTTGCCGGACAGGTGCGCGATGACTGTGGCTTCAGCATCTTCTTGGGGTTTTAGCTTTAGCAATACGTCGCTGCGCCCCGTAATATAAGGCGCTTCGGCTAGGTGGAGCATTAAGCCTTCGGCACCCTCGGCGACCATTTTCTGAAATAAAACTTGTAGCGCGGCGTTGTCGGCGATTTTATTTTGTTTGACTGCAAGCAGCTGCGGCCAGTTTTGTTTGGCTACGATTTCTTCAATGCGCGCGGCGCGTTCGGTGAAACTGCCGGGCGCTTCTGGGAGCTCAAAAATTTGGTATTTTATTTCGCGCCATTTGGCATCGTCTGGTGTGGTTTGGCGCACGAGACCGCTGAGCTCTTCGAATCGTTGACGGGCTAGCCATAGCTCACCATCGAGTTTGGTTGCGGGGAGTTTGGCTAAGAACCATGCTGGGGCGTTGACGATATTGCCGCTGCGAAATTTGAGCTGTTTGCCGTCCCAAATGGCGCGAACGCCGTCGAATTTTTCGCTGACTAAGTATTGCGTGGGGTTGATGTTTTTGGCGGCGACTTTGGCTAGGAGGAGTTTGGTGGGGTCTGGGCTTGCGGCTGTTGCTGTTGCGGTCGCGGACAAAGCGAGGAAAAATAGACATATAAACGAAAGAACTGTTAGTGGTGCTAATGAGACTTTGCGATTCATGACCTGCCCCCTCTCTCCCAGCCTCTCTCCCGCGAGGGGAGAGAGGAGCGAACCTAGCAGTGCGCTACGCGTACGTCCGCTTGCCATAACGCTTGTTGCGACGGCGCTTGTCTTCTTGGCTTTTTGTTAGTACGTTGCCACCGCGATCGCCGTAGGGATTGGCGGCGTTTTTAAGCTCGACTCTTAGCGGCGTGCCTTTTAGGTCGAACGCTTTTTGGAAGTAGCTTTCTAAATAGCGCACGTATGACTTCGGCAAACTATCCAATCCCGTGCCGTGAATGATGACCAGCGGCGGGTTGTGGCCGCCTTGGTGGGCGTAGCGGAGCTTGGGGCGATGTAGGCCGTTCATTGGCGGCTGGTGGGCTGCAGTGGCCGCTAGCAGCGCTCTAGTGAGCTTTGGCGTAGGCATACGCGCCATGGCGGCTAGGAAGGTGGAGTCGATCGAGCCGAATAGCTTGCCGACACCCATGCCGTCCAGCGCTGAGATGGTGTGGAAATTCGCGAAGTTTAAAAAATGCAGTTTGCGATCAAACTCAGCTTTGGTGCGTTCGCGGGTGTATTCATCCAAGTTATCCCACTTGTTAATCGCCACCACTACCGCGCGACCAGATTCAAGCACGAAGCCCGCAATATGGGCGTCTTGGTCGGAAATTTCTTGTCTAGCATCGAGCAATAGCAACACCACGTTGGCGTCTTCAATGGCTTGTAGGGTTTTAATGACTGAGAATTTTTCAACCGCTTCAAACACTTTGCCGCGACGGCGGATACCTGCGGTGTCGATGATGGTGTATTTTTTATCGCCGCGTTGTAGCGGAATATAAATGGAGTCGCGCGTAGTGCCGGGTTCATCAAAGGCAATGACGCGTTCTTCGCCCAACATGCGGTTTACCAGCGTGGATTTGCCGACGTTGGGGCGGCCGACAATGGCAATTTTTGGGTGATCGTCTTCTTCAATTTCTTCTTCTTCGGGGAAGCTTTCGAGCACGAATTCAATTAAGCTTTTTACGCCTTCGCCGTGCGCTGCAGAAATAGCGTGCGGGTCGCCTAGCGCTAATTCATGAAACTCCGCCACGGCCACATCGTCATTCATGCCTTCGGTTTTGTTTACCGCTACGATAATCGGCGCGCCGCGATTTACGCATTGTTTGCGTAGGCGTTCAGCAATAATATTGTCTTGCGCCGTTAAACCTTGGCGGCCGTCAGTTACAAAAATAATGGCGTCGGCTTCGTCAACCGCTTGCAGGGTTTGCTTGGCCATTTCATGCAAAATACCATCGGTGACGACGGGCTCAAAACCGCCGGTATCGACAATTAAATAGGGCTTGGACGCACCTACGCCGTGGCCGTAGTGACGGTCGCGGGTTAGGCCTGGCTGGTCGTGAACGATGGCGTCACGGCTTTTGGTAAGGCGATTAAATAGGAGCGATTTGCCGACGTTTGGTCGGCCAACAAGCACGATGGTAGGTTTCATAATTTTTGTGCTTTTAATGACGATGCGGTAGAGCTGATTTGCTGATTAAATTTCGTTAATGCTTTTACGTTGATACTTTTGCGTTAATGCTTTTACGTTGATACTTTTGCGTTGCTACTACTTGCTAACGGTGAGCGCAAACACGCCCCCTTTTTCAGTTTGCGCGATGGCGCGTGAACCTTGCACGCTAAGTGCAGTAATTGCGGTGCCGTCGGTAGTTACGCTGCTCAGTAAATCGCCATTGGCAACATTTAACGCATGTACCGCGCCATAATCATCGGCCACTAATAACTTACCGCCTAGCAAAACAGGAATACGCGGCACGCGCTTTACTAACTTTTCTTGTTTCCACACAGATGCGCCAGTGAGCTTGTCGAGTGCGTGGATATTGCCTTGCACGTCAGCCACGTATAAGTTTTTAGCATCAACCACGACGCCTGAAGCGCTAGATAAATCGCGCGCCCACAGCACATTGCCGTTTAGCGTTTCTAGGCAGCCTGTGCGGCCCTGAAACACGCCAACGCATAGGCGGTTGTCATCTAAAATCGGCAATGCCGCTACGTCAGAAATACGCTCAAGCTCGGTGGAGCCTCTAGGAATAGAGATGGTGGCTTCCCATACTGGTTTGCCGCTATCGACTTCAATAGCTACCACACGGCCACCCGCATAGCCCGCATACACGGTACTGCGGCTAACGATTACGCCTGCGTTGGTGCGTAGCGTGAGCGCAGGGGTTGCGCGTTGGTACACCCAAATGCGCTTACCGTCAGCGCGCCCAAGGCTGATAATGCGGCCATCGGCGGCGCGTACCAAAACAGCGTTAGCGGTAACAACAGGGGGGGCTAATACTTCACCGGCAACATCACTTTTCCATAACTGACGTCCGGCTAAATCAAAGGCAAAAATTTCGCCTTTGTCGGTGCCAACGGCAATCAAGTTTTCGCCCACGCCAACGCCACCAGAAATCGCTTTTGGTAAGTCTATTTTTGATACGGGACGGCCGTTTTCTTCAGCCAGTGCCGCTATGCCACCAGTGGCACCCGTTACATAAATTTGTTTGTCGCCAAAGGCAGGCATGAAGCCATTGCCCTTGGCGCGACCCACTTCAGTTTGCCATTGCACCGCAACCGAATTCGGTGCGCTGCCGGCAGGAATGGCGGAGCCAGAGCCGCGCCATTTGTCGCCAATAGTTGGTATGGTGTTTTTAATGACCGTGCATGAAGCTAGCGCGCTAACAACTAGCGCAGCGATGGCGGCCTTAGCAAAAATAGCTGAGCGGCCACCGTTCACTTAGCAGCTCCCGTTTTTGCGTCCGCTTTTGCATCTTTCGCTGCGGCTCCCACCACTTGCACACCCGCCGCACCCACGCCAATGGCGTCAAGCTTTGATTGCGTGAAGGCTTTAGTGGCGCTGCGTGAATCGGATTTTTCAATCGCTAACTGATACGCGGTACGGGCTTCATCGGTACGGCCAAGAGACTGCAGCACATCGCCTTTTAGGTCAGCCGCCAAGGGGATAAAGGCATCATCTTTTACCGTGTCGAGCACTTTTAGCGCATCGTCGGTTTTTTGATTTTCAAACATTACGGTAGCTAAACGCAAGCGTGCAATATTGCGATGCGTGTCGCGGCCATTATCAACAACCCACTGCAAATGCTTAGTGGCTGTGGTGTAATCGCCCGCGTCAAACGTGGCTTTAGCTGCCAGCAACTGGGCTTCAGTGGCGTAGAAAGTGCTTGGCAATTTTGCAGATAACGCGTCGGCTGCAGCGGTAACTTTTTTAGGGTCTTTGCTGGTGGCAGCTTCGGTCATCGCTGTTTTTACGGCTTTAAATTCTAATTCGGCGGCATCGGCTTGACGGCTTTGCCATGCTTTCCACGCGACTGATCCGGCGATGGCTAAGACTGTGATCGTGACGGCGCCATAAATAAACGTGCCCCATTTACCCCAAAAATCTTTGAGTGCGTCAATACGTTCTTGTTCTTCTAAATCATATGCCATGAGGTTTTTTCCTAAAAAATAACTTACAAATTATTGACTGATATTACTAATTTAAATCTAAATTTTTATGTGGCCTGCAGATGCGCCACTAGCGCATCAAAAGCCAATGTTTCCTGCGTGCCGTTTTGCAGATTTTTTAGCGCAAATACATCCGCTGCCGCTTCATCCGACCCACAAATAATCGCAAAGCGCGCGCGGCTAGCATCGGCCTTTTTCATTTGCGATTTAAAGCTCGCGTCGGTGCCATCGGCATTCGCATGCAACACCACGCGCACACCCGCATTACGCAACGCCTCTACCTGCCCAAAAGCCGCCGCACTTAACCCTTCGCCGTAAATAAAATACGCATCGATTGGCACTGGCAAATGTGCAGGTGGCGTTTCTTCCAGCATCAACATTACCCGTTCAGCACCAATGCCAAAACCACAACTTGGTGCAGGCTTACCGCCCAACTGTTCGCACAAGCCATCGTATCGACCACCGCCACCGATGGTAAGTTCCCAATCTTGCCCCTTACCGATAAATTCAAACACGGTACGGTTGTAATAATCAAAGCCACGCACCAAGCGCGGGTTCACGGTGTAAGCAATACCGGCCGCATCTAATCGGCTGGAGACGCCCGTAAAATGGGCTTGTGCAGCCTCATCTAAGTAGTCAGCAAGCTTCGGTGCCGCATCTACCAAGCTTTGCATGGCTGGATTTTTCGTGTCCAAGGTACGCAGTGGATTGGTGTGCAAACGCCGCTTTGCATCTTCGTCTAGCTTGTCGATATTAGCTTCAAAATACGCCACCAGCGCGGCCCGATGCGCCTGTCGCGCTGGCACATCACCGATGGAATTAATTTCTAACCGCACATCGTTTAAACCTAACTCACGCCACAGCCTTGCTAGCATCACAATTTGCTCAGCATCTACATCTGGGCCAGCATAGCCCATGGCTTCAACGTCAAACTGATGAAACTGCCGTAAACGGCCTTTTTGCGGTTGTTCGTGGCGAAACATCGGCCCGAAAGTCCAGATGCGCTTCGGCCCTTCGCGCAGTAAACTGTGTTGCACGACAGCACGCACCAAACCAGCCGTCGCTTCCGGGCGCAGCGTTAAAGGGTCGCCATTCATGCCGTCCAAAAACGAGTACATTTCTTTTTCAACTATGTCAGTCACTTCACCAATAGAGCGCGCAAATAACGGCGTCGGCTCCACAATCGGTGTGCGCATCAGCTGGTAACCGTGCGCCTCAAACACGCGACGTGCGGTATCTTCAAAAAACTGCCACAAGCCACTGTGCTGCGGCAATAAATCGTGCATGCCTTTCACGGCTTGAAGACGCGTTTTTTGTGGCGCAGCGGATGCAGGTTTGGCGGTGGTTTGAGAATTAGGCGGAAGCATGAAGGTAATTTTGCGCGGTTTAGCCGCAGGCGTGAATTTGAAAACTCTCTATTTTACAACGATTTAGGGTGTTTTAGTGGGTTTTCGGGGTGCAGTCGACCAGACGATGTGCCAAAACCGCGCTATTGCACCACTTCAAGTCGCAGCAATTCACCATCGGCCGCATCGGTGAGCAAATAAATGCTGCCATCTGGTGCCTGACGCACATCGCGAATACGCCCCAATTGCCTCTCAAATAAGCGTTCTTGGGACACCACTTTTTCGCCATCCAACACCACGCGCACCAGCACTTGCCCAGCTAACGCGCCAACAAGCAAATTGCCCTGCCATTTTGCAAACTGCGCAAACTGTGTTGTTGCGGACTTTTGGGCTCCCACAAACGCCATGCCCGACACGGCGATAGACGGCGTCCAATGCAAAATTGGTGCGGTAACGCCAGATTTTTCAACGCCCTCACCAATCTTAGTGCCCGACCCGTAATTTGCCCCATAAGTCACCATCGGCCAGCCATAATTAGCGCCCGACGCCAAAATATTAAGCTCGTCCCCGCCCTGCGGCCCGTGTTCGTGCGCCCACACTTTGTCGGTGGTTGGATGCAGCGCGGCACCTTGAATATTGCGATTACCGAGGGTAAAGATTTCTGGTTTGGCATCGTTGGCTTTAACAAAGGGGTTGTCAGGCGGCACACGACCATCATCAAACAGCCGAATGGTTTTGCCCGCATGATCATTCAATAGTTGCGCCCGATGGTTAGCGCCCTTCAAAGGCGAATCACCACGATCGCCAAACGCCACGAACAAATAACCATCACGATCAAACACAATGCGTGAACCAAAATGAAAACCCGCAGCTAATTTTGGCGCCATTTTAAACAGCACCTGCACATTCGTCATCGCCGGTTTATCCGCCGTACCGCCCAGCTTACCGCGCGCTACTTCGGTGCCATGCAATCCGCCCTCCAGACCGTTGTAAGACCAGTAAATCCAACCGTTTTCGGCATATTTAGGGTGCAGCACCACATCCAACAAACCGCCCTGCCCGTGCTCCGTCACCTTCGGCAAACCCGCAATTTCTGCTGCCAATAATTTACCTTTAGCCACCACCCGCATGGCACCACTGCGCTCGGTGATAAGCATCCGCCCATCGGGTAAAAACGCCACCGCCCACGGGTTTTTTAAGCCTTCAACCACCGTGGTTGCACGTAGGTTGTAGTGCTCGGATTTTACGGTTTTGCTAGTTTGCGCGTGCGTGGGTGAGGACGCGATTAACGTCAGTGTGAGGGCTAAAATATTTAGGGCTAGTTTCATGGCGCAGACTCCAGTATTGTTCATTGGCGACTCCTTAGACTAGCAGTCTAGCAACAAAAACTATATTCTGCACCACTAAAATTACCCAGTAAATACATCCAACAATGGCTTGAAGACGACCTAAAATAGGGCATCTTCAAGGCATTTTATTTCGCCTAAAAGTTATGCGCAATGCTGCACAAACTGCTATATTCGTCGCATCACAATTACAACGACTAAAGCCCGCGCATGCAGCCATCTAATAATTTTCACATCGGTATTGATTTAGGCACCACTAATAGTTTAATTGCACAATTTATCGACGGCAAAGCAGTATTGATTCCAAATTCGCTGGGCGAATTTTTGACACCTTCGGCGGTGAGCATTGACGAGCAGGGCGTGGTGTCGGTGGGGCGCAGCGCATGGGAGCGGCGCGTAACGCACCCAAACCTTACAGCGGTGGCGTTTAAGCGGGCGATGGGTACGTCTAAAAAGTTCCGCTTGGGCGTGCGTGATTTTCTGCCGGAAGAGCTATCGGCTCTCGTGCTACTCGCCTTGCGCGAGGATGCTGAGGCAGCACTAAAACAATCCATTACCCAAGCCGTAATTAGCGTGCCCGCCTATTTTTCCGATGGTCAGCGCAAGGCCACCAAAGCAGCGGCTGAATTGGCGGGCTTGAGTGTTTCTCGGCTGATTAATGAGCCCACTGCCGCGGCGTTAGCCTATGGCATTCATCAGCGCGATGATGAATCTAAATTCTAAATTCTTAATTTTTGATTTAGGCGGCGGCACTTTTGACGTTTCGATTGTCGATTTATTTGAAGGCGTGGTGGAAGTAAAAGCGTCCACTGGCGACAACTATTTAGGCGGAGAAGACTTCACTCAATTGCTGGCAGAAAAATTTGCCAAAGACTGCAGCGTAAAAATGCAAGACAACGCGCACCTTGCTGGCCGCTTAATGGCAGTAGCCGAGCGCTGTAAGCAACAACTTTCAACAGATAAATCAGTAACCAGCACCTTGATGCTGCAAGACGCGCAAATGCCGATTGCGATTACCGAAGACGAACTAGAGCGCATCGCCACGCCGCTGCTTGATCGCCTGCGCAAGCCCTTAGAACGGGCGTTACGAGACGCTCGCATAGCACCGGCTGAACTAAAGGAAGTAGTGCTGGTGGGCGGTGCGACGCGCATGCCGATTGTGCGCAAAGTGGTCACACGCATGTTCGGGCGCTTTCCAAACATCACCGTAAATCCCGATTTTGCCATCGTGCAAGGTGCGGCGATTCAAGCTGGATTATTGGCGTCTGATGCAGCTTTGGATGAGGTGTTGCTGACTGACGTGTGCCCTTATTCTATGGGTGTTGGCGTATCGGAAGCAACGCAATTTGGTGGCCAAATTGAAGGCGTATTTTCACCCATTATTGAACGCAATACTTTGGTGCCGGTAAGCCGATCAAAGATGTACGCGCCAATAACAGAATCACAAACTCATTTGGAATTGCATCTGTATCAAGGCGAAAATCGCTTCGTGCGCGACAATATTTTGCTGGGCAAATTAGAGGTGGTGCTGCCGCGTGGCAAGCAAGATGATCGCGTCGTTGAGGTGCGGTTTAGCTATGACGTTTCGGGCATTCTTGAAGTTGATGCCGCCGTTTTATCGAGCGGTAAAACGTCCAGCGTCACCCTCATGGGCAACGCCAACTCGCTCACGCCGGAAGAAATCGACGAACGTCGCACCAAGCTGGCGCTACTTAAAATGCATCCGCGCGATGAAGCGCCCAACAAAGCGCTCATGGCCAAAGCCGAGCGCGTTTATGCCGAAGAAATGGGTGAACGCCGTGAGGCGGTAGGCCGCGCCATTACTGAGTTTGCAGGCATTTTGGCCGCGCAAGACATTGATAAAATTGCCAAACATCGCGTGCAATTAGAAAAATGGCTCGATGAGCTTGATGCGCCGTCGTTGTTGTAAGCGCGCAAAATGAATTACGACAACTATCCGTGGAGCATGCTGGAGCTCGAAGGCGAATGCGCGGAGGAGCGCTCCATCAAGCGCGCGTACGCAAAGCTTGCCAAACGGTTTCGTCCAGAAAAATTTCCTAAAGAATTTGAAGAAATTCGCTTGGCGTATGAGCAGGCACTGCATCATGCTGCGTACGTGCGCGAGCATGGTGATGACGATGCGCCGAGCGAGGTTGCTTCTGGCGCCACAACTGGCGCATGGACTGTTGTAGCGGCATCTGCTTCTGAAACCCCAGAACCACAAATTACGCCCGTTGCGGTGCTTGTAGCGGAGCAGCCCTTACCAGCTACCGCACAGCCAGTTGCCCCAAGTGTTCCGTTTTTTTTAGCAACCGAAGAACCTATTCAAAGCCATCGACAAGACGATTGGCTGACGCAGCACGAGCGCGATGATCGCGCCATTGACGCGTTACTGCGCCACATAAACAGTATATTCGACCGACCAACGGCGTTTCAATCTATCAACGAAGCCGTTGACGCTTTAATGACGGCATTGGATAAAACGAGCTTTTCGGCAAAAGAGCGCAGCTGCATCGCGCTACTGCAAAGCGTCGCAGTCCATGAAACGATGCCAATTGAATCGCTCGATCATATCGCGAAGGTGTTGGAGCTAGGCAATCGAAATGACCATATTTTGGGCACTGCGGCCGATTCGTTGCTCTATAGGATAGAACAGCAGTCGTCGTGGCAGGGATTTTTAACCGTCGGAACCTACAACCCGCTGCACGCCGACCTGTTCAAAGGCTTTACTGTGCCCAGGTGGCTGAGCCTCTTGGGCAACGCCGATACACGTGCAGCCTGCTTCAGCGTGCTTGATTGGATCACACATCATCATCCGCAACGGCGCCAAGAGCTCCACCAAAAAACCCTCGCGCGCTTGGAAAAGTGGCGCGCTGAAATTCATCACTATAGCTTTACAAAGTTTGATCTTGCCTTGTGCGCGGGGGCAAGTGGGTTAACCATGTTGGCCGCATTCATATTAGCGCCGATACAGTTCGGCGAACTAATGACGATTAGCCCTTTTAAAGTGCTGCTTTTTATGTTGGTTTCGAGCTTCATTTTTTGGTTTCTACTGCTACAAGGTAGCAAAGGCAAATTTCGCGCTTCAGGCGCGCAAGAACGCTTATTTGACTGGTTGGATGTAAATCATGGAAAAGCCGCCTCTGCGCAGCTTGGCGCGATGATTGTGGTGATATTCGCGGCGATAGCCGAACCTTTGCTTGGACTAGCCGCACAGGTATTAGCTGTGGCTGGCGTGGTGTGCATTCTTGCGCTCACTATGCTTTCGCGTAGGCCGCTTAACTTTGCGGATCGTTGGCGCAGCACACTGATTTACGCAATTTTTCATGGCTTGGTAGCGTTCGGATTGCTGCCCTCGCCGGCATTATTGATGACTGCGTGTTTGGGCTTTGTCATGTTTATCGCCGTAGAGCGAAATCCACTTTGGTTTACAGAAACTAAACGCAGAATATCGATTGTAGGTTTCCAAAAATCCATCGCGTGGCGCATTCCTGCCGTGTGCTTTATAGCCCTGATTGGCCTTACTTTTTACATTTGGATCATGCAGCGAAACGTCTTACCTCCAGCCGCGATAGCCAGCCTAAGCTTGTTCGTTGGTTGCATGACGCCAATTTTTCTCGCAACACAAAACCAACCGCTCGACCCACGGCAGGAAATAATTGTGCGAATCGTCGGCTGTTTTTGCGTGGTTCCAATCACCGCTGCTTATAACGATGCAGACAAAGGCCTGCTCATGATGTTGACGCTTCTTAGTCTGTATCTAGCATCGGTACTGGCGCGCTGGTTTCAGGCAAGTGCTAAAAAATTAGCGACTAACCCATCACCGTAGATGCCTGAAGACGCCCTAACATAGGGCGTCTTCAACCAATAAACCTACGCCTTCGTAACTGTAACAATCCCGATCGTCGCTTCCACGTTGCCAACAATACGCCTCCACGTGACAGACGGTCGCCATTTAAAGCCTTTGCCGCATGTCACGCTCGACTATTCCGACCATTGATATGACCCTGCTGATCCAAGTTGGGGCGTATCAAGCTCGCAGGATGCCCGCGATAACATGCAGGCTACCTTCTTTACCTATACCGCAGATGACAAATCAGCGTGGTTTATATTTCAGCCCAAATGGGAACTACCATTTCATACCCAAACGGCTGACCTTTGGAAAACCGCAAAACCGCCAGGCACCACTTCGCCGCCGCGCGGCGCAACGGAATTAATCACGGTGGGAAAGGCAAGCCTCACTTTCCTGCCGCTCGACAAAACAGACCGCTTTGGTCAGCCTTATAAGCCAGGCACGTTTAATGCCACAGTGGTACAGGGAAAGAGCATCTATAAGTTTGGCGATGGTTTAGAGGTAGAAAAATTTGGTGCGATTCGGAACAAGATAAAAATGCAATACCAACCGTGCCTGAAGAAGCCCTATTTTAGGCTATCTTCAGGCTTTCAAAGAATGTAGGTTGCGGCTGGGGTGTAGCCCAACACGTGATCGTGAAAATGCGGATTTACTTATTGCAACCATTGCTGTTGGGCTATACATCAGCCCAACCTACGTGATTTCAATGGCTGAGGACGCGCGTATTTAGTGCGTCTTCAGCCATTAAACAACGGCTCAAAATGCCGCTAATGGCGATCGCACCGCATAGGATGGGCAACGCGTTATGATGAGCGTAGCGAATTACTTGACGTGTTTTTTTCATGTTGCGAACGGACGCGTGTTCAATACGCGCGACGCCCAAATTTGCGCGATGAGGCGGACAATCATCTTATTGAACTTGCGGTGGCTGGAGGTGCAACATTGATTGTGACGCGCAATCTGCGTCATTTGGAGCGCATGGAATTACGTTTTCCTGAATTGCGTATTGCTTCACTTGAGGCTTTTTTAAAGGAGATAAGACATCGCAGCGTTAACTGTTCGCTTACCTGACGGGAAACACCTGCGCTTAAACGCTTTGGCAAAAAGTCGGGGCACACAAGTTAATCGGTTGATTGAAGAAATGACAACGCTGATGTTGGCTGAGTTTGATCAGGAAACGCGTTTTCGCCTTCGGACAAGCCAAAGTGCGGGGAAGACGCAGCGTGGGTTTGCGTTACTTAAAAAAGCAGCGGGTTAAGCAGCTACCGTGTGGGCAGTGGAGCGTTGCCCACCCTACAGTTTTGCACAAGTTTTATATTTAGCAATGGCTGAAGGCACCCTATTTTAGGGCATCTTCAGCCTATCAACCTACACTTTCGTAAACGTAATTATCCCGTTTGTCGCTTCCACATTCACCACATCTTTCGGTCCGAACTTGCCTTCTAATAAGCTCCTTGCCAACGGATTTTCTATCTGACTTTGTATCGCGCGTTTTAGTGGGCGGGCGCCGTAGTCGGCTTCAAAACCGCTTTGGGCAAGTTCGGCCAAGGCTTTTTCGCTTACGTTTAGGGTGATGTCCATTTTGGCTAAGCGGCTAATTAGGGCTTGTAATTGAATTTTTGCGATGGCTGAAATTTGCGCCTCTCCTAATGCGTGGAACACCACTACTTCGTCAATGCGGTTGATAAATTCAGGCCGGAAGGTGGCTTTTACTTCGGCCATTACGGCTAGTTTTACCACACCATATTCATTGCCTGACATGGCTTGAATTTGCTTTGAACCTAAGTTTGATGTCATGACGATGATGGTGTTTTTAAAGTCTACCGTGCGGCCTTGTCCGTCGGTTAAGCGGCCATCGTCTAGCACTTGCAGCAGTACGTTAAACACGTCTGGATGCGCTTTTTCGATCTCGTCCATCAGAATGACGCTGTAGGGTTTACGGCGCACGGCTTCGGTTAAATAGCCGCCCTCTTCATAGCCTACATAACCTGGCGGCGCGCCGATGAGACGGGCGACGGAATGCTTTTCCATGAATTCACTCATGTCGATGCGGATAAGTTGTTCCTGAGAGTCGAACAAAAATTCAGCCAGCGCTTTGCAAAGCTCGGTTTTACCTACGCCGGTTGGCCCTAAAAATAGGAAAGAACCAGTGGGGCGGCCGGGGTCGGACAGCCCTGCACGGGAGCGCCGAATAGCGTCGGACACTAGCCGCACGGCTTCGTCTTGGCCGATGATGCGTTTGTGCAGTCGAGCCTCCATTTGCACGAGCTTTTCACGGTCGCCTTGGAGCATTTTGGCAATCGGAATACCGGTAGACCTAGATACCACTTCCGCAATTTCTTCCACGCCTACGCGGGTGCGCAAAAGCCGTGGTTTTGCGCTGCCGTTATCGCTATCGTTGGCAAGCTCAGCGGCTTTTAATTGCGCTTCTAGTGCGGGTAGCTTGGCGTATTGCAGTTCGGCTAGTTTATCGAGCTGGCCTAGGCGTAAAAATTCTGCCATATCCAGTTTCACGGCGTCAATTTCTGTTTTTACGTGTGCCACACTTTGCACTTGCGCTTTTTCGGCTTTCCAAATTTCTTCTAAGTCAGAAAATTCTTTTTCTAGCCGACGGATTTCATCTTCGATTAACGCGCGACGTTTGGCGCTGGATTCATCTTTGTCTCTTTTTACTGCTTCACGTTCAATTTTTAGCTGAATTAAACGGCGCTCGAGTTTATCTAATACTTCTGGCTTGGAATCAATTTCCATTTTCACTTTTGCGGCGGCTTCATCAATTAAATCAATGGCCTTGTCGGGCAAAAACCGATCAGAAATATAGCGGTGCGATAGCTCGGCAGCCGCCACCAAAGCGGGGTCGGTAATATCCACGCCGTGGTGGAGCTCGTATTTTTCTTGCAGGCCACGCAGGATAGCGATAGTGGCTTCTACACTGGGTTGATCGACCAACACTTTTTGAAAGCGGCGCTCTAACGCTGCATCTTTTTCTACGTATTTACGGTATTCGTCCAACGTAGTTGCACCCACGCAATGTAGCTCGCCGCGTGCTAAGGCGGGCTTGAGCATATTGCCCGCGTCCATCGCACCCTCGGCTTTGCCAGCACCTACCATCGTGTGCAGCTCATCAATAAATACAATGGTTTGCCCTTCGTCTTTGGCGAGGTCTTTGAGCACAGCTTTTAGGCGCTCCTCGAACTCGCCGCGATATTTTGCACCGGCCAGCATGGCGGCAAAATCAAGCGACAACACACGCTTACCCTTTAAGCTTTCGGGCACTTCGCCGTTGACGATACGTTGCGCTAAGCCTTCTACAATGGCCGTCTTGCCAACTCCTGGCTCGCCGATAAGCACTGGATTATTTTTAGTGCGGCGCTGCAATACTTGAATGGTGCGACGGATTTCATCATCGCGGCCAATCACCGGATCAAGCTTGCCGGCGAGCGCGCGTTCGGTTAGATCAATGGTGTATTTATCGAGTGATTTACGCTGCCCTTCTGATTCTGCGGTGTCCGCACCGCCGTCGCCGCGCACGCCCTCAACAGCCGCCGTAATGGCCGCTGCCGTGCCGCCGCAATCGCGCAAGATGCGACCGGTGTTGCCTTTATCTGCAGCCAACACCAGCAAAAAAAGCTCGCTGGCGATAAATTGATCGCCGCGCTGGCTGGCTTGTTTGTCAGTCAGATTAAGCAAATTAGTAAGTTCACGACCCACCGCTATTTCACCGTTTAGGCCATCTACTTTTGGCAAGTTAGCAATGGCGTTTTCAAGCGCGGTTTTAAGCTTGGGCACTGCAACCCCTGCTTTAGACAATATAGCCGCCGTGCCGCCATCTTCTGCTGCTAACAAGCTTTGCAGCAAGTGGGCGGGGTCAATGGAACCCGCATCGCGAGCCAGCGCCGTGCTTTGCGCGTCGGCGAGTGCTTGTTGAAATTTGGTGGTGAGCTTATCGATTCTCATGGGATTCCTTTTTAGATTTTCACGCGCAGCTTAAGCGTATCATCAGCTTTAGCGATGGGTCGCGTATTACAATTAGAGATTGGGTAGGTTATTAGCTTTTCAAGTTAGTCACTCACCCGATTCTATCCACATTCGCGCAACCACTCTTTGACCCTCATCAAGCTATGCAAATTTACTCCGCCGAATTTTTAAATGCAGTCATTGCCACCGACGTTACGCGCGCGCTGGCAGAGGACGTGGGTGCGGGCGACCTTACCGCCAGCCTCATTCCTGCGGGCAAGCGCGGCAACGCGCGAGTGATTGCTCGGGAAGCCGCTATTTTAGCGGGTGTTGGCTGGTTTGATGCGGTGTTTAAAACGCTTGATCCATCGGTAAAAATCACGTGGCACGCAGCCGATGGTGATGCGGTTGCAGCGAACGGCGTGCTATGTGAGATTGAAGGCGATGCGCGCGCGATGTTAACCGCTGAGCGTTCGGCACTTAATTTTGTACAGCTACTTTCAGCCGTTGCAACTAAAACCCAGCGCTACGTTGCGGCCGTGAAGGACACGAAAGCGCAGATACTAGACACACGCAAAACCCCGCCTGGCTTGCGTTTAGCGCTTAAATACGCGGTGACTTGCGGTGGCGGCGTGAACCACCGTGTGGGCTTGTACGATGGCATTTTGATTAAAGAAAACCATATTGCCGCAGCCGGTAGCATTGCCTTGGCAGTGGCCGCAGCACAGCCAATTATTGCAGCTGCAAAAACATCTATGTTGATGGTGGAAGTAGAAAACTTTACGCAACTTGAAGAAGCGCTAGGCTGCGGCGTGAAGCTAATTTTGCTGGACAATATGAGCTTGGCGCAGCTGCGCGAGGCCGTAAAAATTAACGCAGGCCGCGCACAATTGGAGGCGTCCGGCGGCGTTACTTTGCTCACGGTGTCCGACATTGCAGCAACTGGTGTTGATCGTATTTCGGTGGGATCGTTAACCAAAGATATTCAAGCACTTGATTTATCGATGCGCTTTACCATGAGCGCATAATTTTTTTGAATCACTTTTATTGGGCACACTATGAATAATCTAACTCGGTTTTTATCTTCCTTAGCCACTGGACTTTGCCTCGTTGGCGCGTTGGGCGGCTGCGCTTCAACCGGTAGCGGTATCCCTGCCGACCCACTGGAAGGCTTTAACCGCGCGGCTTTCAGCGTGAATGACACTTTGGACAATGCGGTGCTAAAGCCGGTGGCAAAGGCTTACGTGGCAGTAACACCGTCGGCCGCGCGTGCAGGTGTTTCTAATGCGTTTAGCAATATTGGTGAAGTGGGCACGGCCGTAAATAACTTATTGCAAGGCAAGCCGGGCGATGCGTTGAGCGACGTCGGGCGCTTACTTATCAATTCCACGTTGGGCATTTTAGGATTGTGGGACGTAGCAACGCCATTGGGCTTGGCTAAAAATAATGAAGACTTTGGCCAAACATTGGGCAAATGGGGCGTTGGTTCTGGCCCGTATTTGGTGCTGCCATTTTCAGGGCCGAGCACAGTGCGCGATAGCGTAGGGCGCTTTACGGTAGACCGCTACACCAGCTACAGCCCTTATGTTGACCACAAGCGCTCAAGCTACAGCGCGACGGTGGTGGAGCTAATAAACGGTCGCGCAGGATTTTTATCAGCGGGGGATGCACTGGATGCGGCATCTACTGATAAATATGCTTTTTTACGCGATGCGTATTTGCAGCGGCGGTTAAATCAAGTGCACGACGGTGCCGTGCCATCGGCCGCGCGTGAGGCGCTGGTGGACAGCTTGGAGCCGTTGGCAGCGCCTTCCAGCGCGCCTGCTAAACCCGCGGCAGGTAAGTAACATGAGCACTGCCGTTGCCAACTTTTGGCTGGTCGTCGCGTTTTTAGTTTTTATCGCCGCGATGGCAGCGGTGTTTGCAGTTTGCGTGCGGGAGCGGCGGCGTCAAGCGCCACTTCAGCGCACTGGTTCAGTTAATTTAAGCGCGCAAAACACTGTAGAAGATGGCTGGAGACGCCCTGAAATAGGGCATCTTCAGGCACGTTCTCCAAGCGATTTGAACCAGATACAAAGCGATATGCAAAGTGACAACCGCGTGGCGCTGGTGATTTTTGGCGGTATTGTACTTGGCGCATTGTTGGCGTTGTGCGTGGGCTACGTGGTGTTTTTTTCAGGCCTAGTGGACTAACTTTGATTTGGCGGTGACGGCGCTGGTTCAGCCAACGGCGCGCCCTCTTCGTCATCAATTGCGCCGGCCGCCATTAGCCCAAGCAACATTTTTTTGTGCATCGCCACCCACAGCACGACTGGCACTACGGTAGGCAAAATTAGGCTGCCCAGTTGATAGCCCAGCGCAATAATATTGCGATCTAAATAGCTAAACGCTTGGCTAAAAAATTGCGCAGTACTGGGATTAAGCACCAGTTGCTGCAGCACATCAAAGCTCACGCTTACACTTTGCGCCAGCAAAATTACGACCGTACCCAAAAGCAACTTTGGAATCATTTTGCGTTCGCGCGCAGCAAAAACCAAAGCAAAAAACAGCGGCAAGCCAATTGCGTAATGCAATGGGCTAATCTCAACGGTCATATTTCTGGCCGCTGTGGCGATGCTGGTATCGCGCCGCCAGTGTGGGTCAAACTGCTTAGCCGACATGCCTAGCTGCGCCTCAGGCGAGGTCACATAACCATCAATACTCACCTGTAACTGTCGCGCGGGTGCATCAATGGTCATTTGCTTTACGCTGAATGATGAAAACTGATTGAGCGCAATATTGGTAACCCAAACCGGTGGCGCAATAAGCACCTGCCACGCAAAATACCAACATGCAAAACCGGCCACTAGCCAGCCCATAGCACGGAGGAAAAAACGAACTATTTCTGCGGCGGAAGATTGCATTGCAGCTTACGCGGGCGCGTCTATGGCAGCGGGCACACGCGCGATTGCAGGAGCGCGTGAGAGCAAGCGCACCCAGAGCAGCCAGACAATAAGCACGTCAAGCATAATCAGCACTTGCCAGCCATAAAGGTGTGCCCAGTCGAACAGCGGCTTAGACCATTGGCCAATGTAGAACAAACTTAATATCCGCACCAAGTTAAGTGATTGCACCGCGACAAACCCCGCTACCAACCCCAGCAAACGCTGCTTTAGCGTGGCCGGAAAGGCCAACATGGCCGCAAACAATACAATCATTGCCTCTACCCCATTGCAGCCCGCCATAATGACTACGCCGAAGCCGGTGCGGCGGTCTGACAGCACCGCACCGTTGGCGATTACTTCAGGATCAATGAGCGTGGCAATGCTGGCGCTAACTTGCGCCACGATATTAGTCCACGGCACCACCACAGCTTGCCCCATGGGGGTTAGCTGCAGAGCGAATAGGCCTACGAGCAGTGAAAAAAATACGACTAAAAAACGGGTCATGGGTCGGCGTTTCGTAAGATGAACTGCGGGTGCTTGCTTGAACCTAGAAACAGCAATTGACCGCGCGGATTGCTCGGAGAAGCTCGTGTTTATTGATGTAGCCGGGTTTCTATACGCTCACCAGTTGGGTGAGAGCGCTACGCACATGATTGCACAATTTGGAGCCTCCCTAGCGGCGTTACTCCTCCTCGCAGGGTGAAGCCTGCATCGTCGTCGCGCCTTGCTAGGAAGTCCCAAAATCGTACACTCATATGCGTCCAACTGCCGTTTCTAGGTTGAACTACTTGCGACTACAGAAATTATAAGTCATTCCCACGCTTAACTTTTCACAAAAAGAAAAGCGCCCTGTTCGGGCGCTTTTCTCTTATTTCAGCTACGTGATACTTGCACCGTTAGCGCTTATTCAATCGACCACTGCGCTTCAACTCACGATACGCAAAACCTGCCATCAACATAATCAACAACATCAACGCCCACTCAGATAACGTAGGAACTTGCTGATTGGTGCCAATTAACTGTAAACGCGTTGGATCTGCTGCACCACCTGCGGATGGATCGTCAGACAAAACGTTCGTTAATTCAGGCACGCCGTCACCATCGTAATCCCAAGATGATGTGGCTTGATTGCTCACCGATGCCACACCTGCAGTTACTGTTGCGCGGAAGCTGATGACAACTGCATTGAGTGCTGTGGCTTCTGTTGGACGACCACTATCAGCTGCAATTGAACCATTCCATACTACGGAGCCTCTTGGGTTCGCTGCTGTTGGGGCAATGAAATCGCAAGACCTAGTCACCGATGTGCCTTTAGCCACACAAGTTAGCGTACCTGCAAAACCATTATCAACCGGTATTGGATCAACGATGGTTACGTTTTGCGCAAACTCGTTGGAAGAGTTAATCCATACCATTCTCCACTCAACCAAATTAGCACCGAGTAATGTACCAACCTTACGAACTGATGGAGGATCAATAATTGACGCCAAGATTGCCGAGCCTGAACTTGCCGTAGACGGCAATGCGCCAGTTGGTACACCGGCTGCATTGGATGGCGTACCTTCAACTGTGGCTACGTTAGTCAAGCTTCCAATAATCTTCGTTGTTCTGAAGAAGGTAATGGACGCACCCGGTGCTAACGGTAAGGTGCCGCTACCCGCTACTTGCGTAAGCGTTCCGATGCTCAACACTTGTGCATTGGTGCCTAAATCAAGCTTGTTATCGGTGATCTTCACGTTCGTCATGTGTGCAGGACCAGGGTTAGTGACCTTGAAGCAATACGTCACGTCAATACCAGTTCCAGTTTTGTCCACTACGACAAGCTTGGTTTTAGCAGTTGGGCAACCTGCGCCGTTGCTGGAACCTTCAAAGAGGGTTTTAACAAGTTGGATTGGTTGGCCGGCGGCTGGAGGGAACATGCCAAAGTCTAAGGTTGGATTATTCTCACCTGGCGCTAGCACAACAGGTACTGATCGACCAGTGGTGACGTTGGCATTGCTATCAGTTGCGCGGTTCGATCCTGCACCTGCAGGTGAATAAGAATAGCCTGGCAACTTATCAGCGCCAACCTGATATTCAACGCCCGGTGTCAAGTTAGTAAATGCATACTTGCCATTCGCATCTGAAAGCGTGGTGGCAATTACCACACCATTTTGGAACAAGTACACCGTCACCCCAGCTAGACCTGGCTCGCCCGCATCTTGGATACCGTCTTTATTGGTGTCGCTCCAAACGAAGTCACCTAGTGATGCAGGCAGTGTGCTGCGTAGTCCGAAGTCAACGGTCATGTTGCCGTTGGCATCAGCTCCACCTTGACCCGAACCGCTAAGATCAGCTTCACCCGTTGGCTCGGACGTTCCTGGACCGACTGTTACCGCATTCGCACGCAACGCGCCGTTTACCGTGGCAACGCCGTTGTTGTCGCTATCAACGTCATTGTTCGGGTTTGCACCAGTTGCTGGAACGATGGTCGGTGTGTAACCGGCTGGCATCACAACTTCTACCTGATAATTTCCAGCTGGTACATTGTCAAAGCGATAGAAGCCATTGCCGTCGGTGCTGGTTGTTGCGATTACAGTTGCGCCATCGCCACTTAACAAACGTACAGTTAATCCAGCAATGCCCGGTTCGATGCCATCACGCACGCCATTGGCGTTAGTGTCTAACCACACACGATTACCGATGCTGTAGTTAGATGACGGTGTGAAACCAAAATCGACGGTCATATTTGCATTGGTATCAGCACCGCCTTGGCCGCTCGGCGCAACATCGGCCTCTGTACCTGGTTCGGTGCCGAGGGGACCTAGAGTAACCGTTCCGCTGCGCACACCACCAGTTACAGGGCTAGCACCATTGTTGTCATTGTCCACGTTGTTATCAGGTGAACCGCCTGTAGCTGGAACCAGCGTAGGGGTTGTGCCTGCCGGGGTGCCGACCTCAACGGTATAGCTACCGGCTGGTAGGTTATCAAAACGATAATAACCGTTACCATCAGTAGAAGTTGTTGCAATAACAGTGCCTGCTGCATCCAGTAGCTTCACGCTGGCACCAGCAATGCCCAGCTCACCAGTATCGCGCAAACCATTACCGTTGGTGTCGCTCCATACACGGTTGCCTAGGTTAAACGTGGGCACAAAGCCAAAGTCGACTGTCAGGTTGCTACGGTTGTCTGCAGCTTCGCCTGGAACAGTTGGGCTGACAACATCCGTTTCGCCAACCGGCTCATTGGTTGTTGGGCGGAGTGTAACCACGCCAGAACGAATTGCACCAGCAACTGGTGTATCAAGGCCGTTATCATTACGATCGCCGTCGCTATTCGGATTACCTTCTTGACCTGCACCCGTGCTCGATTTAAAGCTCGGCAAGGCACCAGTAAGGGCAAAGTTAGCGGCTGGAATCTGCACGATGTAATCGCCTGCAGGTAAATTATCGAAGCGGTAGAAACCACCCGAAGCTGTCACCGTGGTGGCAATCACTGCACCGCTTGTTGAGCTAAGCAATTCAACGGTTACGCCGTCCCGACCTACTTCACCGTTGTTTTGAATACCGTCGTTATTGGTATCCACCCACACGCGGTTACCTAAACTGAAGGTAGCAGCGTTGACCACGATGGTTGCTTCGGCATCGTTGTTAGTTGGTGACGTAGCCGTGTTGGTAGTCGATGTTGGTGGCGTGCCTAGAGGATTACTTTCAGCAGAAGGATCAGTTGGTGATTTGTCCGCGTAAGCGACGTTCTTCAGGCTTCCCGATGTAGCTGTGATCACACCTTTGTACTTTATCGTCAACGCATTGGTGGTGCCGGCAGCTAGATCCGCCGTGCCTGTACAGTTAAGCGTTTGACCGGCAAAAGCGCAACCAGTAAAACCAGTGCTTGACGTAACAACTAAGCCCGACACACCAACTGGCACGCTATCTTTCACGGTGTAACCAACCAATGCAGTAGCAGGACCATTATTGACTACTGAAACGGTGTACTCAACTGTATCACCCGTGTTGTAAGGGCTGCCTGTTGCAGGCGCGACTGGAGCGACCGATTTGCTAAGCGCCAAATCAATTTGTCCGTAAATACCCGCATCCCAATTTGGATCGTTCTGACCACTTGCAAGCGTAATTGGATCCGTACGACCAGTAGTTACGTTGGCATCACTATCGCCTGCATCACTGGTGGATGTACCAAGGCCTTTTATGGTGAATTGGTATGTTGCTGGAAGATTCGTAAATTCAACCACGTAGGCGCGTCCCGGTACCAGCATGGCGAAGTTGTAGTTACCGCTGGCGTCCGTGGTGGTGGTGGCAACTACCGCATTGGTAACCGCATCCAACAGATTTACGGTTACGTTTGGCACGCCGGGCTCACCCGCATCTTGAATACCATTTTTGTTTAGGTCATGCCAAACACGATCGCCAAGACCGGCATTAAAGAACAAGCCAGCGTCGAGTGTTAAGTTAGTTTGGTCAGATCCCAAAGCGATGATGGGGCTCAACATGGTTACTGGATCCGCATCGCTATCAACGGCATCATCTGTGCCTTGATCTTTAGGCGAAATCACATAGCCTGCGGGCGGCATAAACTTCACTTGATAGTTACCGACCGGCAAATCTTTAAATAGATAGTTACCGTTACTGTCAGTCGTAGTAGCTACTGCAACACCATTACGGTCAAGGAATGGGTTACCCAATCCATCTAGCAACTTAACGGAAACGCCCGGAATACCGGCCTCTCCGGCATCTTGAATGCCATTACCGTTGGTATCTAACCACACACGGTCACCCAAGCTGCTTAGCGGATAGAAGCCGAAGTCAACTGTCATATTCGCTTGTGGGTCTGGGTGAGGGCCTTGTCCGCCAGCGCCTAAATCGGTCTCGCCAACTGGCTCAGGTTGACCTGGACCAACGGTAATTTTGCCGCTCTTCACGCCCGTCGTTTCTGGATTTGGCGCGTCGATTCCGTTATCGTCATTATCAATATCGGTATTAGGATTGGCTTGCGTTGGTGTAGAGCTTAGGAACGGACGCAATACTGCCGCTGTTTGGAAGTTTGATTTGTCGATTACTACAACATAATCGCCCTTGTTCAAACCGTCAAAACGATAGTAGCCCGTACCATCCGTGGTCGTGGACGTTAATGCAGCACCTATTGGATTACCTGCTGCATCGGAGGCAAACAAATTGACGGCAACACCCGCGATGCCGGGCTCAGAAGCTTGACGCTGTCCGTCGTTATTACCATCACGCCAAACGCGATTACCGATGCTGTATTTTGGTGGGACGAAGCCGAAGTCAATGGTGCTGTTGGTGGCAGTGTCGCCACCGGGGCCTTGCGCGCCCTGACCAGTACCCGAGTGATCGGGCTCATTAAACGTGTTGCTTGCTAGTAGAAACGGCGCAGATCGGAAATTGCCAGCCACAGGGGTATCTAGACCCTTATCGCCGCTATCGCCCGCTACCGTACCTGTGGAGCTAGTTGATCCTGCCTCTAAAGTCGAGCCAACGACCTCAACCGTGTAGGTGCTCAACACTAAATCATCAAAGCGGTAATAGCCTTGTGAGTCCGTTGTTTGCGACGCGATTACGTTCAAGCTTGCATCGAGTAAGCGTACGAGCACATTAGGCAATCCAGGTTCTAAAGGGTCTTTAATGCCATTGTTATTTGGATCTAGGAATACACGGTTACCCACGGAGTAAACGCGGACAAAACCAAAGTCAATTGTGGAATTCACGTTTGCATCTGGCACTGCAGTCGGTGATGGCGCACCGCCACCTACCTTAGCAGGCGCTACCGCACCCGCAGCGGTCTCACCTACTGGTCCAGCGCCAGGAGTCAACGTAATAATGCCGCTTCGCACGCTCGACGGACTCACGGCTGAACCGTGGTCTTTATTGTCGTTTGCAAGCGCATTAGACGGTGCCAAGGTAGAAGACGAGCTGGCAAAACCAGATGGCGTACCAACTTCAATCACATACTTACCTGCTGGCAAACCGACGAACAAATAGTTGCCGCCTGCGTCGGTGGTTGTTGACGCGATTGCAGCGCCATCAGGCACACCGTCGCCATTTTGGTCGTTAAAAATACTTACGCCCAAATTTGGGAACGCCGGCTCGCTACCGTTACGAATACCGTCATTCTCAACACCGCCAACGCCTGTGCCTTCATCGCGGAACACAAAGTTACCCACACTCATCGTGTAGAAGCCAAAGTCAGCCGTTAAGTTACTACGATCATCACTCATGCCATCGACAATGCCAGGCGTGGTATTGCCGTCTTCACCGGTCGGCTGATTATTGCCAGGGCCTAGCGTGTACATATTGCTAATCACAGCATTTACTGGTACCGCACCTGTTGCTGCGAGCAGTTTAGTGCCGTGATCGTTGTTGGTGCCAGTTGCGGTGTTGTCGGTTGATGCGGCTAACTCAGTGGTTAAACCACCGGCTGCTTGGCTGGTGCCGCTTGAATAGAAGCCTGCCAACGCCGCACCACTGCCAAAATTCGAGGTCGGGATTACGACCTTGTAGGTTCCTGCGGGCAAGGTTTTGAATAAATAGTATCCGCCAGCGATGGTGGTTGTCGATGCGTAGGGGATCGCGCCAACAGGAACCCCTGCGGCGTTGGTCGTCCAAATTTCGACCGCCACCCCAACGATGCCTGCTTCCACACCGTCAACGATGCCGTTGTTGTTTGTATCAAACCAGACCCTATTACCTAAAGAATAGCCCGGAGGCTGCGTAGTGAATCCGAAGTCAACAGTCATATTCGCTTGCGCGTCGGGGAAGCCCGCATATGGGCCTTGTCCGCTTGGCGCTAAATCGGTTTCACCCGTAGGCTCGGCAGGTACTGCGAGCGGATTGCCGGGCGTGCCGAGAGTGATGACGCCACTTTGGATCGCGCCGACTACACCCACGTCTATTCCGTTATCGTTTTTATCGACATCGTTATTAGGCAAATCTTCCTGACCTGCACCTGTGGTAGTCCACAAGCCATCTAGCGGCTGACCTGCAGTGAAGTTAGCGGCGATAACTTCGATAATGTAACTTCCGGGTAACAGGTTATCAAAACGGTAGTAACCACCGGCGATAGTCGTCGCGGTCACCGTTTGCACACCAGCCGTCACAGGATCACCGTCGATATCCGCGCCTAGTGCGTCTTTTAATTTCAACACCACACCCGCAGGACCCGTTTCGGTACCATCCATGATGGCGTTATTAGCCGTGCCGCCACCGGCCGGGGTATCAAGCCATACGCGATTACCTAGGCTATATGGACGAAATAAACCAAAATCAACTGTCATATTAGCTTGCGCATCCGGAATACCGGCTGCCGCACCTGTAACAGGATTGGGACCTTGACCGCCTGGCCCTAAATCGGCTTCAGCCAAAGGTTCGGCAGGCACAGCAGCTGTGCCCAAGGTAACTACCCCACTGCGGATTGAACCCGTGGCTGCGTTAAAGGTGGTGCCGTTGTCATCGCTATCGGTTGGCACGATATCAGGGTTGGGCGTGGCTGCACCTTCGTAAGGACCGGTCACCGCGCCAACAACACCGGTGCTGCTCGATAAACCGGCGGGCGCAATAATTTCAACAATATACTGCGCAGCAGGCAGATTATCGAAACGATAGTAGCCACCGCCAGTCGTCGTGGTAGTAACCGCTTGAACACCAGCAGTGTCTGGATCACCGTCTACAGGTGCGCCAGCGCTAGTCAATAAGTTGACAACAACGCTGTCGATGCCTGCTTCAGTGCCATCTAATAAACCGTTATTGTTTGCATCAAACCATACACGGTTACCCAAACTAAACGGGCGATGGAAGCCGAAGTCAATCGATAGGTTGGATAGATTATCAGGGTACTTATCCACATTCGGATTAACTTGCAGCGTGTCGAAGGTGTTTACCGGCGCGCCTAGATCATCATCGGCACCGCCCACGCGATCGACTTCCGTTACAGGCTCAATCGCTCCGCCCAAAGTAATCAGCCCTGAAGCCAAGCCTGCCACTGGAGAAGCCGCAACTAATACGGGATTAGTTCCGTTTTGATTATTATCGCCGTCAGTATTTGGCGTCAACTCCTTGCCGAAAGCCGATGGCTTAAGATTTACCAATACGGTAGGGGTAGTTACTTGCACGGTTGGGATGATTACAAAATAGTTGCCCGCAGGTAAGCCTTCAAATACATACTTACCATTAACGTCAGTTGTTGTTGTGGCAACAACTGTATCTGTTGCGTCAAGCACATTAGGGGTTCCGCCGTTATCTCTAACCAGCTTCACATCAACACCCGCTAACGGCGGCTCGCCTGCATCTGCTTTACCGTTATGGTTAGTATCTAGCCAGACTAAATTACCTACGCGATAACGCTCTGGCACAAAAATACCGACGCGACGTGGCGCTGCGGTGGGGATGCGTCCAGATGTAGTAGCGTTCGTTGCCCGATGGCCAAAAGTGTTCCACGCAATACGTGTTGGCGGTGCGGAGGCGGGGATGAGCATCGGCACATTAATCACAAACTTCTGTGTTGGCCCAAACACGGTTGCAAACGGCACCTTGATGCGGAAAGAACGCACAGACGCCCAACCCAATGGGAAGTTGACGGTATCGGCCAAGGGATTTACGACCCAGGTGTTGTTGCAACCAGGCTGCCAATGCGCTGGGGGCGCTTCAGTGGCAGTCGATGAAACTTCTGGTCGACAAGAATTACCATCAGCTGGGTTGTATTCAATAATTGCGGCACCCAGCGAGCCGGCATTGGCCGTAGATGCAGGAATATCAATAGTAACCGCACCAGTCAACGTCACACGGAACTGGCTACCACGGGCGACGGCGGCGATTGGTTCAGTCACACCCAAATCACCCGGATAGGGCAGGACGTCATACATCACATAATTAGACAGCGGCTCATTGCCGGAGTTAACGATGTCGATCCGATAGTCAAACGCACTGCCGGGCAAGCCACGTGCCACACATGGAAAGCGGGTGAAATTGCTGGCCGCTGGTACATCGGGGCAGATTGTGGCCGCAGGCACAGACGTTGGATCTTGCAAATTGGGGAAAGCGCCAACGTCGGACGAGCGAATGTATTTTTTACCCTCGAGCGCAGCCGACGAAATGACCGTTAACGCCAGGCTGCCTTTACAGAATTTTTCCGTCGCGAGCATGGTGCCATTGCCGTTGAAGTCGATACCGGCCGTCAACTCATCGGTTTCGTTATCGCAAGTTTTGCGTGGGCCATTGTCAAAGACAACCATATCGTTGGTGAAAGACCCAGCCGAAGTGCCCGGCTTGATTTTGAACTGAAACTCCATCGTCGGCATGTTAGCGTCAGGCGTGGTTTCAGGAATATTAATGGTGTTGGCCACACCCGGCCCGCTTGGGAAAGTGGTGGAGCCGGATGGGACTGCTGCGGCCCAGGTGTAACGCACCATCGTGCGACCGGAACCACCGTAGTTTGGAATTACTTCTAGATTAGGTGCGGGCATTGGCCCGGTGTAAGCCGTCCAACCGACAAACTCGTACGCAGCGGGTAATAAATCAGCAACTACGGGGTTAATAACCGAACCGGTGGAATCATTGGCGATGTGTACAAATTTTAAGCGTTGCGTGTAGACATTATTCGTATCTTCGTTGAAGGGCAGCAAGTTTCCGCCGTCGCCTACCGCCAACGATTTTTGACTGCTGATCGCTGGAGTAGCCAACTCAATGTTTGGGCTGGCACACGCGGGGCCAACCGTCGCCACCGTGGAGGTGGTCGCTTTCATACAATTGGTGGCCGCTGTGGGTAGTGCGGGAACATAGGTGTGACCAGGTGATGCAAGCGTTGGGATGGTCACCGTTGGCGTAGCGGAGAAGGCGAACGTCTTCGGGATGCCGGAATCAGTTGCAAACGGGGTGGCCGTGTTATGAAAACGCCAACGCACGCAAAGCGCACCGGCCGGCACAGTGAGCGCTACGTTCACCCCCGTGTGCGTCGAAGGATTGACGGTGAAAGATGCAGGGGCACAGCCTGCTGTCGTCGAAAAAGCCACGTCAGCAGTTACGTTTGCGACTGACCAACCGCCGGACATCACCGCAATACCCGTGAGCACCAAGCCGCTTGGATTTCCCGCGGTGCCGGCATTGGTTGGGAAAGTATCGACGAGTTCAAGCTGCGTAACCGGCGCATTAGCCTGCGTTACATCTACATTCAGTGCGTATACCAAATTTTGACCGGGCTGAACGTGGGGCGCAAATTTACTTGGCGCAGGCGTCGCTTCGGCTGGCGAAATAGTGTTGTTTACGTTCGTAAAGCACTGGGAGGGCGTGGAATTTAAACAAACCGGACCGGCAGTTCCGGCAGTGCCACCCGTAAACGCGATGTTATTTGTAATGGCAGTAGTAAGTGGGAATGTGCCTGCGGGATAATTAAGCGTAACATTTTTCTCAAGGCATTGTTGGCCGGACGCGCCGCCCGCATATAAATTAGCGAGCAGGATCGCCGGACTAAACGACGCCAAATTCCAAGTGATGGTATTTGCACCCACGGTACCGCCATCAGCGGTCACAACGGTTGCGCCCACGGGGAATGTGTCGACTAAATTCAACGACGTCAAATCTTCATTACCTACCAGCGTGGCAGAGCACATTCTTATTCTGTACGACACATTTTGACCAAGACCGGGTTGAATTGAGCCGACGGGGTCAGTTTTGAATTTAGTCGTAGACCACTGCGGGTTGTTAGGTCCCGTGGTCATCGGTGCGTTGGCAGACGTTTTTGTTGCGCCCATGTTGGCAGGGCTCGGTGTGCTAATTGTTGTTTGCGCCGTATTGCCGATGGTTGTGCCGGGTGGCGTGCCGGGTTTCACGCGCAACTTAATTTGCACCACGAGCGAATCGCCGCCCGCAAAGGTCGGTTTAGCAAGCGTTATCGTGCCGCTTTGCCCTGCTGCACACGCCCCAGTACAGGTAAATCCAGCAGCAGAAATACTGCTTAACTCAAGCTGCGAAGCGATGGAATCGACAATCGAGAGCGACCCGCAATCGCCAGGGTCAGAGTTGCACCCTACCGCAATATCGTAGGTAATTTCTTCGCCCACTTTAGCGTTGGCACCTCCCACCACGGTTTTGGTAATGGTGTTGATCCCCTGCGCACCAACTGTGGCTGCGCAAAGCGCCAAACTTACCGCGCCGATCACCTTAGCGAAATGTGTAAAAAGTTGCTTGCCGGAATAGTGCTTAATCATATTGCCCCCAGAACTCGGATATTGAGTCGATTACTTATGAAGTTGTAATTGTTTTTACTGTTGCGCTCTACATACGTGAACGCGTCACTGCTTTAAATCTTGATTGATACTGTCTGCGCTTCTGTAGCGCTTAAAAAATGTCAACTGCACAGCGTACGGATTAGTAAATTCCCCTATCCTGCAGTGTGCACGATTTTGCGCATGGTTACAAACTGAATGGCTCATTTTTCGGCGTATGGGACAAACTTTTACATATTTCTGAGAAAAAACACACACGTGTCGCGATAGTGTCTAACTTCGACTATCTTAGTTATTGCTAGCTAAATATCCATAGTGTGCCAAGGGAAATTACTAGCGCTTTGATTAACGTGATTTGGCATACAGATGTATTTTTCTTTTTTTCCCAAACCCGTATCAGAGATAGCCGCTGTTGGGGCATTTCCAGCAGCATGTCCTACAGACGCAATAAACTAGGGCGTCAACAGCATAGTTGCCTGTTGACGCCCTAATTTATTGGTTTTACAGCCTATGGGTTAGCGCTAATTTAGCGTCCCGTTGCGGTTTGAATGACTTGCTTTACCGCTTGCGCGTTCGCTGGCAGCGCAATGAAACGTTGCGGCAGCGCTTCTATATTCGCAAACGCTGCGGGGCGATGCGGCGCATGGCCTAGCGCCTCGGTGACCGCTGCTTCAAACTTAGCGGGTAGCGCGGTTTCTATGCAAATCAATTGGGTGGTGATGCTGGCGGCGTGGTCTTGCGCCACCTTTAGGCCGTCGGCGGTGTGAGTGTCGATTTCAACTTTATAGCTATCCCACACTTGCTTGATGATGGCAAGTCGCTCCGTGTGCGTGCTGCGGCCAGAGATAAAACCCTTTTCAATCAGCGGTTTAAGGCCTAGAGTTTGGCTCATATCAAAACCACTACCTGAATCTACGGTTTTCCACAGCGCACGCACGGTAGCACTATCGCGCCCTACCACGTCGAACATAAACCGTTCAAAATTGGATGCTTTTGAAATATCCATCGATGGGCTGCTGGTTTGACGGGTCTCGGCGGACGTGCGTGGGCGGTATTTGCCGGTTTTGAAGAACTCATCTAGCACGTCGTTTTCGTTGGTGGCTAAAATTAGCTTATCGATGGGGAGCCCCATTTGACGGGCTATGTGACCAGCTAGTATGTTGCCGAAGTTACCGGACGGCACGGCAAAACTTACCTTCTCTGCATTGGTTTTGGTCACCGCAAAGTAGGCTTTGAAGTAGTACACCACCTGCGCCACGATGCGCGCCCAGTTGATTGAATTAACCGCACCAATGTTGTATTTGGCTTTGAAAGCCAAGTCGTTAGACACCGCTTTAACCACATCCTGACAGTCGTCAAACACGCCTTCACAGGCAATGTTGATAATGTTTGGTTCTTGCAGCGAAAACATTTGCGCAGTTTGGAAGGGCGACATTTTGCCAGCAGGCGACAGCATAAACACCCGCACGCCGCGTTTGCCCTTCATGGCGTGTTCGGCGCTGGAGCCGGTGTCGCCAGAGGTTGCGCCTAAAATGTTTAGCTCGCCACCGCTCTTGGCCAGCACGTATTCAAACAAATGCCCTAAAAACTGCATGGCGATGTCTTTAAACGCTAACGTGGGGCCGTTCGAGCATTGCAACAGGTGTAGGCCGGGCTTTAGGGTTTTGATGGGCGTGATGTCATCCGAGCCGAACACTTGCTTGGTGTAGGCTTTTTTGATTATGGTGTTTAGGTCATCACGTGGAATGTCGGTGGCATAAAGGCCTATAATTTCGCAGGCTAGGTCAGCATAAGATAGGCTGCGCAAGCCCGATAATAGGGCGTCTCCAAGCATTGGGTATTGCTGCGGCAGGTATAAACCGCCATCAGGGGCTAGGCCTTCTAGCAATATTTGGCTAAAGGTTTTGGGGGTGTCGGTGGGTTGGCCACGGGTTGAGATGTAGTGCATGGTTTACTCTTTTTTGGGTTGCATAACTGGCGGCGTGAGATGCTGATTTTGTAGCCCGGCTCTCGCGGCTTTTTGCGATAGCCGGGGTCGGTGTTAAA
>JAYUOW010000181.1:0-37270 GCA_043760555.1 Betaproteobacteria bacterium
CTGGGCGAAAACTACGCACTCCTAGCTGTGTGGTATGGGCTTACGCTTTTTGCCGGTATGGGTTTTCTGGGCGGCGCATATTTGGTGCTGCGCGGCGCGCTCCGAAGTTGGCCTTACGTTCCGCCTGAACCCAATGCCGAAAAGTGATAAAAACTGCTAGATATTCATGTGAAAGCCCATAATTAGAGCATTTACAAGTACTTTCTATGCCGCGTAAATCGCCCGTCCCGCCACAATCGTACGTGTTACTTTCCCTTGCATTTCGCGCTGTCGGAGGGGCTGCTGGCTTTTAGTACGCCTTGGCGTAAACCCAATAACTGCGCACCTTTTACCGACCATGCGCCAGCTTTGATTCCGCCGGATGGTAGGACCCACTCAACCTAAAAACTGCACTTGCACAAATTGAACGTCCGAATTTAGCGAGTTTCAAGCGGTAATTTAGTAGGAATATTGCCCATCAAAAAAGGAGCTCCCATGACTCAGAGTTTTCAAGTGGTCGGCATCGATCACAACCAGTTTCAGGCTCTTTTCGAGCTTACCGATGAGCAGTTAAACCTAGAAACAGCAGTTGACCGCTCGGATTGCTCGGAGAAGCCCGTGTTTATTGATGTAGCCGGGTTTCTATAGGCTCACCAGTTGGGTGGGAGCGCTACGCATATGATTGCACAATTTTGAGCCTCCCTAGCTGCGTTACTCCTCCTCGCAGGGTGAAGCCTGCATCGTCGTCGCGCCTTGCTAGGAAGTCCCAAAACCGTACACTCATATGCGGCCAACTGCCGTTTCTAGGTTAAAGGAATTCTCTGCGAAGCGTTGTTACGCAACCGAAGCCCCTGGCTTTCCTTGCCGCATAAGTCTTGAAGAGGCAGACATCGGGGACGAATTGTTGCTCCTGCCTTATCTTCATCAGCCTGCCGCATCGCCCTATCGCGCGTCTGGCCCAATATACGTGCGCCGAGGCGCTTAACAGCGTAGCGCGGCTGTTGGAACACTCCCGAGCTATGTTACTAGCCGCTTAATGTCGGTGCGCGCTTATGATGCAGCACATATGATCGTCGCCGCCACGGTCTGTGAAGGTAGCGTCGTCGCCACCGAGATAGAGAGTTACTTTTCCCAAGTTGACGTCGCCTACATTCATCTGCATAACGCCAAACGGGGTTGTTTTTCGGCACTCGTGAATCGAGCATAGTGCTCAAGCTGCACTGTGGTCGAAAAAACGGCTGAAAATGACGTAAAGAACGCAGAAAATATGCCTGTAAATGCCCGTATTTAGGGCATCTTCAGCCGACATTAAGCCGCGTAAATAACCCGCCCCGCCACAATCGTGTGCGTGACTTTCCCCTGCATTTCCCGTCCCAAATACGGCGAATTATGCCCTTGGCTGCGTAGGGTTTTGGCGGTGACTGCCCAGAAGGCTTGGGGATCGAAAATAGTGATGTCGGCGGGGCTTCCTGCTTTTAGCATGCCTTGGCGTAAACCCAATAAATGCGCGGGTTTAGCACTTATTAGCGATAGTGCCTTAGCAATGGACACGCCGGATTGCGATGCCCATTTTAGCGTGAGCGGCAGCAGCAATTCTAAGCCGGTAGCACCCGGTGTGGCTTCGGCGAAGGGGAGTAGTTTTTCATCCGCATCGACTGGCGTGTGGTCGGAGCATATGGCGTCTATCGTGCCGTCGAGCAGGCCTGCGCTTAGCGCGTCGCGGTCTCTGGGGTCACGCAGGGGGGGCGTGAAGCGATATTGCGGGTCAAAATAGCCGATGTCGCGGTCGCTTAAATGGAGGTGATGCACGCCAACATCTGCCGTTAACGGCAAGCCCTCGGCTTTGGCTTGGCGCACCAACGCTACACCCGCCCCGCTGGAAAGCCGCTCTAGATGCACCTTTGCGCCGGTTTCGCGCATTAAGATAATAATTTTTGAAATGCTTAACGTTTCGGCCGCCACCGGAATGCCGCCTAAGCCTAAGCGGGTGGCCATCTCGCCTTCATGGGCGACGCCGCCTGCGCTTAAATGCGAATCTTCCGCGCGCAACCACACGGTGTAGCCGAACGTGGCGGCGTATTGCATGGAGCGGCGCAGCACGGCGGTATCAAACAGCGGCGCATTGGCTTGGCTAAAGCCTACGCAGCCTGCTTGCGTTAGCTCCACTAACTCACACAGTTCTTTGCCACCCAAACCTCGCGTGAGCGCGCCTAACGGGTATACCTGCGCTTGCTTGTTGGCGGCCGCGCGGCGCTTTAGCATGTCTACCAAGCTTGGCTCGTCCAACACCGGATCGGTATCCGGTGGGCACACGATGCTGGTCACGCCACCGGCTGCTGCAGCCAACAGTTCGCTTTCTAAATGCGCCTTGTGCTCGGCTCCAGGCTCACGCAAGCGCGCGGCTAAATCTACAAAACCCGGGCACACCATTTTGCCTGCGGCGTCGATTACTTTATCGGCGGCAAAGTCTTGCGGCGGTTCACCAATGCTGGCGATAAGGCCACCTGACAAATAAATGTTGGTGGTGCCGTGCAGGTCAGATTTGGCTTGCGATTCAGTATCTAGGGTAAATAATTTGGCGTTGGTGATGGCGATGTTCATGGGGGTTCCGTTATTGGCTTACAGCGATTCTAATTTCTGTTCGAATCTTAAATTGCTGTCATTCCAGCGAAGGGTGGAATCCAGTCCACCGTACTTTTGATTTGCAACTAAAAAGCCAATTAGATGTTGGAGGGACTGGATTCCACCCTTCGCTGGAATGACGGCAGCTGAATGACGAATGCTAATGCGTCGCCACCATGGCCATCACCGCCATACGCACGGCAATGCCAAAAGTGACTTGCGGCAAAATGACGCTTTGCCGACCATCGGCAATGTTCGAATCAATTTCAACACCACGATTCATCGGGCCCGGATGCATCACAATCGCATCTGGTTTAGCTCTGGCTAATTTATCGGCGGTCAAGCCATAGCACTTATAAAATTCGTGGGCCGAAGGCAATGTCGCACCGGTCATGCGTTCGTTTTGTAAGCGCAACATAATCACCACGTCGCAGCCTTCTAAGCCGCGTGCCATATCGTGATGCACCGATACGCCAAGGTTGCCAATTGCTGCGGGTAGCAGGGTTTTGGGGGCGATGACGCGCACATCCGGACAGCCCAGCGTGGTGAGCGCATGAATGTCGGATCGCGCCACGCGCGAGTGCAACACGTCGCCTACGATGGCAACACTTAAATTATGGAACGACTTTTTGTAATGCTTGATGGTGTACATGTCCAGCAAGCCCTGCGTGGGGTGCGCGTGGCGGCCGTCGCCTGCGTTAATCACGGCCACGCCTTCGCGCACGTGCTCAGCAATTAGGTGTGCCGCGCCGGATTGCGCGTGGCGCACCACAAACATATCAGCGTTCATGGCGGCTAAGTTGTCGATGGTGTCCAGCAGCGATTCGCCTTTGCTGGTGCTCGACGCCCCAATGTTTAGGTTTATTACATCAGCCGATAAACGCTTGGCGGCAATTTCAAACGTGGTGCGGGTGCGGGTGGAGTTTTCAAAAAACAAATTAAAAACTGACTTGCCACGCAGAATCGGCACCTTCTTTACTTCACGGTCGCCCACGCTTACAAACTGCTCGGCGGTTTCTAAAATTTGCTCCACAATAGCGCGTGGTAAGCCTTCGGTGGTGAGTAAATGCTTTAGCTTTTTATCAGCGGTAAGTTGTGGGTGGCGCATTATGTTGGCTCGGTAAAAGTTAAGTTTATGTGCGGTTGTTTACGCGCAGCACCAGCAATTCGGGAGCAGTGTCCGTTGCTGCGGTGTGCTCTAAAACCAACTCTTGTTCGGGTGGCAAATTCAGCGTGAAAGCGCAATAATCAGGTGCTATCGGCAACTGTCGCCCCCCCCGATCCACCAAACACGCTAAGCTTACTTTTGCTGGGCGACCAAATTCAAACAGCTCGTTTAACGCAGCACGCACGGTGCGGCCGGTGTACAACACATCGTCCACTAAAATTACATGCATACCGGTAACATCAAAATCAATTTTGCTCGGTCTGCTTTGCCGATGTAGGCCGATTGATTGAAAATCATCGCGTTGCAAGGTTACGGCCAATGAGCCAGCCGCCACTCTTACATCCGCAAGCGCTAACTTTTCAATCAACTTTTCGGCCACCCAAATACCGCCGGTGTATAAGCCAATAACAGCCAACGGCGGACCTTCACCTGCGGCCAATGATTCGGGCGGTGCTTCGCCAAGCGTCATCGCAATTTGCGAGCTTAAGGAATCAATTAAGGTTTCAACGGCGGGAAGTGTTTTCATGATTTTAAAGTGGGTGTGTTACACGAATCAAAATAAGATTGCAAAATAATACATGCAGCCATCGCGTCAAGATGCCCGTCTTTAGGGCTTCTTCGGGTGCTGCCTTGATCGGTCATTGAAGCGGCTTCTAGGGATGTATATCGCTCATCCACATAATGCACTGGCTTTTTAAAGTTCTCGGTCAGCCGATTACCAAAGCGCTTTACGTGGGGCTGTAACGGGTGAGGGCGATCGTCATGCGTGAATTGCGGCATGCCGATCACAAACAAATTCGGCTGCCATTCTTGTACTAGTTTGGTCACGGCAGCCATGCGGTCGGCATTCGATATTACATGCAAGGTAGTGAGCGGGTTTGCCAACCCGAAACCCAAATCACCTGATGCCACACCGATACGCTTTTCACCAAAATCAAACGCCAATACTGTTCCCGTTTTGGTGATGTCAATGGTCATGCGTGTCCCGCTTCGCCATGCAATGCCGCCGGGTTAAAGCCTAACATGCCCATTGCAGCCGTCACCCTATCGCGCGGTGCGTGCTTAAAAATAACGTCTGGGTTTGCTTTCACGGTAAGCCATGCGTTCTCGGCAATTTCGTCTTCTAACTGCCCCGCCTCCCAGCCCGCGTAGCCCAAGCACACCAACAGCCGCGTGGGGCCTGAGCCATTGGCCACGGCTTGCAATACGTCCTTTGATGTGGTCAACGCAAAGTCGTTATTGATGATGAGCGACGAGCCCCACGCGCCCACGGGTTGGTGCAATACAAACCCGCGATCGGTATGCATCGGCCCGCCCATAAAAATTTGCGCGTCGTATCTGTCCGCGTTTTGCAGTGGAATGTTGAGCTGATCAAACAACTTGCCCATCACCACTTCAGTTGGGCGATTAACAATAATGCCCAGCGCGCCTTTTTCAGAATGCTCGCAAATATAAACCAGCGATTTTCCAAAAAAGGAATCCGCCATATTGGGCATGGCGATTAAAAAATGATTAGTGAAGTTTGGCGTTTTCATATGAGATTAAATGCTATTTTACGCATCTCTATTGATTGGTACAAACTAATGAACGCACTATCTATCCAGCCTGATGACTTAACTGCTGAAAACGCCCACAAACACGCCCTGTTTTGGTTCCGCCGTGACCTCCGCACCTTCGATAACGCCGGTTTTTATGCAGCTCTGACGGCGGCTAAAAAAGTAAGCTGCGTGTTTGTGTTCGATAAAGAAATTCTCGATCTATTGGAAGACAAAGCCGATAAGCGCGTCGATTTTATTTGGGCATCCGTGCTTGAAGTAAAACAAGCGCTGCAGGACGCTGGTGGCGATTTAATCGTGCTCTACGACCATGCCAGCCAAGCCATTCCAAACTTAGCAGCAACGCTAAAAGTAGATGCCGTATTCACCAACACCGACTACGAGCCGCAAGCCATCGCCCGCGATGCGCACGTGGCCGCTGCCTGCGCTAAAAACGGCATTGATTTTCACACCGTCAAAGATACAGTGGTGTTTGAAAAACGCGAGGTACTCACCCAAACGGCGGGCATCTACAGCGTATTCACGCCGTACAAAAACGCATGGCTAAAGCGCTTGCGCGATGCCGATTTGGCGGTGCGACCAAGTGAAAACCATCTTAAAAAAGTGGCTAAAGCCCCAGCGCAATTTGCCGCGATGCCAAGCATGAGTAGCATGGGTTTTCAAGCCACCGATATTGCTAAGTTCGTCACCCCCGGCATGACCGGTGCTGCAAAATTGGTAGAAGATTTTATTCCGCGCATGGACGGCTATCACGAAGCCAGAAATTATCCGTCCGTTAAGGGCGTGTCTTATTTATCGGTGCATAACCGTTTTGGCACGGTTTCTATCCGCCAGTTAGCGCGCATTGCCTATGCTGAAACCCTGCGTAAAACCAACGAAGGCGCGCAAATTTGGCTAAACGAGCTTATCTGGCGTGATTTTTACTTTCAGATCATGTTCCATTCGCCCCACGCCGCCACCAGCTGCTTTAAGCCCATGTACGATGCGCTAAAGTGGGAAAATTCTCCCGCACTTTTTGCCGCATGGTGCGAAGCCCGCACCGGGTATCCAATAATTGACGCCGCCATGCGCCAGCTTAACCAAACCGGCTATATGCACAACCGCTTACGCATGATCGTCGCCAGTTTTTTAACCAAAGACCTGCTAGTAAGCTGGCAATGGGGCGAAAAATATTTCGCTGAAAAGCTAATAGATTTTGACCTCACCGCCAACAACGGCGGCTGGCAATGGGCAGCATCCACCGGCTGCGATGCGCAACCCTATTTCCGCATATTTAACCCAATCAGCCAAAGCGAAAAGTTTGATACCGCAGGCAAGTTCATCCGCCGCTACATGCCCGAGCTAAAAAACATCCCGGATAAATTTATCCACGCCCCGTGGACGCTCCCCCCCCTAGAGCAAACCGCGCGGGGATGTGTGATTGGCAAAGACTATCCAGCCCCTGTTGTGGATCATGCCACGCAGCGGGATAAGGCGCTTGCCATGTATAAAGTGGCGCGGTAGATAAGCGTACAAGCTAAGCGCAAAATTTTGCAAGTGCCGAGGTGCGCTTCCCGCAAGTGCTGGTTTGCACACCCGCACAATGGATAACTTCGCATAAAGGAGAATAAATAATGTCTGTGCTCACAGTTAGGCTGCCAGAAAGTAAGCATGCAAGAATCAAAGAAATTGCCCGCGCAAGAGGGCTTAATACCAACAAATTTATTGAAGAGCTAACCACCATCGCCGTCGCGTAGCAAGACCTGCTTACGCGCTTCGCCCTACGCGCAAGTCGCGGTGACGCGGCGCAGGGTTTGGCTGTTTTGGACGAGTTAGATGCGGCGCTTAAGAAACGCTAGAACAGAGGCGTTACGCCATCAATCATGCGCAAAACAATATACATCGACAACGACGTGTTTTATGCCGCTAAAGCCGTCGCCAAACAAACGCGCATTGGCTTGGGTGTGGTCTTGTCCGATTGGGCGCGGCGTGGGCAACAACAAATCTTCGCCAATAGCAATTTAAGCATCGGGGTCGATCCGCTAGCGCAGCCCCAAATGCGCAATGGTATTGAATTGTTGCCAAGGCGCGGGGTGATGGTCACAAGTGAGCAGGTGCATCGTTTGCTAGGCGACGAGACTGCGTAAGTTGTGAATAGTAGAGTGCAAATGTCTTGGGTCTACCGCTAGACTTATTCCAGTTCTATATCAATAGTGCAGCAAATCAAAACACCAACGAGCCGTCGTTCCCGCCTGCGCGGGAACGACGAAATTTTGAGACTTGCAATGATAATTATTGTTTTGATGTGGAAATAGAATGACACCCAAACAAATACTCCCCATCGTTTCAACAGAAGGTAAAGGGTAGTTTTAGGTTAGCAATGGCTAGTACACCAACAAATATTGCGATCTGCAACTTACTTTCGGGGCAAAGTCCGGCCGCTAACCAAGGTGCACAACGATAATTTCTCATTTTTAAATGTGGAGCGCATCCTATGCCGCAAAATCAAATTTTGAATCGCAGAATTGTTTTAAGCGCGCGTCCCGCCGGCGCACCCACACCCAGCGACTTTCGGCTGGAACAACGCCCAGTCCCTGCACTGTCAGCCCAGCAAGTCTTGCTGCGCACTATCTATCTTTCGCTTGACCCTTACATGCGTGGCCGGATGAGCGACGCGGCGTCGTACGCGGCGCCCACCGCGCTTGGCGATGTCATGGGCGGTGCCACCGTTTCTCGCGTCGTTGAATCCCAACACCCGCAATTTAAACCAGGTGACTTAGTACTCGGCTTTAGCGGCTGGCAAGAATACGCAGCCGTTGATGTCGCAGGCTTAACTAAACTAGATGCAAACATGCAGCATCCGTCGCTCACGCTCGGCGTTCTTGGTATGCCCGGGTTTACTGCCTACATGGGGCTGCTCGACATTGGCCAACCAAAGCCAGACGAGACGGTAGTCGTCGCTGCAGCAAGCGGTGCGGTGGGCTCAGTAGTCGGCCAGATTGCCAAGCTAAAGGGCTGTCGCGTAGTGGGCGTTGCGGGTGGAGCTGCAAAGTGCCGTTACGTAGTTGACGAACTAGGCTTTGACGCGTGCATAGATCACCATGGCGCTGACTTTCCGCAACGATTAGCGGCAGCCTGTACCCGTGGCATTGATGTTTATTTTGAAAATGTTGGCGGTGCGGTATTTGATGCAGTTTTGCCCTTATTGAAAGAACGCGCTCGGGTGCCGGTATGCGGTTTGATCTCCAGCTACAACCAGAGCGCCACACCGGAAGGCCCGGACAGGACGGGCAAGCTCATGCGCACGCTCTTAGCTAAGCGCATCAAGCTGCAAGGCTTCATCATCTGGGCTGATTATGAATCGCGCTTTGGCGAATTTTTTAGCCAAATGACCGATTGGGTGAAGGACGGTCGCGTTAAATTTCGAGAAGACATTGTCGACGGCTTAGAAAACGCGCCTCAAGCCTTTATTGGGTTACTTGAAGGCAAAAATTTCGGCAAGCTGATTGTTCGTCTCACCAATGAATAACTTATTTTTTACAGCAAGGAAACCAGATGAAAATATTAATGGTCTTAACTTCCCACAATAAATTGGGAGACACCGGCAAAAAAACCGGTTTTTGGCTTGAGGAGTTTGCGGCACCTTACTATATTTTTAAGGATGCTGGCGCTGAAATCACACTTGCTTCGCCGTTGGGCGGTCAGCCGCCGCTTGACCCAAAAAGCGACGAGCCCGATGCGCAGACTGAAGCCACACGATGTTTCAAAGCCGATGCCGTGGCAAAAGCTGCGCTCGCGGCTACGCTGAAACTTGCCGATATTGCTGCTGCCAATTTTGATGCGGTGTTTTATCCGGGTGGTCACGGCCCGCTTTGGGATTTAGCTGAAAACGCCTATTCCATTGCGCTTATTGAAGCAATGTTGGCGGCCGATAAACCTGTGGTCGCCGTTTGCCACGCGCCTGGCGTGCTGCGCCACGTGAAATTAGCCAACGGCAAATCAGCCGTCGCTGGAAAGTCGGTAACTGGCTTTACCAACAGCGAAGAAAAAGCAGCTGGCTTAACTGACGTAGTGCCATTTTTGGTTGAAGACATGCTCAAGAAAAATGGTGGCAATTATTCTAAAGTAGCCGATTGGCAGGCCTATGTAATTACCGATGGTCTTTTAATCACCGGCCAGAACCCCGCGTCGTCAGCACCTGCTGCGGAAGCGTTGGTAAAAAAACTCACCTAAGCAAGCCCACCATCGCTCAATGACCAACCGTATCTCATCAGTAGTTCTGATGCGTATGGATTTTAGGCAATCGTAGCGGCAAGCAATTATATTTCGATAAGTAGCGTGTTGTATTGCGTTGTTTGCGACGAAGAAATATTACTGGTTTTGTAGATCAGCGTTTGCGGCTTTTTGCGGTAGGTGGGCTGGCTGCCTGTCGCGCTGCTAGAAACCCGAAAAAATCGACGCCAACCGGCGCGAGGCTAAAAGTCTCAAACTTTGCGTACGTTGCCGCACAGACCAGCAGGTGGCGCTGCGAGCATGCTAGGCATAGTCAAAGCCACCGCACGACATTAACGCAGTTGTGCACCCAACCAATTTCTCTCCCTTATTTAAAAGGTAACAAAATGGGCTATCAAAGTATTAATCCATTCAACGGAAAAGAACTTCAATCGTTTGAGACTTTTACCGATAAGCAGGTAGAGGCGGCGTTGGAAACGGCTGAAGTTTGCTATAGAAAATGGCGCTTAACCACGTTTGCCGAGCGGGCAACTATTGCGCACAAAGCAGCCGCCATCATGCGTAAACGCGTGGATGAGTTCGCGCGGCCAATGACCCTTGAAATGGGTAAGCTTATTGCTGAAGCGCGCGGTGAAGTGGCACTGAGTGCGGACATTATTGATTATTATGCAGACCACGCCGAGGCGTTTTTAGCTGCACAGCCACTTTCACCCAGTACCGGTGAGGCGCATATTGAAAGCGCGCCGCTCGGTGTGATTTTTGGCGTCCAGCCATGGAACTTTCCCTACTATCAATTGGCACGCTTTGCAGCTCCTAATTTAATGGCGGGTAATGTAGTGATGGTGAAGCACGCAGCCTCGGTGCCGCAGTGCGCCATTGCGTTTGAAAAGCTATGGCTTGAAGCTGGTGCGCCGGCTGGAGCGTATACCAATTTATTGGTTTCGCATGAGCAAGTAAACAACATCATTGATGATTCGCGGATTAAAGGTGTGGCGCTAACTGGTAGCGTCGAGGCCGGAAAAAGTGTGGCCGAAAGAGCCGGACAAAACATGAAAAAATCAACGATGGAGCTTGGTGGTAGCGATGCGTTCATTGTGCTTGAAGATGCCGATATTGAAAAGTCGGTAAAGTGGGCTGTGTGGGCAAAAATGAATAACAACGGCCAGTGTTGCATTGCCGCAAAACGCTTGATTGTGGTGGACACATTGGCGGATAGCTTTCTCGAAAAATTTAGGGCAGCACTTGCCGCATTGGCATCAGGCAACCCGATGGATGAAAGCACCACGCAAGGTCCGATGTCGTCGGAAGGCGCGTTAGTAAAACTACTGGAGCAAGTAAAGCGTGCCGTGGACAACGGTGCAAAAGTTGAGTTGGGCGGCGAGCGAATTAAGCGTCCTGGATCATTTATGCAGGCTACAATTTTGAGCAATATCGCACCTTCAAACCCCGCTTTTTCGGACGAGTTTTTTGGTCCAGTAGCGTTATTTTTCCGCGTCAAAGATGAAGACGAGGCGATTGCCTTGGCCAATAGTTCCGAGTTCGGATTGGGTGGGTCAGTATTCACCCAAGACGTCAGTCGTGGTAAAAAAGTAGCGAGCATGATTGAAACTGGTATGGTGTTTGTTAACCACCCCACGTGGACTGCGCCTGATTTGCCCTTCGGCGGCATCAAAAATTCTGGCTATGGCCGCGAATTATCGAGCCTTGGCATTCATGAGTTTGTAAATAAAAAACTAGTTCGGGTAGCCGATATTGATGACGCTGCGTAAGCACGCACTTCCCTAAAGGCTGGTGCACAAATGCCTATGGGTGCTTGACCCATTTATAAAATTTTAGGAAATTCACCATGCAAAATAACGCCTCTGAAAGCCGCAGTAAATCGAACCCGCTCGCGCAAGGCGCTGTAGTGAGTACGATGCCCGATGCACCCTATATTCACCATGCACCTGTAGGGTTTTCCGATCGTTTCGCACTGGGCTTCACCAAAATATTACGCTGGGGTGCAGATACGTTTTTTACACAGCGTTACGGCCATCGAGCAGTGGTGCTGGAAACCGTGGCTGCCGTTCCGGGCATGGTGGGTGCCACGATTCAGCATTTGAACAGCTTGCGGCGCATGGTGGATGACGACGGTTGGATTCGCACTCTAATGGAAGAAGCTGAAAACGAGCGAATGCATTTGATGACGTTTATTGAAATTGCTAAGCCTAGTTTTTTCGAACGCGTGGTTATTATGGCGGCGCAATGGATTTTTTATGTTGGCTTCTTCTTGCTGTACTTGGTTTCATCGCGCACCGCACATCGCGTGGTGGGCTATTTTGAGGAGGAGGCGATTATTAGTTACACTTTTTACCTGCAAGAGATTGACGAAGGTCGCTCTCCAAATGTGCCTGCACCAGCGATAGCGAAGCATTATTGGGATCTTCCGGCGGACGCCATGCTGCGCGATGTTGTGATGATTGTGCGTGCCGATGAAGCGCATCATCGCGATATTAATCACGGCTTTTCTAGCAAGCTTGCAGGCTTATTTGTCGATGACAAGCAGACGGCTCCATATCCGTATCACGCCGATAGTTTGCGTACTGATGCCTAATAGTTTGCCCCCTACTATTCAAGCCGTAGAAGCCCAGTCTACGCGGGTAGACGGCGAGGCAGTTAGCGCTGAAGCTTCGCCGAAGTCGGCACAGCCGGCAGCAGCAGGCGCGCCCAGTGCAACATCAACGCCACCCATCACTTCTGCTGCTGCGATAGCGCCAGATAAAGCCGCTAAAACAACTTCCCATTCACGTTGGCTCATGGTTGGAGGCATCGTTTTCGCTGTCGCTTTTGCGGGGGCATTAACGTGGTGGCTCACGCGAGCGCCCGCAATACCCGCCGCGCAGGTGCAATTTGCGCCACTGGTACGCACGCTGCAATTTTCAGCGCGCGTGGCGACAACATCGCGGGTAGAAATTGGCAGCACGATTACAGGACGCGCAGTAGAAGTTTTGGTCATGGAGGGGGCGGAGGTTAAAAAAGGTGATGTCCTGATCCGTTTTGAAAGCGACGAATTACGCGCCGCATTGGGTCAAGCCCAAGCGGGTGAAAACCAAGCCAGTGCGCGACTTGCTGGGCTGCGCAGCACCGGTCGCCGCGTAGCCGATGCGGGTGTCGCGCAAGCCGAATCAGTGGCTGCAAAAGCGTTAGCGGAGTTACGGCGTACCCAAGACCTGACTAAAAATGGTTTTTTGAGTCAAGCGCGCCTTGACGATGCGAACAGCGCTGCCACTGTTGCAGAAGCGCTTCGCGTGAGTGCATTGGCGCAAAGTGCGGCTAATCGCGGCACTGAAATGGCGCAGGCGCAGGCACAACTTAATGTTGCGAATGCGGCAAGTGCAGCGGCGGCGGCGCGTCTTGCCCAAAGCGTGGTGCTGGCGCCAGCCGACGCCAAAGTGCTCACACGATTAGTTGAACCGGGACAAATCGTGCAACCCAGCCGTACTTTATTTAGCTTGGCGCTCGTCAGTCCATTGCAGTTGGTAGCCCAAGTGGATGAGCGCTATCTGGCGCAATTACAAATCGGTCAGCTTGGCAGTGTAATTGCTGACGCTTTTCCCACTGAGCGCTTTTCGGCACGCGTGCAACTGATTGCGCCAGTAGTCGATGCGCAGCGCGGTGCGATTCAAGTGAAGTTATCGGTGTTTCCTCCCCCTCCCGCGTTTTTGCGGGAAGACATGACGCTGTCAGTTGAAGTGGAAACGGCACGCCGCCCGCGCGCGCTGGTGGTGCCAGTGGCGGCGCTGCAGGGTGATGAATCTGCGCAGATTGCAACAGTGATGGTTGTAAAAGATGGCCGTGCGCAAGCAAGCACAGTACGCTTGGGCATTCGCACCTTGAAAGCGGCAGAAATTGTTGAGGGCTTGGCTGAAGGCGATATCGTTTTAACGGGTGCTGCTGTACAGGCGGGCAGCAAAGTGCGCCCGCAATTACCGTTAAGCGCTGATGCCAATAATGCAAAAGCAGACGCCAACGCCAGCAAGACAAAACCAACAGATAAGAGCCGCAAACCATGAGGGCATTAACTATGCGTGCCTCGAACCATGTTTAATGCATTCGGTTTCGAGCGTAGCGTTGCCACGCGCTTTATGATTGAAGGTCGCGTGCAGTCGCTGCTGATACTCGCGGGGGTAGCAGCGGGCGTGGCTGTGGTGGCTTATATTTCGGCGCTCATGGCGAGTGTGCAGCTTAATTTAATTGATAAAACCTTGGGCGCACAAGCACACGTGACCCTAAGCGCTTTGGACGATTCGATTATTCCCGCACGCAGCGCACCGGGTGAAATGGACGATAAAGATGATGCCGCACCGCCTCAAATTCTTACCCAAACACAGCCGCGTGCGCAACGCCCACGATCCCCAAAAAACTGGCGGTTACTGGTGCCGTTGTTAGAAGCAACACCCGGCATTGCAGCCGTATCACCCATCATCACCACCGGCGGGCTTGCTGTGCGCGGAGAGGTTTCAAAATCGATTGCGATATCGGGTGTTGAACTTAATCGCTATGACCGCATTGTGCGCCTACGTTCAAAAGTGATTGCTGGCACCGCACGACTAGAACCCGGTGAAGGCATGATTGGCCGTGACTTGGCCGACGACCTTGGCGTGCGGGTGGGTGACCGTTTAAATATTATTGTGGGTTCAGTAACGGATTCGTTACGTGTCACCGCGCTGCTTGACTACGGCGTGCGCGATGTGAATCGTCGCGCGGTCATCGTACCGCTGCGCACCGCGCAAAGTTTGGTTAATTTACCTGGGGGTGCTACTGGCATCGAAATATCGCTCGTTGATTTATGGGCAGCACCAACCTTTGCTGAAGACTTTTCCCGTCGCTGGGCCTACAAAGTGGAAAGCTGGCAGGACGCTAACCCTCAACTTGTGTCAGCGCTAACAGCGCAATCGGTCAGCACGGCGCTAATTCGTGCAGTGGTGATGATTGTGGTGGTGTTGGGTATTTCTAGCGTATTGGTCGTGTCGGTAGTCCAAAAGCGCCGAGAAATTGGCATTTTGCGGGCGATGGGGGCAACGCGAGCGCAGGTGATGCGGGTGTTTTTGTTTCAAGGGGCAATCGTTGGCGCGCTAGGTTCGGCACTCGGTATTGGTTTGGCGTGGGCGATGATTTGGGCGTTTGTGGCGTTTGTACGCGGCGAAGATGGTCTACCGTTGTTTGCGATTACCTTTCCGCCGAGCTTGGCTTTAATTGTTTCAGCCATCACCATGGTTTGCGGGGTGTTGGCGGCGGTGGCACCTGCACGTCGCGCCGCTAAACTTGATCCAGCGCAGGCCATTCGCATATGATGGTGCCAGCCGCTCAGATGGTTGCAGCACCCGTCCCCACGGGCGGTGCACTCATCGCGCTTAACGACATTCACAAGCGCTATAACATTGGGCTTCCCAATGAAGCCGAGGTGTTGCATGGTATCTCTCTAAAGCTGGCGCACGGCGAATTTGTAGCCCTAATCGGTCCTTCGGGGTCTGGTAAAAGCACGTTGCTTAATATTATTGGTCTGCTAGAGCAAGCCACCACTGGGAGCTATCAAATTGAGGGGCTAGAAACCAGCGCGTTAGATGATGCGGCACTGACATTGCAGCGGCGCATCACCTTAGGTTTTGTATTCCAATTTCATCATTTACTTCCAGCCTTTACGGCCTTAGAAAACGTGACCTTGCCGGCGCTGATGCGCGAGGGCAAGGTATCAGCATCACAACGCGAACACGCTCGTGCGGTGCTTGCGGCCGTCGGCCTAGGTTCAGCTCTGAATAAAAAACCGGGTGAGCTATCAGGCGGCATGCAGCAGAGAGTAGCTATTGCGCGCGCACTGGTGCTAAACCCGCCATTGGTTTTAGCCGATGAACCAACAGGCAACCTTGACCGCGCGGCATCAGATGAGGTATTTGTACTGCTCCGTAAAATGCACGCGGAGCTCAAGACCTCATTTTTAATCGTTACCCACGATCCGCGTTTGGCCGCACGCTGCGACCGTATCATTGAGCTTATCGACGGTAGTATTGCAAGCGATGCTGCGGTCGAAAAACGCACGGAAGGCTAACCCTTAAGTTGGAAACAGCAACAGCGGCAAGTGCGGATCAAAATCGGTCCACTTACCATTGCTAAGGACGCCTTCACGACGCTCAATATCTGTTGCGCCATTTGCATGCAAAATTTGCTTGGCCGTGTTTTGTAGCACGCTGTTGTTGGCTATCACCGCAACCAAGGTGCCCGATTGACGATGCCGCGCTTCTTGCTTGGCCAAAGTAGCCGCCTCTGTTGCAATGTCATTGGCGGCATCCATACTGCCTAACGCACCATAAAGCGAACCGCCATATGCGCCCACGCCAACAGCCGCTACTGCAACTACTGGCCCTAAGATGGGCATGGTGGCCAATGCCACAGCAACGCCAATCGCGCTACCTACTGCAGCGCCAGTCAGTGCGCCGTCAGCGCCTTCTTGTGCAGCGGCTTCGGTAGCAATTTCGCTTGCTGGGGTGACTTGACTATCAGATTGGTGTCCGGATAGATTCACCAAAAAGGAGCTGGTTTGTTCAGCTATAAATCCCGCGCTCGATAACTCTGCTACCGCACGTTTTGCAGCCAGTGCATCTTGAAAATTGCCGTTGATAATTGTGCTCATTGTGGCTCCACAGTGAAAATCGAAATTTGACCCTCATCATAATCAGGCTTAGGCGGCTGAACTTCGGTGCGTTAGCGCGCTTAAGCGCGATATTTCTGCCGCTAAAAACGCGATTGCGCAATTTCAACCTGCAAACGCCTACAACGAACCCATGCGATATCCAAAAGCAACAATACCTTACAAATAGGTTAATATATCTTATATCTTTTATAAGACATGTTGACCGCGTGTGCTAAAATGGTTAATGTGGTGTCTAAATTAGTGCATTCTTGCAGCACAACGCAAACGCATCCCGCTAGCCTCAATCTTCACGGAGTTTTGTCATGAGCCAAATTAATATGAACACGGTACCTGAAGTGGCGTCTGCTGCCACCCTTGGCGACTATTGGCCAGGTATTCAAATGTATTATCCGCCCGTTAAATATGCGCCGAGCTTGGGCATTTATGAAGATTTAGAGGCAGCTGCACAGCGTTTTAAAAAGCACGCCCACGGCACCACCGCCCACACACTGCTGTTTGACTTAGAAGACGGCTGTCGGCAAAAAGAAATGTCGCGAGAATTATTGCGCCGTGAATTACCGGGTTTGCCGCGCCGCAAAGAAGTGCAAATTGCGATTCGTATCAACCCGTTTCGCACCGATGAATACGAGCGTGATCTGCATTTAGTGCGCGATTTAGCTGACCATATTGATGTGGTGATGTTGGCGAAGGCGGGCGAAGCATACGGCTCTCCAGAAATTCGCGATTTATCTGCGGTATTGGTTGGGCTTAACAGCAAAATAACCATTCAACCAATTATCGAGCATCCAAAATCGTTAAAAATAGCGCCGGATTTAATGCAGTACAGCACGGTAAAGCATGTGGTGTTTGGTATTCACGACTTCTCAAAAGCGATGGGCATACAAATTACCCCACGGCGTTGGACTGAAGAACTCGCTTATTTCATGCATCAAATTTTGTTTGAAGCGCGTATCGCCGGTAAGGGCGTTATTGGTGGTGTGGAAACTTTGATTGGCGGCTCCGCCATGCCTGAAAATTTTGTGGAACCCGATGATGTGCGCCGCTGGCTTGATTTACACGGCGACGAAGAAAGCCGCGTGGTGTACAAACACGCGTGCGAAGAAGCGGCAATGGGCATGACAGGTAAGCAAGTGATACACCCGTATCACACCCACCCGTGCAAAGTCGCCTATACGCCTAGCCCTACTGACATTCGTACCAAAATAGCGATTTTGAAAGCAGCTATTGAAGCCGATGCGCTTTTGGGTGGCGCAATTAAATTTAATGGCGAAATGCTCGACCCGCCGATGTTTGGTAAGGCTTTGCAAACACTTTTGCGTGCGCACGCCCTGCACGCGTTGTCGGATGAAGACACCCAATTTGCGATGGATGTGTTAAAGAAATTACCAGCGCAAGTGGTGCGTGAGAATTGGCCTTACGGCGTTATTTTGTAGAGCAAAACATGTAGGTCGGATTAGCGTTTTTTGCGCTTGGCACCCCTTGAGGGTGTAATCCGACGCGGTCTTGGCCGTTCCAACAATGTCGGATTACGCGAGAAAGCCGCTAATCCGACCTACCAGCGGCTCCAGTTAATAGCCTGAAGACGCCCTATTTTAGGGCGTCTTCAGGGCATAAAATTCAAATAAATCGAGGCTTCAATGTCATCACCCATCCAAAATCACCCAGAATGGACATGGAACGTGCCCGCCAATTTCAACATCGGCGTGGCCTGCACGGACGCGCATCTGGGCACACCCGTTGCCGACCGCATCGCCATGATTGTGGAAGACGACACCCTTGGCACCACCCAAATTACCTACGCTCAGTTAAGCGCGCGAACCACAAAATTTGCGCAGCTGCTGCGCAATCGCGGCATTGCAAAAGGCGAGCGCGTATTGATACGGTTAAGCAACAGCATTGACTATCCCACCGCCTTCTTAGGCGCGATGAAGGCCGGTTGCATTGCTGTGCCCACCTCTACCCTACTCACCGCACAAGAAGTGCTGTATTTAGCCAAAGATTCCTCCGCCAAAGTGATCGTAACCGACGCTGATATGTGGCAGCAGCTGCAAGCAGGTTTAACCGAAGCAGGCACCTTAAAATTAGCATTATTAAGCGGCTTAAAGATTGAAAGTATCAGCAATGCCGTATCGTTAGAAACAGAATTAGCGGCCATCACCAGCTGTGAACCCACTGCCCAAACTGCTGCAGATGACCCTGCCTACTTGGTCTATACCTCAGGCACCACTGGCTATCCGAAGGGCGTGTTGCACGCCCATCGCGCGTTGATTGGGCGCATGCCAGCTTCTACTTACTGGTTTAATTTTGACGAAACGCAAGTCGACCGCATCTTGCATTCGGGCAAATTTAACTGGACATACGTTCTCGGCTCCGGCTTGATGGACCCGCTTTATCGCGGTAAAACCGTGATTGTGCATGAAGGCAAAAATGACGCAAATACATGGACGCGGCTTATCGCCAAACACAGCGCGACCATTTTTATTGGTGTGCCCACAATCTATCGGCAAATTGTGCAGAAGACGACCGCTGGTAAAGCTGACGTGCCCAGCTTGCGGTTTTGCATGAGTGCGGGCGAGCATTTATCGGATGACATGCTCACCGCGTGGCGCACCCGTTTTGGCATGGACATTTATGAAGCGGTGGGCATGAGCGAGTTCTCCTACTACTTATCGCAAAGCGTGCATCGCCCTATCCGCGCGGGTTCCGCCGGTTTTGCACAACCGGGGCACGACATTAAATTGCTGAACCCTGACACGCTTGAAGAAGTACCAGCAGGTGAAGAAGGCATGATTTGCGTGCCCGACACCGACCCTGGCCTATTTTTGCGTTACTGGAATTTGGCCGAAGAGACCGCTAAATATAAACACGACGGTTGGTTTTTTACCGGTGATTATGCGCGGGTGGATGCCGATGGTTATTTATGGTTCTTAGGCCGTCGCGATGACATTATTAAAAGCTTTGGCTATCGCGTTTCACCCTACGAAATTGAACGCGTGCTGAAGGCCCACCCAGCGGTGGCCGATTGCGCGTGCGTGGGCGAGGCGGCGGGCGACGATAAATTGTTGGTGGTAGCTTACGTCATCACCCAACCAAACGACACTACAAGTGCGGATGAATTATTTGCATTTGGCAAAGCGCAGTTGGCAGGTTATAAAGCACCAAAGATTGTGTATCTGGCCAAGGATTTTCCGCGCACCAAGAATGGTAAAATCATTCGGCGCGAAATTGCACCGGCGTTGTCGGTCTCGCGCTCAAGTTAATTCCACTTTTTTGAGTGACCAACATGTCCAACGATTCACAATCCTCCCGCTCTAAAACCGAGCACGTCGATAATCGCCCGCTCGTACTAACGATTCTTGCTAATTTTATTTTTGCCAGCCGCTGGCTGCAAATGCCTTTATATATTGGTTTGATCGCGGCACAAGTAGTTTATGTAGGCCATTTTTGGGTAGAACTTGTACATTTAGTACAAGCTGCTTTTGGCAATCAAGAAGCGATTGCAAAATTGGTGGAAGGCGTTGGCTATAAATCCACCGCAATTTTAGGCGGCGTAGATGGCAAAACCGTAATGGGCTACCTGCCACTAAAAGCACTAAACGAAACACTCATCATGTTGGTCGTGTTGGCACTGATCGACGTAGTGATGATTTCAAACCTACTCATCATGGTTATCGTTGGCGGCTACGAAACCTTTGTTTCGCGTTTGAGCTTACAAAACCATCGCGATCAACCGGAATGGTTATCAAGCGTCAATGCATCGGTATTAAAAGTGAAGCTAGCAACGGCCATTATCGGCATCTCTTCGATTCACTTGCTTAAAACATTTATCAACGCCGAAAACTACACTGAAAAAGTGTTGCTCTGGCAAACCGCCATCCACTTTGCCTTCCTATTTTCCGCAATGGCGATCGCAGCGTGCGACCGCATCATGCCGCACGCAGCAAAACCAAGTAGCAAATCGGAGCACTAACCTTTGAAAGCAACGTCATGACCACTTTAATCCGCCAAGAAGACTTTATCTCAAGCGTAGCTGATGCGTTCCAGTTCATCAGTTATTACCATCCGGTGGATTACATCAAGGCGTTGCACGAAGCCTATTCGCGCGAGGAAAGCCCCGCTGCCAAAGATGCGATGGCGCAAATATTGATTAACTCGCGCATGGCGGCCGAAGGTCATCGGCCAATTTGCCAAGACACCGGCATTGCCATTGCGTTTTTGCGCGTGGGCATGGATGTGCGTTTTGAGGGGCCGATGACACCGGAACAAATGGTGAATGAAGGCGTGCGCAGGGCTTATACGGACGTCAATAATCCGCTGCGCGGCTCGATGCTGATTGATCCTGACGGCGCACGCAAAAACACCATGGACAACACGCCCGGCGTGACGCATATTGAAATTGTGCCGGGCAATACGGTGGAAGTGATTGTCGCGGCTAAGGGCGGCGGCTCGGAAAATAAATCAAAGTTTGCGATGCTGTTGCCGTCCGACAATATCGTCGATTGGGTGCTGCAAATGGTGCCAACAATGGGCGCTGACTGGTGTCCACCGGGATTGTTGTCGCTGGGCATTGGCGGGTCACCTGAAAAAGCCATGCTTATCGCTAAATGGGCAATGATGGAGCCGTTTAATATTCATCAGCTGATGGCGCGTGGGCCTAGCAATCGGGCAGAGCAATTGCGCTTAGAAATATTTGAAAAAGTAAATGCACTTGGTATCGGTGCGCAGGGCTTGGGCGGCTTGACTACCGTGCTGGATGTGAAGGTAACGGATTACCCCACGCACGCGGCATCCAAGCCGGTTGCATTGCTACCAAACTGTGCTGCCACGCGCCACACCCACTTCACGCTCGATGGTTCAGGCCCCGCGCATTTGCATACGCCCACGCTAGAAGATTGGCCTAAATTAGCGCTCGATTTTAAGTCGAGCCGTCGCGTCAATATCAACACGCTAACCAAGGCTGACACCAAAACATGGAAGTCCGGTGAGACACTTTTAATTACCGGAAAAATTTTAACCGGACGGGACGCCGCGCACAAAAAAATGACCGATATGTTGGCCAAGGGTGAAACACTGCCGGTTGATTTCACTAACCGATTTATCTATTACGTAGGCCCAGTAAACGCCGTGCGCGATGAAGCTGTAGGCCCCGCAGGCCCCACCACGGCATCACGGATGGATAGGTTTACCGATGCCATGCTGGCGCAAACCGGATTAATCGGCATGATCGGTAAATCCGAGCGTGGCGTCACTGGTATCGCCGCCATTAAAAAGCACGAAGCCGTGTATTGCATCGCGGTCGGCGGTGCGGCGTATTTGGTTTCAAAAGCGATTAAATCATCCAAGCTTTTAGCCTTCCCAGAACTGGGTATGGAAGCCATTTACGAGTTCGATGTGGTCGATATGCCGGTTACCGTCGCGGTGGATGCGCAAGGTGTTGCGGTGCACAAAACAGGCCCTGCGGAATGGCAGGCCAGAATTGGTAAAATACCGGTTGTCGTCGTTTAGATAACCGCAGAAAATGTTCTAAATGATGCCTGACATGCCTGTAGATTCCCGTAAATAGGGCATCTACAGGCATCATTCATTATAAAATCCACCACAAATGCCAACCATAGCAAACCATAATAATGAAAGCGGCAGCAATTTAGCTAAGCCGCTGCGCATCGCCATCATCGAAGGTGCTGAAGGCTATCGGATGGCGCTAGGTGCTCTTACCCGCAGCGGTTGGCCGTCGGCGACGATTGAAGAAATTGATCCGTTCGTGCAAACGCTATCGGGCATAAACTCCGGCCTACGTGGCAAATACGACATCGTGTTGTGGAGCGGTATCAGCACCGTGCCCGAAGCCGAGCAAGCGTTAGAACGCATCCGCAAAACGCCGAATGCACCCAGCTTAATTTTGATCGTGCGCGATGCCGCCCTCACCCACGCTAATGATTTAATTGCGGCTGGCGCGTTGGCCGTCTTGCCGCGCACGCGATTTTCAGTGGTGCAGCTCTACCGAATTATTCAACTGCACTTGGCCGCGGACACGCAGCAACCCACCAGCAACGCTCAGTATGATGTGTTCCCCGTCGCGTTCAAAGGCGAAATGCATGCCGTTGAAATTTGCAATATGCGCTGCTTGGGTAAAATTTCTAGCAACGATGCGGCGCATGTTTTTTTTGCTGAACGCATGAACGATAAGCGTAAGGCCATCGTGAAAATTGCCGTCGGCACGCCCTATGCCGATACCCGCCTACAAGCCCAATCTATAGAGCGCTACAAGTTTTTTCCACACATTCGCAGCCGCCATATCCCCCAATATTTTGATGCCGGTATGACCGGCCCGTGGACTTACTTTGCTACGGAATTCATCGCGCATGGCAACTTGCGCAAGCAGTTGGGTAAACCGCTAGAACTTGCGCGCGCCGCCCAAATTTGCAATGGCATCGCGCTGGGATTGCAGACCCTACACGCAGGCAATTTTGCGCACCTAGACATTAAGCCCGAGAACATTTTTTTTCGTGAAGACGGCACCGTGGTGCTGATTGACTTCAATATTTCCGCCCGCTTCGGCAATTTCGCCACCCGCACGCACAGCGTGACCGGCGCGGGCGAGGTGATGGGCACTCCTGCCTACATGAGCCCTGAACAAGCTCGTGGCGACCCTATAGATGGCCGCGCAGACCTATACAGCGTAGGTGTGGTGCTGTATGAAATGCTGGCGGGCGTGCTGCCGTTTATTGGCGAATCGACGTCGCACACTATTTACCAACACTTGCACCATGAAATTCCCTTGCTACCAAAAGCCGCGCGCGATTTTCAGCCGTTAATCGATCGTTTGTTAGCAAAAAACGCGCACGAACGCTTGCCCAACACCGAAGCGCTGCTTGCCGAGCTCACGCCATTTTTACCGGCTGCGTAGGGAAATCGCAGCCAGTTGGGCTAATATTGGTGCCGCAGTAACACCCGCAATTTTGTTTACTTAAAGTTTTAGGCTTCAGATTAAATATGTCTGCATCAACCAGCAACACCGCTAGCGTAAAAGCCCCGCAAAAACTTCATGGCGCCGCCGACGCCTTAGCACTCGTGCATTTGGCGCGCTTAAATCAGGATAAATCCGCACCGCTATTTATCCTAACGCACAACACCGCCACGGCTGAACGCTTGTTGATGGAGATGCAATATTTTGCGCCCGAGCTTGAGATTCATCGGCTGCCGGACTGGGAAACGCTACCTTACGATAATTTTTCGCCGCATCCGGATTTAGTATCGGAGCGCTTGGCCGCGCTATACCAATTTTCTACTCGGCGGGTTGATGTAGGCATTATCCCCATCACTACCGCCCTCACCCGCTTAGCGCCAAAAGATTATTTAGATGCACATTCTTTCTTCCTGAAACAAGGCACGCGCCTTGATTTAAACGGCTTGCGCGACCAGCTTACGCGCGCCAGCTACACGCACACCTCGCAGGTGATGGCACCGGGCGAATATTCGGTGCGCGGCGGTTTAGTTGACTTATTTCCGATGGGTTCCGTCATTCCGTACCGCATTGATCTAATGGGGGATGAGATTGAAACCATTCGCACCTTTGATATCGACACTCAGCGTTCAATTTATGCGGTGCCCAATGTGCGGCTGCTGCCCGCGCGCGAGTACCCGATGGATAAAAGCGGGCAGAACCAATTTAGAGATCGTTTTCGCGATCATTTTGAAGGTGATCCTTCCAAATGCAGGCTATATAAAGACGTATCAAACGGAATAGCGCCTGCTGGCGTGGAATATTATTTGCCGCTGTTTTTTGAGCAAACCGCCAGCCTGCTTGACTACATGCCCGAAGGCTCGCGCGTGGTGCAGGTGGGCCAAGTGGCGGAAGCTGCGGAACAGTTTTGGGTAGACACAAAATCGCGCTATGAATTGTTGCGCGGCGACAAAGATAAACCACTACTACCACCGCAAGAAATTTTTATGCCGGTGGAGGCGTTTTTTGTTGGCTTAAAACAGTTTGAAAAAGTACGTTTAGCGCCATTGAACACCGATGAGCTACCGCCCATTGAAGTAGATCGCCGTGCAGAACGCCCATTGGCGCGGTTCTCGCTGTTTCTATCAGCATTCAAAGGTAGAGTAATTGTTTGCACCGAAGGCACCGGGCGACGCGAAACCATCGCGCAATTTTTTCGTGAAAACGGTGTGCAATCAGAGCAGCTGGATAACTTTGCCGACTGCTTAAATTCTGCCGCACCGTTGATATTAACGCCCGCACCGCTCAGTGCGGGCTTCATCTTGCTCGATGATAAATTAGCGGTAGTAACAGAGAACGAGCTCTACGCCACCCAAGTAAAACAAACCCGCCGCCGCGATAAAAATCGCGGCACGGCCGAAGGCATGTTGCGCGATTTAGCCGAAGTAAAATCGGGCGATCCGGTCGTGCATTCGCAACACGGCATTGCACGTTACGTGGGCTTGGTGACGATGGATTTGGGCGAAGGCAATATGGAGTTTTTAGAACTCCATTACGCTGGCACAGATAAACTTTTTGTACCGGTTTCGCAGCTATCAGTCATCTCTCGCTACACCGGTGCCAACCCTGAAAACGCGCCGCTACACAAGCTAGGTAGCGGTCAATGGGAAAAAGCCAAGCGTAAGGCAGCGCAGCAAGTGCGCGACACAGCCGCTGAATTGCTCAATCTATACGCCCGCCGCGCCGCACGTCAAGGCTATGCCTTTCCGCTGGAAGAAAAAGATTTCGACACCTTTAGCGCCAGCTTTGCGTTTGAAGAAACGCCCGATCAAGCCAGCGCTATTCAAGCCGTAAAGCTCGATATGTTGAAGTCGCAACCAATGGACCGTTTAGTGTGCGGCGACGTGGGCTTTGGTAAAACCGAAGTGGCGTTGCGCGCCGCTTTTATTGCGGTGAGCGCGGGCAAACAAGTGGCGGTGCTCGTGCCAACCACCCTGCTGGCTGAGCAACATTTTCAAAACTTTTCAGATCGATTCGCCCAGTGGCCGGTGCGCTTGACGGAGTTTTCACGCTTCCGCTCGCCCAAAGAAACCCAAGTGGGCTTGGCAGGCATTGCTGACGGCACCATTGATATCGCCATCGGTACCCACAAGCTAATTCAAAAAGATATTGTCTTTAAAAATTTAGGCTTAGTCATTATTGATGAAGAACACCGCTTTGGTGTGCGTCAAAAAGAGATGCTAAAAGCGTTGCGTTCTGAAGTGGACGTGCTCACTCTCACAGCCACGCCCATTCCGCGCACCTTAGCCATGTCGCTCGAAGGCCTGCGTGATTTCTCGGTAATAAGTACTGCGCCACAGCGCCGTTTGGCGATTAAAACCTTTGTGGCCAACACGTCGGACGGCGTGATTCGTGAGGCAATTTTGCGTGAGTTAAATCGCGGTGGGCAAGCTTATTATTTGTACAACGAAGTTGAAACGATTCAAAATCAGTACGATAAACTTGCGAAGCTTGTGCCGGAAGCACGCATTGCCATCGCCCACGGGCAACTGCCCGAACGCGAACTAGAACGCGTGATGCGTGACTTTTACCATCAACGCAGCAATGTGCTGCTGTGTTCCACCATTATCGAAACCGGCATTGACGTGCCGACCGCCAACACCATTTTAATGCACCGCGCCGACCGCTTTGGCTTAGCGCAATTGCACCAGCTGCGCGGCCGCGTGGGACGATCGCACCATCAGGCCTACGCGTATTTGCTCACCAACGGGCTAGAGGCGCTGACTGCGAACGCGAAGAAACGGTTAGAAGCCATTCAAATGATGGAAAATTTAGGCGCAGGTTTCTATCTTGCCATGCATGATTTAGAAATTCGTGGCGCGGGCGAAGTGCTGGGCGATTCGCAATCTGGCGGCATTCAAGACATCGGCTTTACGCTGTATACCGAAATGCTCGATGCGGCGGTGAAGAGCCTAAAAGCGGGCAAAGAGCCAGATTTAAGCAAGCCGCTTAACGTGAGCACAGAAATTAATTTGCATGTGCCCGCCCTACTACCAGAAGTGTATTGTGCCGACACCCATGAACGCTTGGTAATTTATAAACGCCTTGCCAATTGCGAAGATGATGAAGCCATCGACAGCCTACACGAGGAATTGATCGACAGATTTGGCTTACCGCCAGAACCAGCGCAAGCGCTAATTGAATGCCATCGCTTGCGGGTATTGGGCAAGCCATTGAGCATCGTAAAAATTGATGCCAGCCCAAACGCGATTGTGATTCAAATCGGCCACGACACGATTTTGCATCCGCACAAAATTATTAACTTGGTGCAAAATAAACGCAACTATAAATTAGCGGGGCCAGACCGTTTGCGCATTGAAGTGAACCATCCAAATTTTGCCGATCGCGTGGGCGAAATTAAACATGTACTTAAAATCTTAGCCGCCTAAATTATGCAAACAATGAACTTAATAATTCAAGCACCAGATATTGCCACCGCTGCCTTAAAGCATCTACATATGCTCTCGAAAGCCGCGAATATAGGGGCTGTACAAGGCATGGTGCATCAGGTTTTTAGCTTGAACGGTGCCGATATTGCAAGCAAAACAGCAGTAGCCCAGTTTTGCGAGGCAGAAAAACTCGACTTCGGTTTTGTGCCGGCAGATTCAAAATTGAGCGATTACAAACTGCTGGCAATGGATATGGATTCCACCCTGATTACCATTGAATGCATTGACGAAATTGCCGACTTCATTAACAAAAAAGCCGAAGTAGCCGCCATTACCGAAGCCGCCATGCGCGGTGAAATTGATTGGCCGCAAAGCTTACGCCAGCGCGTAGCGCTGCTTGCGGGCTTGCCCGCGAGCACGTTGGAAACCGTGTATGCACAGCGCTTAAAACTCACGCCCGGTGCTGCCAAATTGGTTGCTGCAGCACAAGCGGCAGGACTTAAAACCGTGGTGGTGTCGGGCGGCTTTACGTTTTTTACTTCGCGCTTGCAAGCACGCTTGAAACTGGACTACGCGTTTTCAAACGAACTTGAAATTATCGACGGCAAGCTCACCGGTCAAGTGTTGGGCGCATTATGTGATGCGAACGCCAAAGCTGCCCATGTGCAAGCCATTGCGGCGCAATTGGGTGCCGCGAAAGAACAGATTATTGCGATTGGTGATGGGGCAAATGATTTAGCGATGATGGCGGTGTCGGGCACATCCATTGCCTATCACGCCAAACCGAAGGTGCAAGCCGAAGCGCGCTTCTCGCTAAACCAGGTGGATTTAAGCGGGGCGCTGGCGCTGCTGGGCTAGATTAGCCTTCCTTCGCGGTATCACCAGAATCGGTGCTAACGACGGGAGCCGCAGCAACGTGCGGCAAGGGAAAATAGGCGTAGGGCTGCTTTGGCGCTTCGGATTGCGCGTGCTCGGCAACAGCATCACTGTCTTGGATTTTATCCCACCAGGTTGCGCGATTTTGCTTTTGCTCCTCAACTAAAGCCGGGTCAGACTGCATAAATTCGCGCATAAATTTTGTGATGTCAGATTCGTACATTTTCCAGCTCCAAGTAATTTTGCCTGTGGCGGAACACAACAACTACAAGCGCACGCCCAGAGGATTCTTAGTTTATCATGCAAGCACTGCCACACCGTTGTAAAGCGCCGCAATTTCCCTGCTAAACCACTGAATCTGCTATGAAACTCGGCTATCCGCGCTCATTCCTAAGCTTGTTGCTACTGGGCTTCGCAATCGTTGTCGCACCGCTCATTGCGGGGCTGATCGTGAACGTCTACGCCATTGAGCAGCTTTCGCAACAAAGCCAAAAGGCGGTTTACGATTCCAATCAAGCTACACGCTTATCGCGGGAATTAGCGCGCGCGCTGGTGACGGTGGAGCGCGCCGCGCGATTTTATGCGGTGTCGCCAGATAAAGATTTTTTGCGTACTTATCGCGATGGCCGCACGCAGTTCCAAGCCTTGTTAACGCAACTAAATGCAATAAAACTCGATGCCGCGCAAAGCACACAAATAGGCGACATCGTCGCCAAAGACGAAGCCGTTGCAAAACTTATCGACGGCGGCGTCAATGCCGAGTCCGCCAAAGCCCTAGAATCGGCCTTCAACGACATTGATGCGGGCATTCGCCGCCTAAGCACCTTAGCCACGCAAGCCATTGATCGCGAAGTAGAGGAACTACGCGGCTATGCGGTGCGTGCGCGCAACCAAGCGCTATGGCAAATGATTGCGGTGGTGCCCATTGTGTTGCTGATTATTGGTGGCTTTACGTTTTTACTCACGCGCCCCATCCGCGAACTTGATTTAGCTATTCATCGTTTGGGTGAAGGTAATTTAGCAGACCCGGTCGCGGTGCGCGGGCCACGCGATATCCGCATGTTAGGTGAGCAATTAGACTGGTTGCGCCAGCGGCTAATAACCTTGGAAAGCCAGAAAACACGGTTCTTTCAGCATGTTTCGCATGAGCTAAAAACGCCGCTCACTGCATTGCGCGAAGGCTCTGAGTTATTGCGCGATGAAGTGGTGGGCAAGCTCAACGGCGACCAGCGCGAAATTGTTTCTATCCTCCGTCAAAACAGCCTCACTTTAGAAAAACTGATCCAAGATTTATTAGCCTACAGCGCGCGCACTGACGCCGACGGTGAGAAAAACTTAGCGCGCAAAATAGCGCTGGATATTAAGCCGATCCGCCTAATGGAATTGATAGAAGAAGTGATCGAAACCCAAAAAATCGCGATTGTGGCCAAAGCGATTACGATTCAAAAAGAATGCGACCGTACTTTAGTGCAGGGTGACGGCGAAAAATTGCGGGTGATTATTGATAATTTGATTTCGAACGCGATAAAATATTCTCCCGCGCAATCTACCGTGCGGATTCGCTTAAGTCGTCCAAATCAAAATGCCGTAATTGAAGTAATTGACCAAGGTCCGGGCATTACTGACGAAGATCGTGACCGTATTTTTGATCCGTTTTTTCGAGGACGTGCCGCGACAACAACGGGTGCAAAAGGCACCGGTTTGGGGCTGGCGATTGTGAAGGACTACGTGGACATGCACCATGGCTCGATTCGCACGGTGGCTGCAAAGGGCGCACATTTTCGGGTGGTGATACCAGCAAAACACGATGCCAATTTGTAAAAATAGCGGCTGTTACAAAATGCGACGGTTTTTAGCGTGATTTATACGCGACGCGGAACTAAACCACACCAGCAGTAGCCTATACTTCAGATAATGAAAAAAACGCAGTAACACGCTCACTCAATTCAAAATTTATTGCCTACATGAAAGCACAACGCTACAAAATTATTGTTCAAGCCGCCGCCGCGATAATTCTCGGCGCGGCTCTAAGCGCGTGCGCCGTGCTCGACCCGCCGCGCATCGAGCGCTTAGCGCCGCTTGAGCCACGCATCATCGAGCGCTTAGCGCCTCCCAGCGATGGCGATTTATTGATGGCCTATGTGTTGCAAGTGCGCAAACTATCAACCGACGAATTTATGGTGGAACAAAACCGTGTGCGCACTGAATTTAGCAATAACAATTCTGAATACAGCCGCGTAAAACTTGCGGTGATGTTGGCGTTAACACCTGTACCTGCGGTAGTCACCACCAACGGTAATGGCAATGAGGACGCTGAATTAATTGCGCTGCTCGATCCGCTGGTGTTTAGCGTGGCCGCGAGTGGCACCTCGGCGAAGCCCGAATTACGGGCGTTGGCGCATATTTTGCAAGGCATGGCGCATGATCGCAAACGCCTGCGCGAGCAAGCCAAAGTAGCGCAAACAAAAATCACCGTGATTAAACGCGATGAATCCAGCGTGGTCGAAAGCAAGCAATTAAAAGTGCGTATCGAAGATTTAGAGCGCCAATTGGCAGCATTAAAATCGATCGAAAAAAGTGTCGGCGCGCGCGGCGAAAGCATCGCTAAATAACGCGCCGTGACCACCACTAATTTAAATAGCCCAAACGCCCAACGCGCGAATTTATTGCTAGTGGATGACGACCCAGATTTGCTGCGTCTGCTAGCAATTCGGCTTAGCGCCAGTGGCTTTAATACCAAAACAGCCGAAAGTGGCGAAGCGGCATTGCGTCATATTGCCGTCATGCGCCCCGATGTAGTCATCAGCGATTTACGAATGACGGGCATTGACGGCATGGCCTTGTTTCATGAAATTGAAAACCGCCATCGCGGCATTCCGCTAATCATTTTAACGGCACACGGCACTATTCCTGAAGCCGTCGCTGCCACGCGCCAAGGCGTATTTGGTTATTTGACCAAACCTTACGACGCGAATTTACTCATTGAGCAAATTGAACGCGCCATCAAGCTCAACGGCGCAAACCGTGCAGAGACGGTTCAACCGGATTCTTGGCGCGCAAAAATTATCTCGCGTAGCGCCGCGATGGAAGAACTGCTGAATCGCGCCCATCGTATTGCCATGAGCGACGCCAGCGTGCTGATACAAGGCGAGAGCGGTACGGGTAAGGAATTGTTGGCAGCAGCCATCCATGCCGCCAGCAAGCGCGCCAAACGGCCGTTTGTAGCCATTAACTGCGGTGCCGTGCCAGAGAATTTATTAGAATCAGAATTATTCGGCCATAAAAAAGGCGCATTTACTGGGGCAGTGAGCGACAACGAAGGTTTATTTGTGTCAGCCGATAGCGGCAGCCTATTTTTAGATGAAATTGGCGATATGCCAGTGCCGTTGCAGGTAAAGTTGCTCCGCGTGCTGCAAGAACGCGAAATTCGCCCAGTGGGCTCGACCAAATCAGTCGCGGTAGACGTGCGGATAATTTCGGCCAGCCATCGCGATCTCACACAGGCGATCGCGGAGCAAAAATTTCGCGAAGATTTGTATTACCGCTTAAACGTGGTCACCCTGCGCCTACCGCCGCTGCGCGAGCGTCGCGAGGATATTCCGCTGCTGGTGGCGCACCTGCTAAAGGAGCTCAGCCCGCGCTATGACAATCAAGTAAAAGCCTTCTCCAGCGAAGCGATCGAAATGATGATCGCAGCCCCTTGGCCCGGCAATATCCGGCAATTGCAAAACGTGGTGGAACAATCCATTGCGCTTTCTGCCACCGAAATTGTCGCGCCAAAAGTGGTTGAGCAAGCGATGCAATTAGACGCGCAACAAATTGATTCGTTTGAAGAAGCGCGGCGGCGTTTTGAATACGATTACTTAACCGCGCTGTTGAAGCTAACCGACGGTAACGTAACCAGCGCAGCAAGATTAGCCAAGCGCAATCGCACTGATTTTTATAAGCTGTTGCAGCGTCACGATTTGGATGCGGCGGCGTTTAAGGTCTGATTTTTCAACGCAGACAATAGGCTGAAGACGCCCGAAAATAGGGCGTCTTCAGCCTATTCGTTTTACGTGTACGCGTGCCAAATAGTACAGTCAGCCAACAAAAAACCCGCAGCTTCGATCGAAGATTGCGGGTTATTTGATAGAACTAAACTACAGTTTGCTGCGATGTCATTTGGTACCCGGAACCGGAATCGAACCGGTACGCCCCTATCACGGTAAGCGACGGATTTTAAGTCCGTTGTGTCTACCAGTTTCACCACCCGGGCACTAATCAAAACAACGCTAAAAGCACTTTCGGAAACACACAACGGACTACGCCCGTTTTCGTTGGATCAGTGATCCTACCTACCAGTTTCACCACCTGGGCACTAATTACTACACAAACACAACAAAAGCTTGGAGGCGGGGGTCGGGATCGAACCGGCGTAGACGGCTTTGCAGGCCGCTGCATAACCACTTTGCTACCCCGCCTTAAAAAGTATCTGCTTTACTTCTTAAAACATGCCACAGCAACATCAACTTCTAAAACGAACTGGGGAAAGACACCGCGTATCAGCTACGCATGCTTTCCCCAAAATTTGGAGCGGGAGAAGAGTCTCGAACTCTCGACCTCAACCTTGGCAAGGTTGCGCTCTACCAACTGAGCTACTCCCGCATTGCAGACAGCATTATAGCGATTTATCGGTTAAAGTCAATTGCTTTTCTGCGCTTTCCGAGATGTTTTTAGTTTCAGCGGCGCACCTACAAGCACAATCAAGATGAATTAGTTTGATTTCGCCACCGCATCAGCACGGCTTTTGCCGCAGTCCAAAACGCTTGGCTCTGTGCAATACCAATTAAGGGTTCTAATTCGCTCGCCACTTCCTTGGTTTTAAACGCCAACTCTTTTAAATTCTTAGGTTCTAGCAATGTGCCCGCTAGCATCTCTATATTATCGACTTGCACCTTTTCAAGCAAAGCCAGCAATTCCAATCTTGCCCCCATTAGCGGGTGAATTGATTCAGCAACTGGCTTTGTTGGCACATCAGTAAAACTACCGAATTGGGACGGGTTAAAAAAGTTGGAAACGGGCGCATTACGCGGCTCTGCGTTAGCAGTACGCCGTGCTTGCGCAACCATGAGCGCCGGACCAGAGAGCCCATCTGGACGGGGCTCTTTGCGTCGCTCTTTAATTTGCAAAAGCCCCATCTGACCCAAGGTTTCGATCTGGGCGAACACTAAATCAGCCATCGACCCGACGTTTTCTAGCAAGGCTGCCAGCGTTCGTTCTCCATCGATTAAATACAGTACCGCGCGGAGCTTGGGCGAAACACCCACCGCCCGGGATTGCAGCGCGGCGTCACCGGTAGCACTACGTTCCAATATTTGCTCTACGGTAAATAACGGTGTCGTCACGCCGGCCACCGAATCAAAACAGGTTTCATTTTTTATTTTTCTTTGCGTTTATGTATTAGAACTTTGAGGCAAAGTTGATTCGCCTGCCGCGTTATTCTAATCCGATGCGTATTGATATTGTCGAGCGCGTCCAATGTTACACCAAAATATTATCCAAATAAATTAAGGTGACAAGCTACATCAATACAAATAGCTGAAATAATTGCTGCGATGATGGCACAAAATGATGGGTTTCTGGCTGTATGATTCGTGTCCGGATTGCGCTAAAATTAGCGTCATGAACGTTGACAGCAAATTGACGAATACCGACTTAGACGCTTATCTACAGGCCATCGCGCCCGGCCTGCACGCGCTGGGCCACCCTGCTTGTTTCGTCGATGGTGAAGGCTATTTTCGCGTTGTAAATGCTGCGTATTGCAGCTTAGTTGGTCGTCATGAAGATGCCTTGCTGAACAGGCGTATCGATGTGGTGATGGATGTGTTTCAGCTGGTGCAAATCGAGCCGTTTGTCGACGCCGCATTACGCGAAGGTACGGATGTTACTTTCGATCGCACTATATCTGCTGATTTGGGCGAAAATCGGCACTTTAAAACGAGTTATTTTCCAAAACGCAGCCCCACTGGCGAAATATGGGGTGCGGTGGCAACCATGACCGAAGTTGAGGGTGTTTTAACGCCGCGACCTGAATTAAGCAATAACGAGGCGATGCTGCGGCATTTGGCCGATTCCACGGGGCGCATGGCGTTTTACGTGGATAAAGACTTCATTGTTCGCTATGCCAATAAGCCTTATCTGGCATGGATAAATCGCACCATGGATCGCGTGGTAGGCAAGTCTGTGTACGACTTGGTGCCGCGAGAAGGTGCGCAGCATTATTTACCTTACGCCAAGCGTGCCTTCGCGGGCGAAACGGTGAGTTTCGAAAGCAAGTCGTTTTCCGGCGTGGAGCATGGGCGGCGGATTCGCATGACCATTTACCCGCACCACATTGGGCCACATGAAGTGGGCGGCATTTACGTTACGGCGCAAGACGTTGAAGAAGAACTGATCTTGCGCGACCAAGTGCTTGAAAAAGAGAAAGAGCTCAAGGCAATTTCTAATAATGTAGGCATGCCCATCGTTAAATTTAGTGCTGATTTGCGCTTTACTTTTGCTAATCGCCAAGCCTGTGAATGGTACAGCTTGAGTGAGGCCGAAATAATTGGTGCGCGCATTGAAGACATCACGGGAATAGCGCAATTCGAACAAATGCTACCCTATATTCAACGCGCGTTGAAGGGCGAAAAAATCAAGTTTGAACACCGCGCAAAGCTGCTGGTGCGCGATATGCAACTGCGGGTGTCGCTGTTGCCGCAATTGAATGCTAAAGGCGTGGTTGAAAGTGTTTTAGCCGTTATCACCGACATTGAGGAAGACTATTTGTTACGTGCTAGCTTAATTGAGCAGCAACGCCAGTTACGCTTGATTACCGACAACATTGGCGCGCCAATTAGCTATATTGATCGTGATTTACGGTTTCGGTTTGTGAACACTGCCAGCGTAAATTGGGGTGTGCGAAATCCGGATGATTTTATTGGCCGACACTTGGTTGAAAAATTTGGTGAAGCCGTTTATAACGAAGTTAAGCCTTATCTTGATCGTGCATTTGCGGGCGAAACAATTAGCTACGAGCGCTTAAATCAACACGCAAAAGACGGACCCCGCTGGATCCGCAATCATCTTGTCCCCGATGTGCGTGAAGACGGATCAGTGGCAGGTATTTACACCTTGCTCACTGACATTCACGACGACATGATGCTGCGCCAAGCGCTGCAAGAGCAAACTCGCACCTTACAATTGTTTCACGACAATGTGCCGCTTTCTATCGCCTACTACGGGATGGATTGGCGCTGCCGCTATGCTAACCGTGCGTTTTTATTAGGGCGTGGCGAGACAATTGACTCCATTATCGGCAAGACCATTGAAGACCTTGTCGGCGCGGACGGCGCTGCAGCGGTAGCGCCGTATTTTACCCGTGCGATGTCGGGTGAGACCGTTAACTATGAACGCCAAGTGCCGTTGGCAAACCACGAAACCCATTGGTTCAATGTGTTGCTGGTGCCAGACTTTGGTAGCGATGGCGCGGTGCAGGGCATCTACGTCGTGAGCACCGACGTAAACGACACCAAGCGCGCACAGGAGCGGGTAGAGCGTAGCGAAGCGGAACTGCGATTTGCCTTTGATAGTTTGCCCTATCCGCTGGCCTACATTGATAAAAATTTACGCTATCAATCCGTAAACAAGCAACTAGAATTATCACTGCATAAAACCCGCGATGAGCTCATGAACGCGCACGTCATCACTATTTTGGAGCCCGCGCGCTTCGAAGCTTATCTGCCTTACTGGCGACAGGCGCTGGAGGGCAATGAAGTTCGGTATGAGCGGATGTCACCGCGCCATGACGGACCAGATCGGTGGATGGAGGTATTCATGACGCCGCGTCGTGACGCCAATAATGAGGTGATTGGTTTTTATGTTGCTGCCACGGATATTGATCGCTTAAAGCGCGTAGAAATTGAGCTGAAGCGCGCCAATTGGCTGCTTTCATCGCACATTGAAAACACGCCGCTGGGTGTTATCGAATGGGATGAAAATTATTCGGTTAGGCGTTGGTCAAAGCAAGCGGAAAACATCTTTGGCTGGACCGAAGCCGAAACAGTCGGCATACAAACGCAAACGCTTCCACTTACCTTTGAAGCCGATCAACATATCGCTGACGACGTAATGCACCGCTTGCTGACGCAAAAAAATCCACGCGCCACGAGCTTAAACCGTAACTATCGAAAAGACGGCTCAGTAATTTGGGTGGAGTGGAATAATTCGCGGCTCGTCGACGATAACGGTGCAGTGGTGTCGGTGCTATCGCTAATGCAAGACGTTACGGCACGGGTTAACGCCGAAGAACGGCTTTTACATGACGCCACGCACGATAACCTAACAGGCTTGCCCAATCGCGCACTGCTGCAAGATCGGCTGTCACAGGCCATCGCGCGCGCGCGCCGCAACAACACCAAAGTGGCGGCGCTATTTTTAGATCTAGATCGCTTTAAAGAAGTAAACGACACCTTAGGCCATCGTGTGGGCGATGTGCTGATCAAAAATATTGCAGTGCGATTGCTGCGTTGCGTGCGCGAAGCCGACTTAGTGGCGCGACTGTCTGGTGATGAATTTATGGTGGCGCTGGAAGATATTGAGGACGCCACCGCTGCCAACCATATCGCGGAAAAATTACTAGAAGAACTACGTCGTCCAGTGGTAATTGACGGCAATCAAGTGCACGTAACGTGTTCCATCGGCATCAGTATTTATCCCGACGACGCCACGGATGTTGAAACGCTGCTTAAGCACGCCGACATGGCAATGTATCGTGCCAAAGAAATTAGCAAAGATACGTTTCAGCTATATACGAATGAACTAGCTGCGCGCGGCACCACATCAAGAATGCTCGAAAACGCCATTCGCGCCGCATTGACTAGCCATGAATTCGTGCTTTTTTATCAGCCAAAAGTAGATTTAAAAACCAATAAAATACTGGGTGCCGAAGCACTATTGCGCTGGAACCATCCCACGCGCGGGCTGGTGATGCCGGGCGAATTTATTCATCGCGCTGAAGAAACGGGGCTCATTGGGCAAATTGGCGATTGGGTGTTATCGCAAGCGTTTACCGACAGCGCGCTGTTTGCAAAAGCAGGGTTCGGTGAACTGACGATCGCTGTAAATATTGCTGCAGCGCAGTTTGCATCGATGCAACTTGCCAACAAAGTAAAACGGAAATTAAAAGACGCCGCCTGCAACCCATGCAGCATTGAGTTGGAGCTTACCGAAACGAGCTTGTTGCGCGACCCAGAAGGCGTGGATCGCACCTTGCGCGAGCTAAAGGCGGAAGGCTTGCGGGTAGCGGTGGATGATTTTGGTACTGGCTATTCAAGCCTCTCGCACCTAAAACGCTTTCCGATTGACACCATTAAAATTGACCGCTCTTTTGTTGCGGATTTACTGGTGGATAAAGACGACGGCGCTATTGTGGCAGCGGTGATAGCACTGGCGGGCGCACTAAATATTGATGTGGTAGCCGAAGGCGTTGAAACCGAAGCGCAACGGGCAAGGCTGCAAGAACTAGGCTGCGGTGCCTATCAAGGATATTTATTTAGCCCTGCAGTGCCAATTGCGGAATTTATGGCGCTACTCAATGATGCGAGCAATGGCGTAGCGAAAGCCCAACCGCTACCAGACGTCGTGGACAAAAAAGTCAACACTCGAATCAAGCGCACAGCCGCGACACCTCGCGCTAAAAAACGCGCACCTAAAGGTAAATAAATAGGCTGAAGACGCCCTAAAATAGGGCGTCTT
>JAYUOW010000182.1:0-4265 GCA_043760555.1 Betaproteobacteria bacterium
TTTGCATAATGTTCTTACAAAAAATTTAGCGGCACAATATGTTCCATTTTGACCGTACCCGTTTCGGGCAGCGTAATCACCGCTAATTCACGCAGCACAAACTGCCATTCGCCCCGTATTTGCTGGCTCGCAGCTTCTAGCATCGTGTCAAAAGCGGGATCATGTTCGGCAGCCGTGGGGTCGGTGCGATAGGCCACGCGACCAACGGTAATATGCGGTTGAAATACAATATCGTCGCGCAAAAAAGGTGCCAGCACGCCGGTGTAAAGCTTGTCGTGCAACTGCGTTAAGGCCTCCGCTCGGTCGCGCACCATCAGCAGCACGAAGGTGTCGAGCAAGCCTTCTACGTCGCGAATGCTAATGGGCAGTGGCGGCCAATTGCCAACAATTTTTTTAACGTGCGATGCGATTTGCAACGGCGTTAATACCGTGTGAAACGGAAACACTAGCATCACGTGCGCGGGTAGGCTAGCCGCTGCAGGATCGTTGCGTGCGCGAAACGGCTCAATCGCACTTTCAGCAGGAAAAGGTGGAAACCACACAATTGCGCGGCGCGGCAGGGGGGGGCGAAAAGTAAGCTTGCGAACATTGCGGCGTGGCATGTTAACTATTTAGCGATGGAGCGGTGAGTTGATAAGCCGTGTTGTAATTGGCAAACGCGTTCGGGTAATCATCGAACGGCACGGCTACACTATTTAAGCGCTTAATCCAATTGCGCACGCGTCGATCATCATCCGTTAAAAATTGCTGCAGGCTTGGCAGCACATCCAGCTTTACTAGGCATGTTAGAGGATGCATTTCATCGTTTACTGTCACGTACGCGCAGCTGTGTGATGCCTTGGAGATAGCCGAAAATAGGCGCTCTACAAGGCATGGAGGCAGATGCGGCGTGTCGGTTGGCACCACCATCACATAGCCCGGTGGTGTGCGCAGTTGCGTAATCGCGTGCAAACCTGCATGCATACCCGCAAGGGGCCCTTGGTAGTTTTCGATTAAATCTGGCACCACGCGGATGAGTTTTCTATGTGCTTTAAGCGCACTGTAGGTTTCTAAATTGCGGTTAGCGCTAATGAGAATTTGCCCAACCTGCGGCGCAAGCCTCGCCACCGTGCGCGCGACCAAAGTTTCGCCATCAAGCAGCGCCAAGCCTTTGTCCACGCCATCCATTCGGCTACCGCGTCCACCCGCCAAAATTAGGCCAAAAATTTGTGTGTTTTTCATTTGCTAGAAGTGTAACGCAATCAGCTTTAGAAATTATTTGTGGGATGCCCCTAAAAATAATTGGTTTTATATTGGTATTATCGCGCCAACATTTGCGCGAAGTGCTACACTTTCTGACAATGTCGTCCCAATCTATTTTTCATGCTTTTGAGGAGCGAAAAATGAAATCGAAATCACGATTTTTAAAGGCGTTGCTGGCTGCCGCTGTGTTGCAGACACTGACCATTACGCCCGCGGCCGCACATGGCGTAGATTTTCGGGTAACAGCAAAAATGGAGCAGCTAGCCGCAAACAAGCTGGCCGATGCTGCCGCTGCACCCAATGGAGACCCGCGCGACCTTACGCCATTTAAGCCATCCCAGCAAACCCAACAACAGCGCATAGCCTTCGCCGCAACGGAGGTTTTAAGCGCGATGGCAGCTGTGCAGGCTGATTTTGCTGCCGAGGCTGTGCATGAGGATCATGCGCTGGCGAAGGCCTTGGGTCGGAGTAATAAAGCCACAAAGGCTTACGGTGAAATGGGAGCTGTGCGCCTATTGCACGCCGATATTGAACACACCAAAATTACGGTCAATTTGAGCCGTGAAATTTTGGAGCAAGGCTTAGGCTCGCAGCGCTTCGAGCAAACGCTGCGCAATATTCATAGCGTCATTAGCCAGCAAATTTATACCGAATTACCCGAAATGGAATTTGCGACGCAAATCGAGGGCGTGCCCCTGATAAATTATCTGCGGGATGCGGGCATGGTAAATCCCCCGCCCACAAAAAGCTTTCGTGCAGAGCTGCTCGCGCACGCCAGTGTCTCGCCCTCCGTGCCCATTCGCGGCAGCCGCGTAGCGATTAGTCCGGGGCACGGCTGGACCTTTGCCAACGGCGGCTGGGGTTTGCAACGAAGCTACCAGTTTGGCATTGTTGAGGACTTCGCGAACCATGAGTTTGTGAGAGAGTTGAACGATAAATTGCTCAACGTTGGTGCCATCGTGAGGCCGACGCGTAATCTAGATTTAAATGCGGGCAACGGTGAATCCGGCAGGCCAAAATGGCAAGAAGCGGCGCGCTACCACGTGAAGGCGCTGGGTGTGCCGGCAGCTGTTTGGGATAGCTCTACCGTTGACGAAAACGACGATATTCGCTGCCGCCCGCTTTATGCTAATTGGCAAGATGCCAATGGGTTTGCGGCCAACGTGTTGGTTAGCGTCCACAACAATGGAGCAAAAGAGCCCAACACGGCTACCGGCACCGAAACCCTGTACGACACCACCAACGGGTATGGCGGGGAAAGTAAAAAATTCGCCGATTTCATTCACAATAAAGTGATTGCGGCAATACGCAAGGATTACAAATCAGACTGGGTCGATCGCAAGGTCAAAGGCTTTGATGGTAGCTATGGCGAAAATCGACTGGCAAAAATGCCTGCAGTCATTGTCGAAGTAGCCTTCATGGATAACGAAAATCCAGACAGCGCCGCCATTAAAAGCGCCACCTTTCGCGCCATCGTTGCTGAAGCCATTACGCAGGGCGTTGCAGAGTATTTAGCCAGCACAGTATTTGTCGATTCCACTGCCCCCACCGTACCCAGCAGCATCCAAGCGCAACCGTTTGGTGCCACGCAAATAAACCTTGCGTGGGCTGCATCGCTAGACGATACGGGCGTTTCGGCGTATCGCGTATCGCGCAATGGTGCGGTGATTGCAACAACAGCTGTGCCATCCCACGTTGACACCAACTTAACACCTGAAACCACCTACAATTATTCGATCGTGGCCGTAGATGCAGCAGGCAACGCGTCGGCAGCCTCAACAACACTGAGCGCCAAAACACTATCAGCCACACCACAATTTCAACCAATAGGTCGGGGCACATCGCAAACCAATTGCTGGTCAATGCTTGATCCAAAATCACCGCGCAACGTCAAGAAGTGCACATAGCAACGAAAGATTTTTACTATGTTAGCAACTAGAAAATTAGGCAGCAGCGGACTTACGGTATCGTCCCAAGGCCTAGGATGCATGGGTATGAGCGCTCTTTATGGTGAGGGCGACGAAGCAGAATCCATCGCCACTTTGCATCGCGCAGTTGATCTTGGCGTGTCGTTTTTTGATACCGCAGAAGTGTACGGGCCGTATGAAAATGAACTGCTGCTAGGCCTCGCATTCAAAGGCCGCCGATCTGAAGTGGTGATCGCCACTAAGTTTGGATTTAACATCGACGGCGCGCAAGGCCGTGAGCTAAATAGCGAACCCGCGCATATCCGCAAGGCTGTAGAAGGCTCGCTGATGCGGCTTGGCACTGATTACATTGATTTGCTGTACCAACATCGCATTGACCCTGCAGTGCCGATTGAAGATGTTATTGGCACCATGGCCGACTTAGTACGCGAAGGCAAAGTGCGTTATCTAGGGCTATCAGAAGCAGGTGTTGCCAACATTCGCCGCGCCCACGCCGTGCATCCCATCACCGCATTGCAAAGCGAATATTCGCTGTGGGAACGCAATATTGAAGCCGATATTTTGCCCGTGTTGCGCGAGCTAGGCATTGGCTTTGTGCCCTTTAGCCCGTTAGGCCGTGGTTTTTTAACCGGCAACGTCAAGCGCGCCGAAGAATATCCAGATACCGACTTCAGAAAATCCGATCCGCGCTTTCAAGGTGCCAACTTTGACGCGAACGTCGCCGCCGCCAGTGCAGTCAATGACGTGGCGGCAGCCCTTGGCGTAACGCCAGCGCAGGTAGCGCTAGCGTGGGTGTTGCATCAAGGGGCAGATATTGTCCCCATTCCCGGCACGAAACGCCGCAATTATTTAGAACAAAATATTGCAGCGGCAGATGTTAAGTTGGATAGTGCAAAGCTGTCTAAACTAGAGGCTGCTTTGGCCAATGTGGCTGGGCCAAGATACAACGAAAAACGCATGGCGGCGATTGACCGTTGAGTATTTAATGGTCGGAGATGCCCTAAAATAGCCGCGAGTGTCTACCGAAACCGCGCATTGGCCTTGAACAGGCGTATCGTAGATAGCGGGGTTTTGTTGCAAGCGGCATGGTCGAAT
>JAYUOW010000183.1:0-1511 GCA_043760555.1 Betaproteobacteria bacterium
GGCGCCAGAGCAAGTAGTAGATACGGAAAAAATCCACCGCGTAAACACTTGGGCCAAGCAAAACAACACCCAAGTAGTGTGGGTATCCACCCCCATGCGCAACGTGTCGCTAACAGCGGCATCCAATAACAACGCAGATAGCCGTTGAAATTAACGGTTGTGGTTAAACGATAAAGGCCGCGCCTACCAAATGCAATACCCGTAAATGGTAAGCGCGCAGCTTTCTTTCGCCAGCTTCGCCGCCGTAGGTTTGGGTGCCGTGCTAGGCGCATGGTCGCGCTGGGGCTTATCAATCTGGCTAAACCCCCGCCACCAAGTGTTCCCCATCGGCACCTTCGTCGCCAACATCATTGGCGCGCTGTTAATAGGTGCTGCAATGGCTTATTTTGAAACCCGCAGCACCTTGCCGCCCGCCGTGAAGCTATTCGCCATCACCGGCTTTCTAGGCGCGCTCACCACCTTCTCTACATTTTCAGCCGAAGTACTCACCATGATCCAAAAAAGCCAATACGCTTGGGCGCTAGGCACCACGAGCGCGCACGTAGTCGGCAGCGTGTGCGCGGCAGCGCTTGCGTATCAGATGCTGCGGGCTGGTAATTAATGTTGTGACAGATAAATTATTGCTCGCGGATGGGCTCTCACGGTGCTGCACGGACAGTTTCCGGACGCGCACGCAAAGCGACCCTGCGAAGACGCCCGTATTTAGGGTGTCTTCAGCCTATGTCGTTCAATCGAGGTGATCATTTTATTTCTTTATCAAAACTGCTTTAATTTAATGTATTGCATACCCGTAGCCCGGCTGTCGCAAAAAGCCGCGAGAGCTGGGCTACAAAATCGGCAATATCGCTTCTTTGTAAATAACATGGTTACAGCACGATTGATATAGAAATGGAATCAAGCGCTTACCGATCAAATTGATGACCGTGTCCTGTTTATGAAGGGCATAGGCGTGAGCTATTACTACGAATGTTATACCGAGTTTAAAACTGAGGAGCTGTAGCCATGAGTAGCAATAAGTTTACGGAAAAGCGGCCGGATGGTGCTGAGCTGGAACAGAAAGAGTTGGAGGCGGGCGTTAACGGCTTCGCCGGTGGCGACGTAGCTAAAGAAGTGTCGTTGGCTGTAGAAACTCCAAAATTTGATAGCCCAATGTTATCTAACGAAATTGGTGATACCGCGTTAGCGCTTACAGCAGAAAACCAGCGTTGCGCCGACGCAGCACCATTTGTTGTGCCCAAAACCGCTGAAGAAATAGCTGCTTTTTTTAACAGCTTTAATGTTGATCTTACCAATTTTAAATTTGATCGCGACGAAGCGAACGAAAGATAACTTAAGCATCTCCCCCGCCAGCCACGCTACCAGCGCGCCGCCACGCACGGCGTAGCGGTGGATTCAAGTTCGAAGTGCAACGTTAAATAGCGATCTGCCGCTATTTAATAAGAACCTGATGCCTCCGTAGGGGCGCATTGCATGCGCCCTCGCAACCAAACCCCGATGGCCACAAACCAACC
>JAYUOW010000184.1:0-36997 GCA_043760555.1 Betaproteobacteria bacterium
AAATAGCCTGCGTTGATAAACTGGGTGCGCAAAATATCAATGGCGCATAAGCCTTTAATTACGGGGCCTTCAACCTTGGCCTTATCAGTTAGCACACCCCAAGTTTCGCCGCCGTCCTCGGTTACGTACATAGGCGTGGTGTCGGTTACGCCGGGAAAGTAGTCGATACCGATATTGCCCGCAAAGCCTATTTTGTCGTCAATAAAACCGATGGTTCTAAAAAATGTGCCGGGCTTATTGAGCTTTTCAACCCAAGTGTTGCCAGCGTCGGTGGTTTTGTAAATTTTGCCTGCGCCGTTGCCGTACCAGCCGGTGTTTTGGTTGATAAAGTAAATATCATCTTGTTTGCCTTTGTAGGGCACGGTGTTGGTTTTAGTCCATTTGGCGGTAGCAGGCATGGTGTAATTTTGGTTTGCCGGTGCATCGTTGGTGGTGGCGCAGCCGCTGAAGCCTACTAGCGATGCAATAAATCCGAGAGCGATAATTTTCATGCACTTATCCTGTTGAGTTTGGAACAACGAATAATGCCTTAAAAATAACCCCAAAAAGGGTCGAAAAACCGCAGCTTGTCGCAAAGTTAGGGGCTTTGTCTGGCAGTCGGGTGCGTTTTTTCATCGGCTTGGTATGATTCACGCTTCAACTTTTTAAGCTACCGCCAGATGAAATTTTACGTACTGCTTATTGCCTGCGCCATTGCGTGGGGCGTAATGGAATTAGGTGCTGAAGCGCCACTGCCGCCCGGCTGGAAATGGACTTCGGCGCGGTCCGACACCGCCAATTGCCGTGCGTTTCAGGGCGAACGCCCCACATTGTTGTCGAGCCGCGCGGTATCGTTGCGCTGCACATCGAGCGAGCCCGGCTTTGCGGCCGCACGCTACGCGTGGCCGGTGGAAGCTTATCGCGGCAAGTATGTCACGCTGGTGGCGACGGTTAAATTGAGCGATGTTAAAGACAATGCGCGGCTATGGATTCGTGCGGACCGTGAAGGCCAATATGGCGCGGCGCAAAACATGATGGACGAACGACCGCTAAAGGGCTCAAATGACTGGGTAACGGTGACTGTAGGCTTGCAAGTACCGGAAGACGCGACCGTGTTAATGACGGGCTTATTGCTTTACGGCAGTGGCACTATTTCGGCAGCATCCCCCTATATTGCGGTGTCAGGCTCGCAGGGTGCGCCGCCAAAACTAGTGCCGTCGACCACTACAACCCAAGGTGGAAAGTCATGACTGCCGCCGTTGTTGCAAGAAGTCAGCTTAAAAACTGGTGGTCAAAATACGTCGTGGCCGCGCGCGACGAGCCCGAGGGTGCGCTGGCGAGCTTTACTAAGCTTCAGCTCGTTAACTGGCCAACGCTGTTTTTGTTAGCGCTTGGCGCACTGGCCTATTTTGCGTTTGCGCAACACTGGTTTTTATATGCGTTTGAATTATGGCTAGGCTACGCGGGTGCTACCGCTGCCCTTGCGGTGCTGTGCGCGCTAAGCGGCGTGCGTGCAAGCTGGTTGCGCATTGCGCCCATCATCATCGCGGGCGCGGCGCTAGGCGCGTTGCTGGCTTGCGTGGTGTGGTTGGTGGCGCATCCGGGTGCAATGGTGAGTTGGCAACAATCGGCATTGCAAAGCTGGCAGCCGTTTTTGTTCGGCCTAGTATTTGCATCCATCACTGTGGTGCAAGACTTTGTGGCCTCCGAACGCGGCATCGCCCGCCGTGCTCAGCAAACCATGCAGCGCCAACAACAGGAAGCCGCTAAACAAGCTGCAGAAGCGCAACTACGTTTATTGCAGGCACAAATTGAGCCGCATTTTTTGCTCAACACCTTGGCTAATGTGCGCTCGCTAGTGAAGCGCGACACCGTCCGTGCGACCGAAATGCTCGACCACTTAAGCGACTATCTGCATGTCGCCCTACCACGCATGCGCCAAACGCATTCCACGCTGGCCCGTGAGGCACAGCTATCGGAAAGCTTCTTATCCATTATGCAAATTCGCATGGGCGAGCGTTTAAAGTTTAGCTTTGATATTCCCGCGCAACTAGGCGCAATTACCTTCCCGCCCATGCTGCTGCAAACTTTGGTTGAAAACAGCATCAAACACGGCTTGGAGCCATCCAGTGAGGGCGGCGATATTCAAGTGCTCGCAAAGCGCCTAAATACGGAGCACGGCGAGCAATGCGAAGTAACCGTAGCTGATACTGGCATCGGCTTTGGCCGCGCCAACACCGGCGGCACCGGCATTGGCTTAGTCAATATTCGTGAGCGCCTGCTAAGCCTTTATGGTGAAAATGCCAGTTTAACGATTTCTGAAAATTCCCCGCACGGCGTCGTCGCTACCTTGATCATTCCTATTGAAAGCACATCATGAACACTTCCCCCTTCACCGCCATCATTGCTGATGACGAAGCCTTGTTGCGCGACGAGCTACGCGATATGCTCACCGAACTTTGGCCCGAATGCGAAATAGTGGGTGAGGCCGCCGATGGCTTTCAAGCCCTAGAACTCATCGAGCAACATAAGCCCACAATCGCGTTTTTAGACATAAAAATGCCCAGAATGACCGGCCTAGAAACGGCTGAAAACGTGACTACCGACACCCTAATTGTGTTCGTCACCGCCTTTGATGACCACGCTATCGAAGCGTTTGACAAAGGGGCTGTGGATTATTTAATGAAGCCAATAAGGCTAAGCCGCGTGCGCAAAAGCATTGATAGGCTAAGGCTCAGTTTAAGCAAACGCAGCGCCGACCAATCACCCGTTGATCATGCCGCTAAAGAAGTTGCCACCACGCTAAACCGCGCCCAAACCGGCCACCTAAAATTCATTCAGGCAAGCGTTGGCAAACAAGTGCGTTTCATCATGGTGGAAGAAATTTTATACCTGCAATCGGACAACAAATACACAAGGCTAGTCACCAATAATGGCGAAGCCTTCATCCGCACGTCCATCACCGAACTAGAAGCCGAACTAGACCCCGAGCAGTTTTGGCGCGTGCATCGGTCTACCATCGTCAATATCAGAGCGATTGATAACGTGGTGCGAGAAGAAGGCGAAAAAATGACGGTGCGGTTGCGCGGCAAAGTGGAAAAGTTGGAAGTGAGTAGGGCGCATCAGACGCAGTTTAAGGGGATGTGAGTAGTGTTGGTGGATTCAAGTTCGAAGTGCAACGTTGAATAGTGGATTCTTTCTATAACAACGATAGTTAAAAGCTGTAGGTCGGGTTAGGCGTTTTTTGCCGTAACCCGACGTAGCGGTCTGCAGCTTGACTACGCTCGGAACTAAAACGTTGCACTTCGATTTTGAATCCAAGGTTTTTTGCTAAGGTAAATACCCTGAAGAAGCCTTATCTTAGGGCATCTACAGCCAGTAGTTCGTAAGTTTTAGCGCCGTTGTGCGTAGGGCGCAATCAGCGCAGCGCCAATTGCGCCGAGTGGTGGCGTTACGGTAAACCGTGAATTAGCCGCGAAGTTGGTGTGTGGAAGAACCTGCGCTACCACACCATTTAGCGCCAGATGGCGGCATTACTGCAAAGCGTGCACAAACCGCGAAGTGAGCGTGTGCGAGAATTTGATCTACCTCGCCATCTAGCAATCACCCCGCGCCCAACCATTTTGTGCAAACCTCGTCCGTAGGGCGCAATCAGCGCAGCGCCAATTGCGCCGGGTGATTGCGTGACGATAAAGCCCGAACAAACCGCGAAGTTCGAGCGCTGAAAAATTTGCTCCACCTCACAGCCTGTCAACGCCGCAGAACAGCAAACCAGCCACCCCATTTCGACACCACCCAACATCCATCGCGTGCTAAAACGAACGCGACTGCATACAAGTCGCGTCGATGTTAAATCTACAAAATTGCGCGATAACCGCCTAAAATCACAGCAAAGTCCCGACTGTGTCCACGTCTTCACCACTACGAACGCAGCTTTTTTTGTCGAGAGAAATACAAAATTTAATCAAAAAATTGGCTGTAGATGCCCTATTTTTGGGCATCTACAGCCTATTTTTTTCTGCAAAACCGGCTTCAATCAAAGCCGCTGGAATGGCAAAACACCGCGCTGGAATAATTCACCTGCAAGACACACAAAAGTGTGTATTATTCAACAGTTGCTTAAAATGTGGGAACAGCAGGCAGCAGGTTGCAGCGGTGAGCAGATACGCGTGCGGTTATCCCGATATGAAGCACGCATCGTAATGTTCGCCGCCAAAGCGATAAAAAACGCAGTCCAAAATAATCAAGAAGTAGTTTTGTTTCAAGGGGAAATACCAATGCAAGCAACCACAAAACCAGCGCAAACGCTAGGTCATACACTCCACCGCATCCTTCTCGCCGCAATGTTGATAGCAGCGACGTTGTTCAGCAACCAAGCTACCGCGCAAATCCCTGCGAGCGAACGGCAGGTGTTGCTGGACTTTTATACCAGCACCAATGGTGCGGGTTGGACTACTAAAACTAATTGGAATGGTGCTGTGGGAACGGAATGTACTTGGTATGGGGTGACTTGTTTGGGCGGGGTGGTGACTGGATTGCTCTTGGGCGGCAACCAATTAACGGGTTCTCTACCGCCTAACTTGAACGGCTTGATTAATTTGCAAATTTTTTACGCCAATAGTAACCAGCTCACCGGCTCAATCCCGTCGCTGAGCGGATTGAGTAACTTGCAACGCTTCGAAATCAATAGCAATCAACTCACTGGCTCCATCCCTTCCTTAACGGGTTTGAGCAATTTGCTGACTTTTTTCGTTAACAGCAATCAACTCACTGGCTCGATCCCGCCAATGAGTGGGCTGGGCAATTTGCAAATCTTTTATGTTTCATACAACCAACTCACCGGCTCCATCCCTTCCTTGAGCGGATTGAGTAATTTTCAGTACTTTGCTGTAAACAACAACCAGCTTACCGGCTCCATTCCGACGCTCCCATCCCCAACCGCGCTATACAATGGCTCAAGTGATGTCTGCCCCAATAACTTGACTGCCTCTGTCGATGCGGCTTGGGACGCAAAAATTCGAGGCTCCGGCCCGTGGTACACCGGTTGCAGCACGTCAGTAACGCCCAGCGCCGGTGCCAATGGCAGCATTTCACCCGCAGCGCCGGTCAGCGCGGTTTATGGTACGCAACCCGCGTTTATCGTCACGCCCGATGCGGGATTCGCCATCACCGCCGTTGGCGGTAGTTGTGGCGGCTCGTTAGTGGGCAACACATTTACCACTTTGGCTATCACTGCCGCATGTTCGGTGGATGCCACATTTAACTTACTGCAAAGCCAAACTATCACAGGTTTTAGCCCTTCCGCCTCGGTCATTTTTGGCTCAGGTGCCATCACGCTAAGCGCAGTAGGCGGTGGCTCAATCAATCCCGTGATCTTCAGCACAGCAAGTGCCCCGTCAATTTGTACGGTGAGCGGTAATCAGGTGACTCTCATAGGTGTGGGCACCTGTGTGGTGCATGCTAATCAAGCAGGCACAGCGGGTTTGTATTTAGCAGCGCCACAGGTAAGTGCGAATATAGCGATACAAGCAGCAGCGCAAACGAGTGCGGTGATAGCGAGCGCCACAGCCACTAGTCTTAGCTTTGGCGCCACTACAACCCTGAGCGCTTCAGGAGGCTCCAGCACGGGTAGTTACAGCTTTGCCTCCAGCAACGGCAATTGCACCATCATCGGCACCACTCTTACTGCAGCTGGCGTCGGCAGTTGCGACATTACTGCTACCCGTGCGGCAGATGCAAACTACTTAGCCGCTACATCCGCTAGCATTACTATCGCCATTACCCAAGCGGCACAAACGATTACCTTTGTCGCGCAAAGCCCCGCTAGCCAAATCTTTGCAACTTCAGGCACCTTCGCGCTAAGCCCCTTAGCTAGCGCCTCTTCAGGCTTAGCAGTAATTTATACCACTACAACACCGGCAGTTTGTACAATTTCGGGGACAACGGTTTCGATACAAGCCGTAGGCATTTGCACCCTCTCGGCCGCGCAATCGGGCAATACTAATTTTACGCCCGCTGCTTCGGTCACGCAGTCGATTAGCATTATCCAAGCCGCTCAAGCCATCACTTTTAGCGCACAGATGCCTGCAACTCAAACTTTTGTTACTTCCGGCAGCTTCGCGCTCAGCCCTACAGCTAGCGCTTCTTCAGGCTTAGTAGTGAGTTATACCAGCACCACACCATTTGTCTGTGGAATATCGGGGACGATGGTTTCTATTCTGGACGTAGGTATTTGCACCATTTCTGCCGCGCAAACGGGTAATGCTAACTTTACGGCGGCGGCGACTGTGATGCAGTCCATTACGATTAGCCAAGCGTCGCAAACTATTACGTTTGCGGCACAAACACCAGCAACCCAAACCTTTGCGCTCGCTGGCACCTTCGCGCTTAGTCCTGTCGGCAGCGCCTCTTCAGGCTTAGCGGTGAGCTACGCAAGTTTGACACCATCGGTTTGTAGTGTGACAGGAGTGACCGTTTTAATAAACGCAGTGGGTATGTGTACTATTTCAGCATCGCAGGCTGGCAACACTGTTTATGCAGCAGCAGGGTCTGTAACGCAGGCAATCGACATCACCCAAATTGCCCAAACCATTACGTTTGCTGCGCAAACGCCGAGCAGTCAAATATTTGTTGCAGCCAATACCTTTGCGCTAAACCCCGTCGCAAGCGCATCATCTGGCTTAGCGGTGAGCTATACGAGTACTACGCCCTCGGTGTGCTCAATTGCTGCGGCAGTGGTATCCATCCTTACCCCCGGCACTTGTACAATTTTGGCAGCACAGGCTGGAAACAGCATCTTTGCATCGGCTACCGGGATTGCCCAATCAATCACCATCGCTCAAACGCCGCAGACCATCACATTTAGCGCACAGTCACCCGCCAGCCAAACTTTCGCACCTGCAGGCACTTTTGCATTAAATCCTTTGGCCTCCGCAAGCTCTGGCTTAGCCGTAACTTACACAAGCAGCACGCCGGCTGTTTGTAGCGTGACCGGCGCAGTGGTTTTAATGATTTCAGGCGGCACCTGCACGGTGATGGCGGCGCAAGCGGGCAATATTATTTTCTCTGCCGCTACTGCAGTAACGCAGTCCATTGTGCTTACCCAAATCGCGCAAAGCATCACCTTTGCTGCACAGGCACCGGCAACGCAAAGCTATGTTTCCGGAGGCACCTTCGCGCTAAGCCCCGTGGCGAGCGCGTCTTCAAGCTTAGCCATTAGCTACGTTAGTACCACACCTACTGTTTGTGGCATCAGTGGCGTCACCGTTTCGATTAGTTCTGCCGGTACCTGCACAATTTCTGCTGCGCAAGCGGGCAATACGAACTATGCGGCGGCGGCAGCGGTGGCGCAGTCCATCACCATTACCCAAGCCTCGCAAACTATTACCTTCACCACACAAGCGCCAGCAAGCCAAACCTTTGCAACTTCTGGCACCTTTGCGCTAAGCCCCGCTGCTAGCGCTTCTTCAGGCTTAGCGGCGAGCTATACCAGCGCAACACCATTAGTTTGCGGAGTGACCGGAACATCGGTTTCGATGGTTAGTGTCGGTACCTGTACTATCTTGGCTGCGCAAACGGGTAACACTAATTTTACGCCCGCTGCTGCAGTTACGCAGTCTGTAACCATCACCCAAGCCGCCCAAACTGTCACCTTTGCCGTGCAAACACCGGCAACTCAAGCCCTTGTTGCAGCAGGCACCTTCGCGCTAAGTCCCGCGGCTAGCGCCTCTTCAGGCTTAGCGGTGAGCTACAGCAGCACCACGCCGTTGGTTTGCAGCGTGACGGGAGCATCTGTTTCGATGGTTAATGTCGGTATCTGCACCATCTCTGCTGCTCAAGCCGGTAATGCTAACTTTACAGCTGCCACTGCAGTTGCGCAGTCCATTACAATTACCCAAGGCACACAGGCCATCGTAAGCTTCGCACCCATGTCCCCTGCGCTGGTGAGCACCTCGCCCGTTGGCCTTAGTGCCACGGGTGGTGCATCTAACTTGCCTGTGTCCTTTAGCACCACGAGTGCCAGCACGATATGCACAGTAGTGGGCACACAGGTCACTTATACCGGTATTGGTGTTTGCAACCTTGTGGCCAACCAAGCGGGTAATACTAATTACACTGCCGCACCTGCCGTTATGGTGGCAGTAACGGTCAACCCTGGTACGCAGGCCATTAACCTAAACGGCTTGGGCGGTGGCACGCGACCCTTTGTGCTCAACGGCACGTTTGTAGTGGGTGCGGGTGTGGTGCCGGGTAATTCGGGCAGTGCGGTGGTGTATAGCAGCTTAACGCCGCTGGTTTGCACGGCATCTGGTAGCAATGGCACTACCATCACCATGCTTACTGTGGGGGTATGCACGATTGCGGCGAATCAGTCTGGCAATGTTAATTATGGTGCTGCGCCGCAAGTCACGCAAAGCATCACGCTTTCCGCAGTGGTGGTGGCGCCACCGGTGCGCGGAACGGTGAATGTAAGCATCGCTGGCGTCAGTAGTTTGAGCAATCCAGCAAACGGCACGGTTAGCCCCTTGGGGTTGATTGATCTTATCGGGGGCGGCACGCTTGATATCGCCATTAACGCTAACCCGCGTTACTTAGCGGTGGTCACCGGCACCTGTGGTGGTAGCGTGATTACCGCTACGGCGTTGGTGCCACAAAATGCGGGCAGCAACACCTATCGCACCAGCGCCATTACGGGTGATTGCACGGTAGTAGTGCGCTTTGCGGCGGTGGTGCCTGTGCTTACTATTGCCAGCGGCGCAACCAGCGGTAGCCCACAAATTGATACGCCGCCTAACACCACACCCGCCCCATCAACTAGCCAACTCACGCAAGCCACTAGCTTCACAGCGGCGTTGATAGGTGCGGTGGGGCCCATTAGTGCGAATGGGTTAGCTGCTATACCTGCCAATGTGCCGGGAAGCCGCTTATTTATTGCCTTTACAGCCAATGGCCTGCCTATTGCGGGGTGTGAAGCGGTGGAATTGATATCCACGTTTAGTGCTGAAAACACCATTCGTAAAGCCAGCTGTAGCACCAACGCCTTGCCGTTGGGCGTGCATCGCATTGCGGCAAGTTTTGGTGGCAATGAATACAACTTTGCGGCGTTCGTCGATGATGCGGTCACACCCATGCAGGCACTTGCGCATACGGTGACGGCCACACCTACAGCTACACCCGTCGTAGTGCCACCGGTGATTGTTGTACCTAACACCACCCCAAACGCGTTTGTATTCATGCCGCAAAACGACGTGCCGCTGAATGTGATGCGCCTATCCAATAGCATCACGGTGGCGGGTATCAATGCGGCTGTACCAATCAGTATTAGCGCCGCAAGTGGCGTCAATGCGGGGTATTCGATTGGCTGCACGGCAGCGTTTACAGCCGCTGCTGCGACGGTTAGCAACGGTGATCGTGTGTGCGTACGCGTAACGTCCGCATCTAACAACGGCGAGACGGTTGTGGTGACGCTCAACATTGGTGGTGTGAGCGGTGTGTTTAACGTAACCACAGTCGATTTCGTCGCGCAAAATCGCTACCGCATTTACGTGCCGAGCACCAAAGGGCATTTGTTCACGACGGACAAAAACGAATATGACGTATTGCGGGCGCTAGGTGCCACCTATGTGGACGAGGGCGTTGACCATAAATTATTTATGCAACCCGTCACCAAGTTTGGTCAAACCACAGTGCCCTACTATCGGCTATATATAAAAACCGTGCGCCAGCACTTCTGGACCACCGACCGCAACGAATACGATGTGCAACGCGCCCGCAAAGAACAGTTTAGTGATGAAAATATCGACGGCTATTTATTCCTAACCGCGGGCGTGCTCGGCACGGTGCCGTTGTATCGCTTGGCGTTGGTCAACACAGCTGTACATCACTGGACCACTGATAAAAACGAATTTGATGTGCTCGTTGCTACAGGCGCGTGGGTGGCTGAGGGTGCGCCGGGGAATCCGAGTGGGGTTACGGGGTATGTGATGCCGAAGTAGCGGGGTAGGACGGCGCTAAAATTTAGCGCTAAACTACCTTTAGCGAGGCTAGTGAGTGCCTGAAGACGCCCTATTTTAGGGCGTCTTCAGGCATTTTACATTGGCGTTTGCGCTCTCGTCGGCAAACGGTGACAAGCTGCAATGCCCTCGGAATTGCTGTGTTGTATCTGATGGAAGGCGAGCCGAAATAGGCGTGTGCGTTGATATTCGACGCGCCTTCCCTCTTCGACCTGCCGTTTCCATGCAAAATATGTGCCCAACCGCACCCATACCGTGAATTATCCGCCTTGCATACCCCGTTCGCGGTATGGCGTGGGCTGCAGACAAAAGCAATTTGCTTTAACATCACAAATAGGCAAAACTTAAATTTCCTATCTGCGAGGCTGTCATGCGTAAATCTGTTAAAGCGAAACTCTTTTCTACTTTGGCTGCGGCTGGCTTCGTAGGGTCTTTGGTGGTGTCCAGCGACGCGTTGGCGTTGACCTGCGATTCTTTGAATTCCGGCAACTGGACAACCCCGACAAATTGGACCTGCAACGCTATCCCAAGCATAAATGATGACGTCACCATTAATACCGGCCACAATATTTCAGTGGTGGGGCCTGTTAGCGTCGCGCGGCTTTTTATGGATCCGGGTTCATTCCTCAGCGGCTCGGGCTCGGCTTCGCTCACCGCCAACTTTAATCTCCAATTTGGAGGCCCTACTGGAGTCGCCGTCCAGCTTACTGATATCGACGTTAGCACGGCACCGGGTCCGGTAGTCTTCAAAGTCTTTGCCAGTGGCGTACAAATCAATAGCACCAGCACTCTTAAAACCCTCACCAACAGCTCGGCCAACCCATCCAATGAAGTGGCAGGCCAAATTAATATAAATTCATCATCAGCGGCTTTCACTAATACATTGTCTGGTGTGTTGCCTTTTACAGGGGGTTCCATTAACGGCCAATCTGCCGCTTTATTTAATAACTACGGAACAATTCAAGTGGCCGCGGCCAACATGAGTGTTATTGGCGCGATTCTGAAGAATTACGGCACAATATCCGTACCGCCAGCCAACCAATTAACCATTAATGCGCTACCCACAACCTTTGAAATGGCAGGTGCGGGCGCGTTACTGGAAGGGGCTGGAACGATCGTTGACTCATCATCGCCGCTCTCGCTTGCAAACGGCACAACTACGATCAGTAATATTCAGGCCAATGTGCTGAACAACGGCACCACGATGTCTCCGGGCGGTAGTGGCACTATTGCAACGCAAGTCATTACCGGTAATTATGTCCAGACTTCAACCGGCAATTATTTTGCCGATGTCAATGTTTCCGCGTTTGACCAGTTACAGGTTAGCGGTACCGTGAGTCTTTCACCCGGCGGCGTATTTGCACTCAATCAACTCGCCCTGCCATCGTTGTTCACTCCTCCTTTTGACACCATTCGAGGTCTACTTGGGGGTATGACTGGTAACTTGAGTGCACCAAAGTTAATTTGCCCGTTCGGTCTTTGCGCGAGCGGGATAACGTCAGTCGTAGGTAGCGGTAATGCTTTTTATCGCACAATATTTAATACGCGGTTTTATCAAGTTTCCAATGCTGCCGATTCTGGTTCGGGCTCACTGCGGGGCGTGCTTTTTGATATAGCCACTGACGGTAGTGCAACTTGTCCGGGTAGTCCTTATTTGGTTAAATTTGATCTCCCGCTTAATAGTGTTATCAATCTTATGTCACCCGTCACCGTGGGCGCTTGCGCGACCACGATCAACGGGTTTGGCAATGCTGGTTCAATGCCCGATGGGGCTGGGCCAAAACTCGCGTCAACTGCCACATATGGCTTTAAAATCGATGGTAGCGGTATTACTTCTGGCAACGCATTAAGTATTTTTGGGCCAGGAAATAATACGACTTCCCATCCAGTGACCATCCGCGGGCTCCATATTGAAGGTGTTTCATCAGGTGCCGCAGTTGCGGTGCAATCCGGTGCAGGTGTCGCCCAAATACTGGGCAATAAGCTGGTGAGCAATAATTTTGGTGTTTTCCACGATGCGGCACCTGGGTTAATCATTGGTTCTACCACGGTAGGCGATAAAAACATTATTAGCGGTAACGCGCATAGTGGTATTCATTCGATTAACCAGGTTGTCGCTTCTACCCAAACGCAAATCGTCAATAATTTAATCGGCGTAGACGTCGACGCTGTGACGTCGATGCCTAATACGCTCAACGGCATCCTCGTAAATGGTTCGAGCGAAATTTCCATCAGCAACAACATCATCGCCAATAATGGGAAGGGTGTAAATATTGTCGGCGCAACCGCGCAAAAGGTGAGGGTAAGTCATCCGGCAGCAATTGCTAACCTTATTCACAGCAACACCAATATCGGTATTGATTTGGGCGATAACTTAGCTACGCCAAATGATATTCCTGCCCTGCAAGATGCTGATACTGGCCCCAACGGATACAGTAACTATGCTTTAGTGACGGGGGTAGTTTTTCCTGTCTTATCCCCCACCTCGATGGATGTTAGTTTTTCGATAAATGCACTGCCGGGCACAACATACGAAGTGCTTATTTGCAATAATCCTCCCGGCGAAAGCCAGTGCAGGGTTCCGCTATTTAGTAGCACCTCGATCACAACAAACGGTTCCGGTTTTGGCAGCGCAACTATTACCACGCCAAGAATACTTCCACCTTGGAATGCCACAGCCATAGCTACTCCAAATGGTGGGCCTGAGTTCGGCAATACCTCTGAAATATCCACAGCTTTCTTGGTTGCAAGCGCCGACGTAACGGTTGCCCCCGCCACCCTAACCTTCAGCGAAACGCTCACCAATACCACCGACCCGCAAACCATCACAGTCAGCAACAGCACAGCGCTTCCGATCACAATTACCAGTATCACCCTGCCAGCGGGTTTTGTTATTTTTGCAGACACATGCATGGGAACCATCCCTGCGTCCCCCATCCCGTGTGCGCTGCAAATTAAATATACGGCGAGTGCTGTTAACACCGGCGGTTTACTGCAGATAGTTCATGCTGGCGTTGGTAGCCCTACCGTGGTTACATTGGTCGGGCAGGTATCTACACCTGCCATTATGTTGTCAACTCTTTCTTTGAGCTTTACCGGCCTTGTAGGTGTGCCAAGCACGCAACCGGTCACTATCACCAATACCTCCACCCCGCCAGGTACTCTCACGTTTACGAGTGTGGCTGTCACTGGACCGTATACGCTAACAGGCGGCACCTGTGGCGCAACGCTTCCTCCTCCTCCTGCGTCTTGCACTAAAGACGTCACATTCACCGCAACCGGTTCGGGTTTTATCATGGGGGACGCGTTTAGCTTCAACTATAACGCGATATCGAGCAGTGTTTCCCTTTCTGCCACTGGTTCACCGGGTCCTCAATCTATCCTAGGGTTTGCCCCGCCCTCCACCGCACTTTTAAGCGCTGGCTCGCAAATACTCAGTGCCACAGCGACGCCGTCTATGCTTCCGGTTATCTTTGCCACCAGTAGCGTTCCCACCATCTGCACGGTAGCGGGCAATGTCGTTACCTACACGGGAGTTGGCATTTGTAGTCTCACCGCCAACCAAGCGGGCAATGCCAATTACACCGCAGCGGCGACGGCGACGGCAAGCATTTCAATTAGCGCAATACCGCCAGCCCCTACCCCCCTAACCCTCGCCGCCACCTTCACCCCTCCCGCCGTCGGCGTGAACGCACAATCAATCTTCACCCTCACCATCAACAACACCGATTCAATCAGCCCCGCCTCCAATTTAGTGCTGTCTAACATTGCGCCAACTTCAGGTGCCAGCTTTGCGGCCAGCCCAATTGGCGGTAACTGCGGCGGCACGGCTTCAGTCACGAGTGGCGTGTTGAACTTGGTGAGCGGTAGTGTGCCCGCTAGTGGTAGTTGCTTTATTACTGTTCCCATCAGCAGCCCAACTGCAGGGCTTTACAACGTTAATTTACCGGTTGGCAGTGCTACGTCTGTGATTGGCGGTCAGGCTGGTTTTGTGGCGGCGACTTTGTCGGTGCAAAATTTGCCCAATATTGTGGCTACCCCTGTTGCCGCAACCACGCTAACCTTCAGCGCTGTCGCGCCCAACACAACATCTCCCGTGCAAACCGTGAGCTTGCTCAATAGCGGTTCCGCCGTTGCTAATTTAAGCAAAACGGTAACAGGACCCAACGCTAGCCTATTTGCGGTACCCGATAACTGCGCGGGCACCATCAACCCTGCGGGTACCTGCGTGTTTAGCGTCACGTGTACGCCTATAGCTGTTGGTAGTTTTACGGCCACATTAAGCATCACGCATAACGCACCCAATACGCCAAGCCCGATTTCTTACCCGTTAAGTTGCACGTCATCTGTTACGCCGGTAGCACCTGCAATCGTCGGTACACCGCCCAATGCAACGGTGGGTGTTGGGTATTCATTTGGCTTCACTGCAACGGGCACTGCACCGATCACATGGTCAACCACAGGCACCCTACCGGCGGGCATTACCTTCAATAGCGCGAGCGGCGTATTAAGCGGCACACCACTTACAGCTGGCACTTTTAGCTTTAGTGTTGTAGCTGCCAACGGCACGTTACCAAATGCGACTAAGCCAGTAAGTATTGTTGTGGCACCTATACCGGTGGCGCCGACTATTTCGGGTACACCACCGTCGGGAGCCATTAGTGTGCCTTACAGCTTTACGTTCACAGCAAGTGGCACAGCGCCCGCTACGTGGACTTCCAGTGGCACATTGCCGCCAGGGCTTACGCTAAACGCATCCACCGGTGCCGTTGCGGGCACACCTACCACTGCGGGTTCATTTACCTTTAGCGTTACCGCGGCAAACGGCACGCTGCCCAATGCAACACAGCCGGTTACTATTGTGATTGGCGCAATTCCTGCAGCGGTGTTTAGCTCGCTCACTACGTTGGCGTCGTTTCCGAATCAAGTCATCAATCGTAGGAGTGACCCAGTTGTCATCATCATTACCAACAGCGGCAACGCCCCGTTAAATTTAAGCGGCATTAGCATTAGCAATCCGCTGTTCACTGTCTCCCCAGCCCCAGCCGCCGCTGCGCCAGTGCGCTTACCGACTGAAGCTGCAAAACTTGGTAAAGAGCGCGCACTGAACCTTGCCAGCCCAGCCGTTACCATTGCCGCCGACCCGCCTTGCGTGTTTAGCGCCAGCGCGTCGATCGCACCCACCAGTAGCTGCAGTATTTCGCTTATTTTTGCGCCGACTGCGGTGGGAACGGCATCGGGTACTTTGACCATTACCCACAATGCGGCGGTACTCCCTGCAACGAGCGCGACGGCAGGTATTGCGTTGAGCGGTACGGGCGTGTTGGCAGCGGTGCCGGTGCTTGAATTTGTTCCCGCTAACTTCAGCAGCATTAATTTTGGTAGTCAAATCATTAACACCACAACGCAGCCGGCGCGTACCATCACCATCAAAAATTCAGGGCAGGTGCCACTCAATATCTCAAATTTAAGTTTTTCTAACCCGCAATTTAGTCGTTTTGCTGGCGCGCCGGGCAACTGCGCTTTGAGCGCCTTCGGCAGCCCGATCAGCGCCGGTGCGATTCCTGCCAACACTACATGTGAGATCAACGTCGTGTTCACGCCCAGTGGTGTTAGTGCCGTTGTGAATGGCACGGTTGGCAAGCTCACCATCACCCACAATGGGGTATCAGCTTTGGCAGCATCCGCGCCGGTGCCAGCCACCAGCGCCGTGTCTGAGATTGATTTAATCGGTACTGGCATCGCGGCACCCGTGGCTAATATTGAGCTCGACGCGCTTGCCCTAGCTTTCGGCTCGCAAGTGATTCTCACCACCAGTGCCGCTAAAACCGTCACCGTAACCAACAGGGGCAATGCACCGCTAAGCATTAGCGCCATCACGGTTACCGGCGGCAACAATGCCCGCCCAGTCGGTACGTTGGGCGGCACGTGTAGCACCACAGTTGCTGTCGGGCCGGGGCTAGGCTGTACCGTTACGCTCACATTCTCCCCGAGCACGGTGGGCGACAAAACCGGCACCTTAAGCATTGTGAGCAACGCCAGCAACCTGCCGCAGGGCAGCAACGGTGCAGTAAGAATAGCCCTCACCGGTACCGGTATTCCTGTGCCTGCCGCAGGCCTACTGTTTAGCACGCGCAACCTTAATTTTGGGTCGCAAACACAGGGCTTAACGACGGCTAAGCAGCAGTTCACGGTAGCCAATAACGGCAACGCAAACTTAATCATTTCGGGTATCGTCGGTGCGGGTGATTTCGGCTTCCAGAGCAATTGCCCCATCACGCCAGATTTCCTTATTCCCACAGCGAGTTGCGCGGTGAATGTGGACTTCACGCCCGTAAGCCTTGGCGCGCGCGAAGGCAGTATTGTGGTGAATAGCAATGCTGTGTTTATCACGGCAGAGGCTTTTCCGAATCGCGTAGTGTTGACTGGTGTGGGCTCGCCACTGCCGGTGCCTGAGCTCAACTTAAATACCGCCAGCTTGCGCTTCGGTAGCCAAACCGTGGGCTCACAAGCAGAAACGCAAGCCATTATTTTGACGAATATCGGCTTGGCTAATTTGCTCATCCGCGACACTAATTTTAGCGGGGATGCAGATTTTGCGCGTAGCAATAACTTCATTAATACGTCGACTGAAGTTATCTCGCCATGCGGCGCAAGCTTGGCACCAACTGCTAAATGCTACTACGGCATCACCTTCGCGCCAGTTACAGAAGGTAGCAAAGTGGGGCAATTTATCATCAATACTAACTTGAGTTCGGGGCCATCTGTGGTCACGCTGTCGGGCACAGCTACGCCGCGCCCACGGCCAAATTTAGGCGTCAGCGCACAGTCGATAAACTTAGGCGATCAAACCGTCGCAACGCAAAGTAGCACACGCATCATTACTGTCACCAACTTAGGTGATGCAACGCTAAACTTTACGGGTATTACGTTGAGCGGCGTCAACGCGACAGAATTTGCGTTGCCGCTAGGGGTTATCCCGTTCTCAGCCAATCCAGTAAGCAACCCTACCAACGCACGCTGCGTCAACATCAGCGGCGTGAGCACCTTAGCACCGGGTGCCAACTGCGTGTTTTTTGTGGCGTTTAACCCGCTCAGCGAAGGTAACAAAACCGCGCGGGTAGACATCGTTACGGACGCAGCCAACGCAGCCACAGTTAACGGCGTGGATCTAACCGGCAACGCAACGCCGGTGCCCGTACCCCGCGCACGCCTAAGCAGCACAGCACTTGGCTTTGGCAACACCTTGTTCATTAGCACTGCGCAAGCACAAACAGTCACGCTGACCAGCGTGGGCACGGCACCGCTTGATGTAGCTAGTATTGTGGCCAGCGGCGAGTTTGCGCAAACCAATAATTGCCCATCTACCTTGGTGGTTAACGCCAGCTGCAACATCAATATCAGCTTCTCGCCGCGCAGCTTAGGCACTCGCACGGGCAGCTTATTGGTGACGACCAACGCCACGCCGCCAAGCAACGCTGTGACCTTGAGCGGCACCAGCTGTAGATGGTTTAGTGTGCTAGGTTCTAGAGTAATTTCTACCTTGTGCGCGCCGTAGTTTTTTGTTAGCGGCACGAAATAATGCCTTGTAGATGCCCTATTTTAGGGCGTCTACAAGGCATTTGAGTTTAAATCCACCAGTGCTGTAGCCCGGCTCAAGCGGCTTTATTGCGATAGCTGGGACGGTAGTTGAAATTCGACGCCGTCCATTTTTCTGCAACTGCCCCGGCTATCGCGATGAAGCTGCTTGAGCCGGGCTATGGAATGCGCAAAATTCTTTGCCGTTACGATTTTTTGGATATTTTTACAGCTGAAAAAACGCTGTTTTTATCGCGTTATCGCGTTATCGCTTTATCGTTTTATCGCGCCAAAATCATCCCGTCGGTCGCGCAATAATTCTACTTGGCTATATTTTCGCGCTACAGGGAACAGCTGCTTTTGATTGCCGCTGATTGTCTTGCCGCCGCTAAAATCTTGGCTACTCAGCACGTCCCACGTTTTGCCGTCAAAGCCAATGAGTTGGTATTTGCCAGCGGGAATATTGGGTGCTTGCCAGAGCTGTTCATTGCTAAATTTGTCATCCAATCCCAGTGTGGGCGGTGCCTGAAAAAGCACTATTGGCGCGGGTCTCCAGCCTAGCGGAAAACGCGGGGTGACAGCAGGCGTCGCAGCGTAGAAGGTTTTTAGTTGATCGGCAAAAATGTCCGTTACCGCGCGACTAAACCAATGCACATGGCCGCCATTACCTAAGCTGCGGGTAAGCTCGATGGAGCGCTTTAGTTGCTCCCAGCTTGAGTCATCTTTGCCGTCACCGGTTAAGCGAATGCCCGCCAACATATCGGCTTTGCGGTTGGTGCCGCGCAGCTTATCGTGACCATCCACATGCGCCACCTGCTCGCGCCAAGTCTTTTCAAATGCATCATAGCTAAACCGATAGGCCTGCGGAATAAACTCGTCCCAGCGCGGCGTTTGCGCTTGGGCGGCGGCATTGCGCACGGGCGCGCCGGTGATGCGATCGCTCGCTTGCCAGCCGCTCCACGCGGGCCAGTCGAGCAAATAATAATCGTATGACCACGGATAAACTGCTGGGCTCAAGCTCACCAATAGGCCAGGCTTACGGGCGCGAATTTCTTGGGTAAACCATTTGGAATATTCGTTTACTTTGGCAGACCGCCATGCCATGAAGGCGGGGTCTTTATGGTCGTCGGGTGGCTGTGCGCCATTGTGCTCGGCAGCGTAAATTTTGCGGGTCGTGTCGTCGTAACCCATTGTGACGTAAGGCCACACAATACGGTCGTCAATTTGAATGCCGTCGATGTCATATTTGTCGATAGCTTCTAATACTAAATCGAGCAAAAATATCCGCGCTTCGGGGTGTAGCGGGTTCATCCACACAAAGCCATTAGGTGCTATTTCGCTACCCTTAATATCGCGACTAAGCCAATCAGGTTTTTGCTTCCACAAATCATTCATGGTGGTTTTGTGCGCGGCCATGAAGCCGTATTCAAACCACGCAATATAGTGCAGACCGTTGCGATGGGCAGCAATGGCGGTTTCTTGCAGCAGGTCGCGCGGCGGTATTTTGCTCGCCTTGTCGCTTGGGTCTTGCAGCGCCTGCGTTGGGCGACGCTCAACCCCAATCGTGCGTTTTAAAACTTGCGATGGATACTGGGTGTAGCCGTTTTTCCATACCTCCACATACACGGTGTTAAGCCCAGTATCGGCTAGCTTTTTCATCGTGGCTGCCGTGTTGGCAGGCGTTGAAATTGCGGTGTTAGCGGTGGTGGTGACCCAAGTGCCCCTTACTTCTGCTGCTTCTTTTGATATCGTTGTTGGCTTGGAGACGCCCTTATTTCGGGCATCTTCAGCCATCGAGAAAGTGGCATTCAGGAAGGCGACAACACAAATAACGCTTGAGAGTAATTTCATTTTGGCAGCTGTTTCGCAAGCACTTCATCAACCCGATTTTTATCCATATCCACCACCTCAAAGCGCCATCCGGCGCATTCAAAAGAATCTGCTTTGCGCGGAATGCGCCCCATCTGAAACAGCATAAACCCACCCACAGTTTGGAAGTTGCCCGGTTCATCATCGGGCAGCGATGGTATGCCTAATTTTTGTTTCATTTCATCGACTGGCAACAAGCCATCAACTAGCCACGAACCATCCTCACGCTTAACGGCCAGCGCATGAATGTCATCTTTAAGCAGCATGTCGCCAATCACGGTGCTCATTAAATCAGATACGGTAACCAAGCCCTCAGTTGATCCAAACTCATTGACTACCAATGCCGCATACGCACTATTTTGCTTGAAAAATTCAAGCAAACCGGTCAGTGCGATTTCGCCCGGCACATAATGCAAGGGTGCTGATTGTAAGGTTTTTAAATCGAGCTCTTCACCGGCCAGCAAGCGCCCTAAAATTTCGCGACTTTCAACAAAGCCGATCGGGTTCGCGATACCTTCTTTGCAAAGCAAAAACCGCGATACTTTGTGGTCGCGCAACACCTTAATATTTTCTTCAGGCGTCCATGATAAATCTAGGCACACAATGCTGGCGGCTGGGGTCATGATGGCACCCACGCGACGGTTGTCCAAGCGGAACACATTGCCGAGAATTTCGCTCTCAGTTTTATTTAAATTACCTTCGCGCCGGCCAATTTCAATCAGCACCAAGATCTCATCTGTGGCGCTGGCTTTATCGCGCTCAATTAAGGGCGTGAGCTTCAGCAAAAATTCTGAAGCAATCGCCACCAAAGCCACCACGGGCGCCGTTAAGCGCAGCAGCCACGTGACGAAGCCCGCCATAAAAGACGCCACTGCTTCGGGCTGCGCGATGGCGATGCGCTTAGGGATTACTTCGCCAATCACCAAGCTGACGAAGGTAATAATCACCACCACAATACCCAGCGACACGCCGTATTTAATGTGCGCCAGCCAAGGTAGGTAATCGCTAATTAGCACCTCAAGTCGCGGCACCCAATGCGATTCGCCAACCACGCCGGAAATCATCGCGACAGCTGTTAAACCAAGCTGTGTACCCGCAAGCAAGCGACTGGGCTTTTCGCGCAGCTTTAGCACCGCACGCGCACCTGAGGAACCTTCGCGCGCCATCTTTTCAAGAATGGCAGGGCGGCTCACGCCAATCGCCATTTCGGCCATCGCCAACACGCCGCTAAAAAGTATGAGCGCGATTAAAAATAGTAAATCCATAACACCACCTAAGTTGTAGACCATCAGGCGCGCAAATGTCGTGGCTGCACGAAGAATCAATTAAAGCAGGCGCAACCACGAGATTTAAGAGCCGGTTCAATTGCAAATTTTTACACACTGATTATACGCGAAATTGGTATTTTATTGGTACTATATTTTTGATATTTCTTAAAACCACTTGAAACCAGTTGTCAGTCCAAAAGCCGCGAAGACCCGCGCCACCACAGGGAATATAGCCTGTTTTACTGCGCCATTTTGGTGCAGAAAAAGTGCCATAAAATGGAGCCTACGCCCCTTATATTACAGTTTGGTGGGTTTAAAACAACACAATCACAGCATAAGGTACAGGTTTAAGCGACTTAGGTTGCTTTTTTACGGGGCGAGTAGCACAGTGTCTACTATTGGTAGTAAATTGGTATTTAATCAGTAATCGGTTATGAATCTATTGCACGACACATTTGTGCATTTTGGGTTTTAGACTTCACCTCACGTTCAACTGCTAGATCACGTGTTCCTTCCCACTAAATTCTTAAGAAATTCATGCTAAATACTGAAACACCCAACCAAGCGCACGCCGACCTTGATTTATATTCCCCCGTCGACCTAGTTAATGCTTTAGCCGACGATCAAATAAACGCTGTTAATGCCGTGCGCGCAGCCGCAGCAGACATCGCGCGTGCGGTAGAAGCCGCGGTGCCGCGTATTCAGGCTGGTGGCAGGCTTATTTACTCTGGTGCGGGCACGTCAGGGCGCTTAGGTTTGCTGGACAGCGTTGAGTTATATCCCACGTTTTCATGGCCGCCCGCCCGCGCGGTGGCGTTGCTTGCAGGGGGGGCGGATGCGGTGTATGTCGCAGTCGAAGGCGCTGAAGACAGCGTGGAACAGGGCGCTGCTGACATTGCCGCCACCAAGCCCACGGCAAACGACGTGGTGCTGCTGATCGCCGCATCGGGCGCTACGCCTTATGTGATGGGCGCGTTGGCAGAAGCTAAAAAATACGGCGCGCTAACGATCGGCTTTGCCAACAATCCTAATGCCCCCGTTACGCAACAATCAGAGATCGGCATCACCTTAGATACCGGTGCCGAAGTGATCTCCGGTAGCACGCGTTTAAAAGCCGGAACTTCACAAAAAATTGCGCTCAATACCTTCTCAAGCGCACTAATGGTGCGGCTTAACAAGGTATACGGTAATTTAATGGTGGACGTAAAACCCACCAACGCCAAGCTCATCCGCCGCACTATTTCACTTACAGTGTTGGCCACCGGATGCGATGCGATGCAGGCGCAAACCACATTAGAAGCCTGCGATCACCATGTAAAAACTGCGATTGTCGCAATCAAGAAAAGTATCAGCCCGCAAGCCGCGGCAGCGCTACTGGCAGCGGCTAACGGCAGCATTAGAATTGCCTTGCAGTGAGGTTTAACGATGTAGAAAGTGCTGTTGAAAAGTAGCAACTATCCCCCGTGTTTTATGTTTTATACGGTAACGAAAAAATTAAGGTGCCTATGATGAAATTTACTAAAAACCCAATCGCAACGGCTGTATCAATTGCCCTGCTCACCCTCGCTATGCCTGCATTTGCGCAAACAGCGGCCACTAAAACGCCCGAGATGATTGCCAAGGAAGAAGCGGAAGCCAAAGCAAAAGCAGCGGCAGATAAAAAAGCCGGAACAGCGCAGCAAGTAGAACGCATCGTCGTTACCTCTGGTAAGCGAGCCGAAGCGGCATACAAAGTACCCTACAACGTCACCGCACTTTCTGAAGAAACCATGCGCGAAGAAAACATCACCGACGTGAAGAAATTGATTCAACAAAGCGTAGCCATCAACGCGCCGCAAAACAGCGCACGTTTTGCTGATTCAGTTACCGTTCGAGGCTTAAATATTTCGCCTGTTAGCGCTAATAATTTAGAGCAATTTGTAAAAACTACCATCGCCTATACCTAGACGAAACGCCGCTGCCAAGCATCGGTTTTCGAATTAAAGACGTTTCACGTGTAGAAACCCTATTAGGCCCGCAAGGCACGTTATACGGTGCTGGTAGCTTAGGCGGCACCATTCGCTACATCACTAATAAACCAAAGTTGGATAAAACCGAAGGTCGTATTTCGACTGGACTGTATCAAACCAAAGGTGGCGGGATAAGTAACGATACTGATGTGATGTTCAACGTGCCGTTAAGCGAAACATTTGCCCTGCGTGGTTCGTTTGCGCATTTAGACGAAAAAGGCTATACAGATCGCGTGTCAAATCCACCATGGCGCTTGGGCACCTTCGCGTGGACAACGCAACCAGACGGTAATCGTAACCGTTATGAAAATGATGATTTCCAAAAAGTGGATGGCGGGCGTCTAGCCTTACTTTGGAAAGTAAACAACACCACCAGCATCACCTTTAGCCACGCCGAACAACGGCAAAATGCCAATGGCACCACTGGCACGGGCTTGTTGCCGTGCGATGTCGCCAACTCACGTACGCCTGCTGAGTTAGAAGCTTCGTGGAGAAGAGGGAGAGGTAACGGAACCAACGGCGTTTGCCAACCATTGGCCGCAGGTCCTGAGACCCGCACCTACTTTAGCCCACTGCTTACACCGTTCGCTGTTGGACAAGACGTTGTTATCTCACGCTACCCTGAGTTTGCCATTCGCAATTTAAGGACGCGCGTGTAGGACAGGCCGACTACGCCAGTCAAGGCGAAGCGTTTTATTTTGACTTCGGCGATTTGGGTGGCAAGATTGACAGTGGGCGTTCTGCGTTCATTACCTATAACAACGCCTACAAAGGGCTTAGCCACGAAACGCGCCTCGTTTCCAAAGGCGATGGCGCTTTGAACTGGATTGCCGGTCTTTATTACACGGATCAGGACAAAAGCTTGCGCTTTTCTGAAATGCTTCCCGGCTTAGATGCTTACAATCGAATTAATCGTGCGTCTGTTGGCGGCATTAGAGACGAAGGTTATTTTGAAAATTTGGCCAATAACTACACCGAAACGGCGTTGTTCGGCGAAATTAACTACAAAGTAACGCCCAAGTGGACCACTATTATCGGCGCGCGTGGATTTCAATACAAAGACACCGCAATTGCGCGTATCGTCGACTATGCAGCAGGCTTTGTCGATAGCGACTTCACCCGCTCCGGCGGTAAAAAATCGAAATCCTACTTTAAGCTCAATACATCGTATCAAATTGCCGATGACTTACTGGGTTACGCCACCTTCTCGCAAGGCTTCCGTCGCGGTGGAACCAATGGCTTTAAAGACATAGGCACCAAGAAAGTATCAGCCGAGAACGCAGCTTACCAACCGGACTCCACCAACAACTTTGAGCTGGATTTAAAAGGCTATGCCTTAAACCGTATGCTCTATGCTGAAGCAGCGTTGTATCAAATTGACTGGAAAAACGTTCAAACTTATCGTGCTCAAGATGTGGAAGGTTTCCCTGTAAACGGAACAGCCAACGGCCCAAGTGCGCGTAGCCGTGGCTTTGAATTGTCTACTCGGTATAAGCTAAGCGATAGCTGGCAGGCAACCTATAGCACCACGACAACCCAAGCGGAATGGACTGGCACAGTAGTAAACTGTCTATTCGCAGGTAACGTGACGGAACAGTGCCGCACTTGGTCTAAAGGCGGTAAATTAGGTGGTAGCCCAAAGTGGAAGTATAACTTTGGCGCACGCTTTAATACCTCATTGGATAACGGCATGTATCTGTGGGCAAGCTTGAGTGGCCGTTACACCGAACCCATCGCCATTGATCGCGCTGATAGCCCTACTTCTAGCGTGCGCGAGCGCCCAGCCTACACTTTGCTCAACGCCAACACGGGTGTGAGCCTTGGGAATTGGGATGCTAACTTTTGGATTCAAAACTTGGCCAACAAACGAGCTGAAGTATCCGCGCAAGAGCAAGGCATCATGGGTACGCGCGTAATATTTGCCACCCCACGCACAATGGGTGTAAACGTAACGTATAGCTTCAAGTAAGCGCTTAAGTAAGAGAAGTAGCAGTCATAAAAAAGGGGCAGAAATGCCCCTTTTTTACATCTATACTTCATTGCTTGAAACAATATTGGTAGTAAAGTGGTATTATTTCTGCGCGGCAGAAAAAATGCGCCGTAACTCCTCACTAAGGTCGCAAAAATGAGCGTAAATCTCCCGTCCGTTAATGCAGAAGTAGATGCAAATGCACGCAGCCCTTGGCTGTGGATTCCTACGCTGAATTTTAGCTCTGGTTTACCCTATGTTGTGGTGATGATGCTTGCCACGGTGATGTACAAAGATATGGGCGTGAGCAATACCGATATTGCGCTTTATACCAGTTGGCTATATTTGCCGTGGGTAATTAAGCCGTTATGGTCGCCCTTGGTTGATATGTTGCGCACCAAACGGTTTTGGATTGTCACCATGCAGTTGATTATCGGCGCGTCATTGGGGCTGGTAGCGCTCACGCTTAAAGGACCAGACTATTTTGTTATCAGCTTAACGGTGCTGTGGCTAATGGCCTTTAGCTCCGCCACACACGATATCGCTGCGGATGGTTTCTATATGCTGGGCTTGCGGCAAGACCAGCAAGCCGCTTTTGTGGGTGTGCGCAGCGCCTTTTATCGCTTAGCCATGATTGCGGGGCAGGGCGCGCTAATTTGGATGGCAGGCCAGTTAATGGAGGACTTTGAGGCCGCTAACGGAACCCTTGCCGATGTCAAATTGCAATCTGCGTTCTATGCGTGGCAAATTGTGTTTGGGGTTTTGGGCGCGATGTTTTTAGCACTTTGCATCTACCATTATTTGGCCCTGCCTAAACCAGCCAGCGATGTGGCGCAAAAGCCTGCAGATAACTTTTGGGCAGGTTATCGTGCCACCTTTGTGAGCTACTTCAAAAAAGACGGCATCTGGCTTACCTTGGCATTTTTGCTACTCTTTCGTTTTGGTGAAGCACAAGCGGTAAAACTACTGGCGCCGTTTTTAAAAGACAGTATCGCCAATGGCGGCTTGGGGTTAGATAATAAACAGTTCGGCTTAATTTATGGCACCTACGGTATTGCTTCGCTGACTGCGGGTGGCATTTTGGGCGGCTGGTTGGTGTCGCGTTTTGGGTTAAAAAAATGCTTGTGGCCGCTGGTGTTTGCCATTCATTTGCCTAACTTAGCCTTTGTGTATTTAGCCTACGTGCAGCCGAGCAGCCACTTGTTTATCACCATCGCCATTATGATTGAACAGTTTGGTTATGGCTTGGGGTTTGTTTCGTTCATGATGTATATGATTTTATTTTCAGATGGCCCACAAAAAACTGCGCATTACTCCATTTGCACTGGCTTTATGGCGTTGGGCATGATGTTGCCGGGTATGGCTAGCGGCTGGATTCAAGCGCAGCTGGGTTACAAAATGTTTTTTGTTTGGGTGTGCGTGGCGACTATTCCCGCATTCGTGCTGACTGCGTTTTTAAAAATCCCCGAAGGCTTTGGCACTAAAAAGCCCGAAGTTGCAACTGCAGCTGAAAAATGAGTGGGCGCTTAAGTTCGCTCGACGCCTTTCGCGGCTTCACCATCGCCGCCATGGTGCTGGTGAACAATCCCGGTGACTGGGGTAATTTGTATCCGCAATTGGCCCATGCGGTATGGAACGGCTGGACGTTTACCGATTGGATTTTTCCATTTTTCTTGTTCATCGGTGGCATTTCGATGACGATGTCGTTAGGCCGTCGCGCAGAAGCAGGCGATAGCAAACCCGCATTGTTGTGGCAGCTCGCAAAGCGTGCGGGCATTATATTTTTAATTGGCCTAACGCTTAATTTTATTCCTGCGTTTGATGTGTCCACCGTACGCATTCCCGGCGTATTGCAGCGCATCGCATTGTGCACGCTGCTGGCGGCACCGATTGTGGTGTACTGCAACTGGCGGCAACAGGTTGGCGTGATCGTCGCGCTGTTTGCAATCTACACTGTGCTCATGCTGTTTGTGGCGGTGCCCGATGTAGCGGGTGTGGTGGCGGCGGGTGTGCTGGAGCCGGGACGCGATTTTGGTGCCTATATTGATCGGCTATTTTTAAATGGCCATCTGTGGGCGAAGGTAAAAACATGGGATCCAGAAGGCATCGTTAGCACCATACCAGCGGTGTGCAGCCAATTGTTTGGCGTGTTAACCGGGCGCTGGTTAACGGTAGATAAAACCCAAGCCGAAAAAACGGTGTGGATGCTGCTTGGCGGATTGTTGTGCCTATGGGTAGGCAATATGATTGACGCCACCATCATGCCGATCAATAAAAGCTTATGGACAGTTTCATATTCCATCTTTATTACCGGCTGGGCGCTGATTGTTTTTGGCGCGTTTTATTGGCTAATGGATGCTTGCGATTCAGAAAAAATTAAAACGCAAGCGGCAAAATGGTTTAAGCCATTTTCAATTTATGGGATGAACGCGTTGTTTATTTTTGCGTTCTCAGGGCTAGTGGCGAAGATGTTGGGATTCATTAAATTTAGCAATGACGCTGGCATAGCAACACCGCTGAAAGCGCTAATGTACGCGCCTTTCAAGGCATTACCATTTGGCGCTGTAAATACGTCTTTGCTGTTTGCTATCGCATTTAATTTAGCCATGTTTGCGGTGGCTTGGGGCATGTATAAAAAGCGGTGGTTTGTAAAAGTTTAAGCCGTAATTTGTTTTGGTGCAGTCAAAAAAGGATCGAAATCGTGCTAACCCTACATAATTCGTCGTTGCAAAAAACGCTGCTGGCCGCCGTTGCATTCAGCACTTTACTTACAGCCTGTACCGACGTTAGTCCGCCAAAATGGCAGTCACTAGACACCAGCGCGAGTCGACCCGCAGCAGCACCCGTGCCCCCCCCCGCGCCGCGCGAGTTCCGTGCAGCGTGGGTTTCTACTGTGGCCAATATTGATTGGCCGAGCAAAAACACCCTGACTGTTGCGCAACAGCAAGCTGAAATTATTGCTATTGTTGATCGCGCAAAGGCGCTGAATTTAAACGCCTTGGTGCTACAAGTGCGACCGAGTGCTGATGCTATTTACCCGTCTAACTTAGAGCCGTGGAGCGAATACCTAACCGGTGCGCAGGGTGTGGCACCAAGCCCTGCGTATGACCCGTTAAAAATGTGGGTGGACGAAGCGCACAAACGCGGTATCGAACTACACGCGTGGTTTAATCCCTACCGTGCACGGCACAAAATTGCCAAGTCGCCTAACGCTGCTAACCACATCATCAATACCCAGCCGCAAGCCGTGAAAGTGTACGGTGAATATACGTGGATGGACCCTGCCGAACCTGCCGCAGTAAAGCAAACCTTGGATGTAATTTTGGACGTGGTGCGTCGCTACGATATTGACGGCGTGCATATTGATGACTACTTTTATCCCTACCCCATCGCCGCACCAGACGCCACTAAGGCAGTTGTCACATCGGTCGATGGCGCCACCCCCCCTGTTGCCAATAAAGAGCTTGATTTCCCCGATGAACCGGCTTGGCAGCGCTACTTAGCCACGGGTGGCAAGATGCTGCGCGCCGACTGGCGGCGTGCGCAGGTAAACGGGTTAATTGAAAAAATCTATAACGGTATTCATGCTGAAAAAAATTGGGTGCGCTTTGGTATTAGCCCATTTGGCATCGCCAAGCCCGATCGGCGCACACCCGATATTGCAGGCTTTAGCCAATACGATAAATTGTATGCAGATGCTGAGCTGTGGCTTGAAAATGGCTGGCTTGATTATTTCACCCCGCAACTGTATTGGGCCATCGATCAAAAAGGCCAATCGTTTCCGGTGTTGCTCGATTATTGGATGAAGCAAAACCCGAAGGCGCGCCATATGTGGGTGGGCTTATACACCAGCCGCATTCAAACCGTGGCCACGCCAGAACCGTCCGGTAAGAATTTTTCAGTAGCAGAAATAACCAAGCAAATCGAAATCATTCGTAGCCGCACAGGCGCAGAAATTAAAGATGGCCACACCGCGCGCGGCCATGTCCATTTTAGTATGGCCGCTATCATGCAAAACCGCCAAGGCGTCGCCGATGCCCTACAAACGGGGCTCTACGCCATACCCGCATTAGTTCCTACGTCGCCGTGGTTATCTAAAGCGGTGCCAGCGACGCCGACGTTAAGCGTGGCCGCATCAGCCGCATTTGTAGACAGCGCAGATTTTAAAATTGCGCCAGCAGCCAACAGCACAGCAACGCAATATGCAATGTGGGCGCGTTACGGCGAGCAATGGCGCTTCTCGGTTCACTCGGCTAGCGTTGATTATGTGCAGCTAAAAAATAAAAGCGAATCGGGTGCGCTAAACACGGTGGTGCTCACGGCGGTAGATCGTTTAGGCAATGAAAGTGTGCCGGTTGTGTTGCAAAACGTAAACCAAAAGTAATCAGTCGACGGTCATCAAAATCATGACATCCACCATTGGCGCAATTGGCGTAGGCATAGACGCTGGCGGCACCCAAACCCGTTGGGCGCTGGTGGATGGAGCAGGCCAATTGCTTGCAGAAGGCCATGTAGCGGGCTTAAGCGCCTTGCAGTGCGACAACCCAACAGGCGTGGTGCGCTTAGGCAACACCTTGGAAACCTTGGCCGCAGCCGTCCGCGAGCACGGCACGCCCACGCGCATTTACGCGGGCGTAACCGGCTTTGTGAGCGGCTCAACAGCGGCCACGCTGCTGGTTGATTTATTGCAGCAGCAATTTCCTGAAGCTAAAAGTATAGCGCTAGGTAGTGATATTGAAATCGCGTTTTTAGATGTCTTTAAACCCGGTGACGGTTACATTGTTTATGCAGGCACCGGCTCAATCGGTGCTTTTATTGATGCTAATAATGTGTTTCATCGCGCTGGCGGCCGTGGGGTAGTGTTAGACGACGCGGGCGGCGGCTATTGGATTGCGCGTGAAGCGCTGCGCCACATCTGGCGTGCTGAAGACGAGTGCCCGGGAGTGTGGGAACAGTCCGCAATGGCACGCGCGGTATTTAAAGAATTAGGCAATAGCGATTGGCTCACCACGCGACAATTTGTATACGCCAGTGGCAGCGAAACTAACCGTGGCGACATCGGCAAATTAGCCCTAGCCGTTGCCCAGACTGCCGAAGTAGACGCGCAGGCGCTCCGAATTTTAACCAATGCCGGGCTTGAGTTAGCGCGCCTAGCCAACGCGCTGCTAAGCCGCTATGGTGCGCGGCCTGTGGCGCTTGCAGGGCGTGCGGCAACGCTGCATCCGATTATCGAAAGTACGTTTAGGCAGGCACTGCCTGCGAGCATTTCCGTAACCCGTAGCGATGGTGCAGCGCATATTGCAGCCGCACGCATTGCCGTAAAAGTCTCACTTTAAATTGCCTTAGGAATATTGAAAATGAATCTAAAACTAGTCTTTGCTGCCGCCCTTATATTGCTGCTTTCCGGCTGTAACACCCTCTACATCGATCGCACCTATACCGCTAAAAGCCAAGATAGCCGTGCCCAGTTTTTAATTTTGCATTACACCGCAGGTGGCTTTCAAGGCTCGCTTAAAATTTTGACAGAAGGACCGGTAAGTAGCCATTATTTGGTGGATGAAAACCCACCAACTATTTATCAGCTCGTGGATGAAAATCGTCGTGCGTTTCATGCTGGTGTGAGCTCGTGGAAGGGTGCTACCGCGCTTAACGCCAGCTCTATCGGCATCGAAATCGTAAACATTGGCTATAAAGAAACGGCAGAAGGTCGTGTGTATCAAGATTTTCCACAACCGCAAATAGATGCCGTGATTGCGCTCGTCAAAAAAATCGTTGTCGAGCATAGAATTTTGCCAGAACGCGTCATCGGCCATAGCGATATTGCACCCGGTCGCAAGCCTGATCCGGGACCACGTTTTCCGTGGAAGCAACTGGCTAAAGAAGGTTTAATTTTATGGCCAGACGAAGCAGAGGTTGCTAAGCGCTTACCCGCGTTTATAGCCCTGTTGCCCGATGTAGCATGGTTCCAAGATAACCTCGCTAAACATGGCTTTGTGGTGCCCAATAACGGCATGCTGGACGCGCCTACGCGCTCTGTGATTGCTGCTTTTCAAATGAAGTATCGCCCCAGCAATTTTGATGGCACACCCGATGCCGAAACCGGTGCCATGCTTGATGTGTTGGTATCGCCCAAAGCCGTATCAAAGTAACCGCTGAATTATCTTTAAAAAGGCTCAACATGAAAACGCACATCCTTTCCAATATCGCTCTTGCAAGCTTTGTTGCACTTAACCTTGGTGGCTGCATGTCCGGCAGCACCGCCGCCCCCCCCGCGCAGGAGAACATCGTGAAGCTAAAAGCTGACATCGCAAAAATCGCCAATGACCCCGCATATCCGCTCGCCAGCGTATCGGTCGCTGCCGTGCGCGACGGCATGATTGTGTATCAAGGCCAGTTTGGCAATCGGTTTATTGACCCCAACAATGCCGCAAACAACAAGCCCGCCACGGTAGACACCATGTACCGTATCGCCTCTATTTCTAAGTTGGTGACAGCGCTTGGTGCCTTAAAATTAGTAGAAGAAAATAAGCTAAATTTAGACGCTGATATTAGCCAGTACCTAGGCTACAACGCCCGTAATCCGGCCTTCCCCAACGATATTGTCACCACGCGCATGTTGCTTTCCCACACATCAAGCTTGCGTGATGACGGCGGTTATTCGTGGGATCAAAGCGTGGGCTTGCGCGATGTGTTGCTACCCGGCGGCAGCCGTTACGGCACAGGAACCATGTGGGCAAAAGGCACCAAGCCAGGCACTTATTTTAACTACGTAAATTTAAACTGGACTGTCATCGGCAGCGTGATGGAAGCCGCCAGCGGCGAGCGGTTTGATAAGCTCATGCAGCGCACCATACTTGCCCCAATGGGATTGCGTGGTGGTTTTAATCCCGCAGACCTACCCGCTGAAGATCTCGCAAATCTAGCCACGTTATATCGCAAGCGCAACGCCCAAGAAGTGTGGAACGTAACCGGCTCGTGGATGCCGCAGGTTGATGACTACTCCACCAATGCCCCCGTGCAGCGCGGCAACGCAAACTATAAACTCGGCGACAACGGCAGTCTGTATAGCCCTGCAGGTGGCTTGCGTATTTCAGCGCTCGACCTAGCTAAAATTATGCTCATGCTCATCAACGAAGGCAGCTACGCCGGCAAAGAAATCTTAAAGCCGCAATCAGTCAAAAACCTTCTCGCCCAGCAATGGCGCTACACCGCAGGCGGTGCTAACGGCGACAATAACTTTGGCGGCGGCAAAGAATTATTTAATGCATGGGGATTGGGAACACAAATTTTCCTAGACGTAAGCAAGCCCGGTGCCGGTGATCGCGTCGTAGAACAAGGCAACTACAAAGCCTTCGGCCACCTAGGCGACGCCTACGGCCTAACATCGGCAATGGTGTTCGACCCCGTAACAAAAAGCGGAATGGTGCTAATGACCGGCGGCCCAGGCTTTAATCCGGACAGCTATCCCGGCACTTATTCAGCGTTCTATCGGTATGAAGAAAAAATACTAACAGCACTTTATAAACGAGCCGTATTAGGCGACAACAAGTAAGGTTTTTAATCTAATTAAATGCCTGAAGACGCCCTAAATACGGTAATCTTCAAGCATTTGTATTTGCTATTTGAACACCCAAAATCGGTATATGCCGTAGCTTATAAAAGTCATCAATACCGTGACAGAAATTTGTGCCCACCAAATCGGCACATTAAGCGCGACAAGAAGTGCTAACAACACGCTATTAGCACCAAGCTGTAGTGCAAGAGCCGCGCTAAATTTAGCAAGCGTTGTGGGTAAAGCTTGCGCAGGCGCAAACACCGCAAAGTGCGCAAACAAAAATCGCACAATTGCGCCTAGCAAAAAACCCGCGCTACTTGCCGCCACTGGGTTAATTTCTTGGCGCAGTAGTAGCCACATGAGGGCGTAATGCGCGAGCGTCGCCACCGCACCCGTGGCGCAGTGCAGCGCAAAATTGCGTATGAGTGATAAAGATAGTTTGTTAAAGATGGGCGTCATTGCTGAAATATTTCAGGTAATTCCATTTCCACATCAAAGCGATGATAATTATTGCAAATCTCAATATTTCGTCGTCCCCATCGACGGGAACGACGGCTCGTGTTTTGTATTCCTGCACAATTGATTTGCCAATGGAAGAAGCGCATGGGTAGGCTCGTGGGGTATTTAGTCCATTCAGCGAACTTGAGACCACAATTTGCGAGAACAGTTGCGCGGCGCGAAAAATACTTTGGTGTCGAACTGAACCCGAGCACTCGTGTCAAAACAGTTATAAATTAACTGCGTAAAGTGACGCTTCTCCTCGGTTATACATTCTTCCGCCCAAACCTATGCCCATCAGCTTCAAAAATAAAGCACTGATATCAGCAGCAGGATTGTTCATTGTATCCGCAGTTTTATATGCGTTTTTAGCACTTTCGTCAGTTGCATTGTTAGACCAAGCTCGCGATATTTATTTCGCAAACCAAATTGCTACCGGCGTTGCGTACCCTCTTGGTGGGCCACCGATCAATGGTGTGTTTCAGCTGGGGCCACTGTGGTTTTATGTGTGCGCAATACCATTATTTTTTGGCGGTGGTTATGCCTCAGTAGCAGCGTTTGTAGCTGTGTTAAGCGCACTAAAAGTACCCCTCGCTTTTTATGCTGGTTATCTGCTAAACGGTTTGCGATTCGGCTGGTTAATGGCCTTTGCTGTTCTTACTACTGGCTGGGCATGGATTTCCATGCGCTTTCTAACGCACCCCGCGTTGGTTGAGGCTTCTTTGTGGGGCTTGTTGTGCGTAATCATTATGTGGTGGCGCGCTCGAAGCGTTCAAGATGCCCGAAATACGGCACTCTCCGGCCTAATTGGTTTAGTAGCTAGCGTTGCGTTTCACGCTCACCCAACAACGTTAATGTTTGGCTTTTTTGCTTGCGCATTGGTGTTTTTTGAAAGCGCTAAGCGAAAAAATTGGCGTGCAGTAATTGCATTGCTGAGCGGTGGAGTTCTGTTGTTTTTACCGTATTTTTATGAGCAAGCGCGTGACGGTTGGCCAGTTTTTGCGCCTACGATTGCGTACGCCAATAGTGCTATTGCGTGGCCTACTTTTGATCGCTTCTTAAAACTATTGATAGCGCCATTCGTAAACGGTCATAGTTATGAACTGCAATACATGGCAGATTTTTCAGCAGACGCAGCAAGGTTTTTCATCATCTTCCTCGCTGTAGTTGTTGTTAGTCTTATTGCGGTGTCGCTGCGTCAGATTTTCCAAAAAAAGTTGCTGCGCACGCAATCGCAGCACCTCGCAGTGCCTTCGCTCGTAGCTTTGATCGCGCTAATGTTGCAGTGCGTTTTCTTGCTGTCCATCCGCCCCATCACGCCGCTATGGATGCTTTTAAGCATGTTGCCGCTTTCGGCATTTTTGATGGCGTGTGGACTGCACGCACTTTTTGTATACCGGCACGGAAGGTATTTAGCGGCCAGCATCATGCTGCCAGTAGCATTAGCGGCCATGGCACCATTGCCTTCGTACCTAAACTGGAATTTGACGAGCTTCAAGTTACCCAACGATGAATCGGCCGGTTTGCTAAATGTAGTTGATCAACCCCACGATGCAAAGAGGATCGTGAAGTCATTATTTCGCGTTCGCGATATTGATTCAATAGCTGAAAAGTTGGTCGGCTATGATGTGGCGCATGGGCAAGCGGCCAGTGCTATTGAGGGTGCGCTTGGTGGTGTGGAGGGCAAGCCATTGCATCGTGATACGCTGCGGCTGGGAGGTGCCGAAACATTGTCGCCAACACCAAAACGGATCGTTGGTTTTAATCACGCGGTATGGCGAGCCATTGGTCGCAAACCTACTAGCTTTACTAAAAGCATGGGTTGGATTGTTCCGATAGCAGTATTGCATCCACAAGTTGGCGATGCAATTAGCAGTCCGAACACAGCACACATTTTTTTATCACGGTCGAAATTTGAGGCAGTAGAAGCGTTTACAGTGACTTTTGATGCGCCTTGCTCTGCTGCGATTGTGATTACGAATTCGTTGCCAGCTTATTTGCCGCTTGGCATCGTTAATGCATGGGCTGATGCCGAAGCGGCGACACCTATCTATGCCGATCAACTTTCACAAGCGTACAAATCGAAAGACTGTGCAGAGGATCAACCAGTTAAATGGTCTTTTAGTATTAATGGAATTCGAAGATTTGTGGATGTGGTTGCGTTTTAATTTTTAAGAACTTCAACAATGAAGTTTTGACTGTAAGACAAGCGTAAACCCGTCGAACGACATAGATATTTAGTCTACTTCAGCGTTCGAATTTTGATCGCGCACACTGTGCTTCTGTACAAATTGATGTGGATTATCAAGAAATGAAAAAGCTTTTTTTGATTTGTTTAGTTTTAGGCGTAGCAACTCTTTCGAGCGTGCTCGTAGTTCATACCGTTTTTTTAGGTATGAAGCCATGGCTCGATGAAAATCCGCATGGCGATCAAATTTATCTCTTCTTCACTGGACGGTTTGAGCACCACCCAATGCTCACCACCTTCGCCACGTATCATTTGGCTGTGGCTTATCTAGCCAAATTAGGCGGCGCATTTAGCATCGACAAATTGCGTATTATTTCAACGGTACTAAGCTTACCCTTGGTAATAGCGGCTTTTGGATATGCGTATAAGCAAACGGGGACAGCAAGCGTCGCAGCGTTGCGAGCGATGCAGGTTTTTTTACTGCCCATTTTATTTCCGTATCTATTCCTTTTTTATACAGATGGTTTCGCGCTGCTGTGGTTACTTTGTGCAGCTTGGGCTACAACATCTCGTCGCTATTTTTTTGCTGCAGTGTTCGGAATTTTTGCCGTGGCAGTACGCCAAACCAATATTTTTTGGTTACTTTGGCTAGGGTTGGTCTGCTGTTACCAAGAAACAGTTTGGATTGATACAAGGCATAAAGTTGCTAAGCTGGGTAGCGCATTAGCGCTATATTTGCTTGCATTTATGGCGTTTACTGTTTTTGTAATTTGGAACGGTGGAGTGGCATTGGGAGATCGTGCTTCGCACCCTAGCTTTAAGTTTGGAATGGGTAGTCTGTTTGCATTTTTGGTCGCCTCAACGATGCTTCTGCTTCCGCTTCATATTGCGCAATCAAAAGCTGTGTTGGGGCTTTTAAAGCGCTACCCCAGACAAATTGCATTGATCGCTATTCCGTTATCAATCTGGTTTTTAGTGCGCTTTAACGCCGACCACCCCTACAATGCTTATCCTAGCTTCGTGCACAATGATCTAGCGCAGTGGTTGAACAGCCCGCTGAATCGCGTTTTGATAGTGCTACCAATGGTGTGGGCGGCATTGTCGATGTACATAGCTATTGCTGATCGCGGGACTGCGGTGTTGTGGGCAGTAGCAACTGTACTCAGCTTAATCCCTGTGTGGATGATTGAACCACGTTACTATATTGCGCCGTTCGTATTCTGGCTTTGTTTTAGAAAGTCGAATAGCCCACTTGCTGAATGGTTGCTGCTGTTGTGGTTCGCCGGTTGGAGTGCCGCTGCCGTTTATATTATTCGGTATACGCATTATTTTTTATAGTGGCCGTCGGAAAATATCGCACCTATTTTTGGCAAATTTTTTTTCGATCTGTTCGGAACACATCATGCATACCCTCGATACTTCATTGACTAGCAGTTCCACTGGTGGCGATATCTTTACGCTTTCGTTACTAATCCCTTGCTATAACGAGACGGAGAGTTTAGTTTCGCTTTTCGCAGTTTTAAATTCTGCCTTAGAAAATGTGTCGTCACACTTCCCTTCAATGACGGCTGAATTATTGTTTGTTGATGACGGCAGTAACGATGCGACCGTCACCGCGCTACTTGAAAGACAAAAAAATGACGACCGCATTACGGTTGTGGAGCTATCGCGTAACTTCGGTAAAGAAGCCGCACTGACTGCAGGATTAGCCGCTGTTCGAGGAGATGCGGTTGTGGTGCTGGATGCGGATTTGCAAGATCCACCAACGCTTATTTTGGAGATGATTAAACTTTGGCGAGATGGCGCTGATGTCGTGCTGGCAAAGCGGATAGATCGCTCAACCGATGGAATACCGAAGCGCATCAGCGCGCAACTTTTTTATTGGCTACACAATCGCATTGCGGACCGCGTCAAAATTCCGGAAAACGTTGGGGATTTTCGGCTTATGGATCGAACGGTAATTGATGCGTTAAACCAACTGCCAGAAAACCACCGGTTTATGAAGGGGTTATTTGCGTGGGTTGGGTTTCGTACAGCGACCGTGGAATACGTGCGCGCAGGCCGGGCGCAG
>JAYUOW010000185.1:0-12415 GCA_043760555.1 Betaproteobacteria bacterium
TGTAGATGATGACTTTCGTTTCGCAACAAAAGATTACCATCTACTTGAGTGCTCAGCCCACCTTTTTACGGGGCTTCAGAGCTTAACCGAGTGCCATGACTGAAAGACCCTTATTTATTTGACTTTTTAGGCTTGGCGGATGACGCACATGAACGCGATATTGAAAATGCCCTAATTGCTCACATCACCCGTTTTTTACTAGAACTTGGCGCAGGGTTCGCTTTTGTGGGTCGTCAGTTTCGTCTTGAAGTGGGTGGTGATGAGTTTTTTATCGATCTGCTTTTCTATCACACCCGCATTAAATGCTATGTGGTCATCGAGCTAAAAGCGACGGCGTTTAAACCCGAACACATTGGACAACTAAATTTTTATTTATCAGCAATCGATGCGCAAGTGAAAGCCGAAGATGACAAGCCGACCATCGGTTTATTGCTTTGTAAAAAACAAAATCGTTTAGTTGCTCAATATGCCGTCAATGGGATTGATAAACCTATTGGCATCGCTGAGTTTCAGTTACTTAGAGACCTAGACGTAAATCTAGCAAGCAGACTGCCGAGCATCGAAGAAATAGAAGCCGAGTTGTCAGGCGATGTGATTAGGGCCACCTAACGCGCGAACCAAACACCCAAAAATCGCTATAATAATGCTGCACCGCACAATTTGCGGTTATCACCTTCAGGAATTTTTTAATCATGACTTTGTTAGCTCAGCGCTTAGGCCGCATTAAGCCATCTGCCACTATCGCCATTTCTGCTAAAGCCGCAGCACTTAAAGCCGCCGGCAAAAATATTATTGCCCTCTCGTTTGGCGAGCCTGATTTTGATACCCCGCAAAATATTAAAGATGCCGCCATCCGCGCCATTCAAGCTGGCGACACCAAATACACGGCAGTAGACGGCACGCCAAAGTTAAAAGAAGCCATCGTCAATAAATTCAAACGTGAAAACGGCCTAACCTACACGCCTAAACAAATTAGCGTGGGCACGGGCGGCAAGCAAGTGTTGTACAACGCCTTTATGGCCACCTTAAACCCAGGCGACGAAGTGATTATTCCTGCACCGTATTGGGTATCTTATCCGGACATGGTGCTGCTGGCCGAAGGCACGCCAGTCATTGTGCCGTGCACGCAGGCCACGGGCTTCAAGCTAAAAGCCGCTGATTTAGAAGCCGCCATTACGCCGAAAACCAAATGGGTGCTGCTAAATTCACCGTCCAACCCTAGCGGTGCTGCTTACACCTACGCCGAGCTAAAAGCCATCACTGAAGTGCTCGTGCGCCATCCGCATGTGTACATACTCACAGACGATATGTACGAACACTTAGTCTACGACGACTTCAAGTTTTGCACGCCTGCGCAAATTGAGCCAAGCTTGTACGACCGCACCTTAACCATGAATGGTGTGAGCAAAGCCTATTGCATGACCGGCTGGCGCATCGGCTACGCAGGCGGGCCAGAAGCCCTAATTAAGGCGATGGGCGAGCTGCAAGGCCAATCAACATCCAACCCGTCGTCCATCAGCCAAGCGGCGGCCGTAGAAGCGCTAAACGGCCCGCAAGATTTTATTGCCATCAACAATGCTGAATTTAAAAAACGCCGCAATTTAGTAGTGTCCATGCTAAACCAAGCCCAAGGCCTAAACTGCCACACGCCAGAAGGCGCGTTTTACGTGTACCCAAGTTGTGCCGCGTTGATTGGCGCTACTATGCCCGATGGCAATGTGATTGCGTCGGACGCCGATGTCGCCACTTATTTACTAGAATCGCAAGGCGTGGCAATTGTGCACGGGCAAGCATTTGGATTAGCCCCACATTTTAGAATTTCATACGCGGCATCCACTGGCTTGCTGGAAGAAGCTTGCACACGGATTCAAAAAGCGTGCGCAGAATTGCGGTTGAAGGCATAACTTTGTAGATGGCCAATATTAGGGTGTCTTTAGGCGGTTTGGGCTGGAGATGCCCGTAAATAGTAGGTCTTTGCCAAAAAATAGTACTCAAAGGAGCAAAAAATGAGAGCAATTTCTGTAACCGCAACGGGACAACTTAAGCTACCAACCAGCGTTAGACTAGCTTTGGGTATTTCTGACGGCGGCAAAATTACGTTCACGACCAAGAACGGCACTGCCGTGATGCAAGCAGTTCAGCCTGCTATTCCCGCTGCGATTGCTTCAGGAATTGGTCTTTTGAAAGCGTCGGGAAAACCGAGGTCATTAAAAGATTTTGATGCTGCTAATTATGCAAAGTCGACTAAGTGATCTCGCTAGACACCAACGTACTCGCGCGGTTTTACGTCACCGACAGCGCCGATGCGGAAGCAATAAAGCAACAACGGCAGGCGGTAAAATTACTTTCTAGCAGTCAAACTTTCTTTGTCACAAAAACAGTTCTACTTGAATTCGAGTGGGTGCTACGCGGCTTTTACAAGTACGATCGCTCGGATATTTTAAAGGTGCTCGATCACCTGTGCGCAATACCAGCGGTTACCTTTGAAGACCAAAGTGCCGTTAGCGCGGCGCTTAGTTCCTACCGCGCAGGACTAGACTTTGCGGATGCCCTTCACCTAGCATCATCCGCGCAATGCACACAGCTAGCCTCTTTCGACAACCGAGGTTTTTTGAAGGTGGCAACAAGGCTAAATTTAAAGCCGCAAGTGATCATGCCTTAGCTTATTGCGCCACAAACCGTTGGAAACGCCCTATTTTAGGGCTTCTCCAAGCATTACTTCCCACGCCAACGCGTCGCCTTGTTCCGCGCAAGCCGCTACGTTCGGCATATCCTTGGCCACGTCGAAGCATTGCTTTTTTAGCCACATATCATCGTAGTATGTGCCTTGGTATCTATCACCGCCGTCGCACAACACCATCACAATTGAGCCTGCTTCACCGCGTTTGTGCATTGCGTGCGCCAGCATTAGCGCACCAATAAAATTCGTGCCGGTGGATCCACCGCAGCGGCGTCCAAGCGTTTTAGCCAAATAATGTACAGCGGCAATGCTGGCAGCATCCGGCACTTTTAGCATGGCATCAATTACCCCCGGCACAAAGCTGCGTTCGACTCTAGGACGGCCTATGCCTTCGATGCGCGACGACGCTTCAATGGTGAGCGCGGTATTGCCGGTTTTGAATGCTTCAAAAAACACTGAATTTTCAGGGTCGGTTGCACACACCCGAGTAGTCAGCCCGCGATAGCGAATGTAGCGGCCAATGGTAGCCGCGGTGCCGCCCGTGCCGCAGTTGCAAATTACCCAAGCAGGGTTGGGGTGCGGTTCCAACGCCATTTGGCGAAATAATGATTCGGCAATGTTGTTATTGCTGCGCCAATCTGTTGCTCGTTCGGCGTAGGTAAACTGATCCATAAAATGCCCGCCGCGCTCCGTGGCCAAACGCTGCGATTGCGTTGACACCTGCATCGGATCGTCTACCAAATAACATTCCCCGCCATAAAAACGAATGGCCGCGCATTTTTCAGGTGACGTTGAAGCCGGCATCACCGCAATAAACGGCACGCCAATTAGCCTTGCAAAATAGGCTTCTGAAACGGCAGTAGACCCTGAAGACGCTTCAATTACGGGGCTTTCCGGCTTTAACCAGCCGTTGCACAACGCGTATAAAAATAGCGAACGTGCTAAGCGGTGCTTTAAGCTTCCCGTCGGATGGGTGGATTCATCCTTCAAATACAAATGCACATTTGGGTATGCGGGCAAATGATGCGCGATTAAATGCGTGTCGGCGGAACGATTGAAGTCTGCTTCAATTTTTTGAATCGCCTGCAAAATCCAGTTGCGCGTGTGCATAGATAAGCTTTAAATATTAGACAATGCTGATTGTAAGTTATAGATCACAATTTTGTCGCATAGGCGTGGCAATATGCCGCTGCTGCTTGATTTATCGTTGCATTACCCAATGTAGTGCATGGCTGTTTTTAAACACTTTGCGCAGTTCTACTTCTTGCCACCAATTCCAACTCAACTGAAGGAAATTTTAAATGAAACTCTACTATTCTGGCGCCTCCTGCTCTTTAGCCTCTATGATCGCGCTGCACGAGTCAGGCCAAGCCTATGACAAAACCAAGGTTGACCTTCAAGCAGGCACAACTGAAGACGGCACAAAATTTTCCACCATCAACGACAAAGGCTATGTGCCTTATTTGGTTATGGATAACGGCCAAGGCCTGAGCGAAGGTGTCGCCATCATGCAATACATTGCCGACCTGAATCCTGCCGCAAACTTAGCCCCCGCCAACGGCAGCCTAGAGCGCACACGCCTACAAGAAATGCTTACCTTCATCAATTCCGAATTGCACAAAACCATCGGTGGCATATTCAACCCCGCCATGCACGCCGAAACCAAGGTTCAGGCCATCGCCACCGCGCACAAGCGTCTAGCGTGGACGAACGCCAAACTGGAAGACAAAGACTATTTGCTCGGCACTTTTAGCGTAGCAGACGGCTATTTATTCACCGTGTTGAACTGGTGCCAATATGTGGGCGTTGATTTAACTGCCTACGCCGCACTTAACGCCTTCCAAGCGCGTATGGCTGGCCGTGCAGGCGTGCAAGCGGCAATGGCAGCGGCGGGCCTAACAAAATAATTTGCACGCTTTGCTGTCAACCTGCTGCGTTTAGATGCGTTATGCGATTTGGATAGCCCAGAAGTGCTTACAACTTTACTGGAATATCCAATTATCAAACATCGCATCTAAACCAAAAGGGAAAAACACCATGAACGTAACTAAAACAATCATCTCCGCAGCAATTTTGTCCGTAGGCGTTGTATTTTCAGGCGGCGTATTTGCTGCTGATGCACCGAAAAAGCAAGCGTCAGAAAAGCAATTAGCCCATCGCGCAAAAATGAAAACTTGCAACGTCGATGCAAAAGCCCAAGCCCTAAAAGGCAAAGAACGCAAAGCCTTCATGAAGACTTGCTTGAAAAAAAGCTAAAAATAAAATTACCGTGATGTCCTAGTACGGTAGCCGCATCGACCGTGATGCGGCAACCAAAAAACCGCCATTGGCAGATTGCCCTTGGCGGTTTTTTACGTTTGCAGCTATGACAATACCTTGGAGGTGCCCAATTTTAGTGCGTCTCCAGCATGTTTCTCTGACATTACGCCGCTTTTTTTACCCAAGATGCGCACCACCCATTACCCGCCACTTGCTTACCCGCAAACAAGGGACACCCACCCGCTTTGTCAGTATCTTTACCGACAAACAATGCGCAATTGGTGCACTTTTGCGTAGCAGCGTGCTGCTTATATTTCACTTTGTCTGCTTTGGTCGTGTCGGCCACATAACCCAACGCCTTTGCGGTGGCATCTTTTTCATCTAAAGCTGGCAGCGCGGCGGGTGCTTTTTGTGCGGTGGCTGAGTTAATACCTACAACGGCAAATCCAGCGGCAGTTGCAGCAAACATAAACGTACGACGTTGCTTATCCATTTTGATTCCTCATTAAAATTGCGCCGTGTTGAACAATATCAAACACCCGCAGGACAAATATCCGCCCTCACTTTAAGCGACTTGGTGCGAAAAGTACAGTGCATCGCTAAACGAAAATTCTGTCGTTAGGCTCACCCCGGTTTTGGAAACTGTGCTGCACCACCCTAACGGTCAATTAGAGATGGAGGTCGCAGTTTTCAAGATCGATTTTGTCGGATTCGGTAGGGTTCTCGCTTGAAATCCAGACGTGCTCTTTTAGGCTAAGCCCGATTGATGAATAGCAGTAGGTATCGTTCTCGAACTACACATCAGAACGCATTTCGACAACGATACTTGGAAACGTCATGCTCACAAGTCTCTTCCGCTCACTCAGTTGCTTGATCTTGGGATTCGAAAAATAGGCAAATTTTAAACACAGAATGGTGACCGCAATGATAGTTAGCGCAGCGGCTGGGCCCGCCAAAATTGATGCCGCTACCGCTCCCGCAAACGCGGCGGAAATGATGACTATCGGGATCTGCAGCAACAACTCGCCCTTCCGTCCAAGCTCGGCGGCAACAGCTTTTTCGATGATCTCGTGCGGAAAATCTGTGTGATAGGCGATCACGCTGTATTCGCCCGGCGCAGCAAATCCATCGGTCGGATGTTCGAGTTTGGCTTAAACTCCGCAAATGTTGCCTCAACACCACCAAACCCTATGCGTCCGGAGATCAGCGACAATCGACTTCGAATTTCGTCGTCTTTGAGGCAATATTGATCGATGCGGCTGGGTATGGGTTCGTCAACATAGGCATGCAGTAAATACCCTCCGTCGCTCCCCGTTGGAAAGCGCACGAGTGCATGAACGCTCTGCAATTGCGAAATTGTTTCTGCATCCGAAATCGTTTGCGGCAGCGCGTCCAAGCTGAAAAGTGCAACTTCGGCAACATCCGTACCTCCGGCGAGCACCATCAGCGCCACCTGCGATCACGCCCAAGTCGATTTGATACAGCATCGAGCCCATTTAATGAGCCACGTACTTTTACTGGCCTCAGCATGTTTTTTATCTCCTCCAGCTCGCGATGTTGCTGAATAACGCTAGGGTAACTTACGAAAACGCACGTAGCAATAGCTTAGCAGAGCATATAAGGTTAAATCACTATTCGCAAAAAGCAGTAGGCGACTGATTTTAAAAGGCGACACACACCATCATCAATCTTCCGAGACATTTGCATACAATAGTAAGCTTTCAGCGTTTCGTTACAGCGGCCTGCATTGAAGCTGGTGTCCCGCAAGCACCCATGCCTTTAACTCAAAATACAATCATCTAAATAGCCCAACCCACTAACCGAATACACGCCGAGCGTATTCGCGCATAAATACCTTGGGGCCAGCATGTTCTTTTCCCGCAAAAATACTTTTCACTTGCTATTTTCTACCTTGTTTGCAAGCACCATCGTGTCCTCCGTTGCCGCGTCGAACAACGCATCCAATGCTGACTTCGCCGCCCGTGACCGCGACTGGCGCAATGGCGCTATCGTGTATCAGGTGTTGGTTGACCGCTTTGTACCTGCAGCCAATTTAAACGCCAAGCCGGGGCTTTATCCCGCGCCAAAAGTGCTGCGCGACTGGAGCGAAACGGCTAAGCCGGGCGTGTATTTAGACGACGCCAAGCTCACGAGCCATGAGCTTGATTTTTGGGGTGGAGATTTGCAAAGCACCACCACCAAGCTCGACCATATTCAAGCCTTGGGCGCCACGGTGCTGTATTTAAATCCCATCCATTTGGCCTACACAAACCATAAATATGATGCGTGGGATTTTCAAAAAATTTCGCCAGAATATGGCAATCGCGATGACTTTAAACGCTTAGCGGCGGTCGCAAAATTGCGTGGGTTGAAGGTGGTGCTGGATGGCGTGTTTAACCACATGGGGCGCCAAGCGCCAATTTTTCAAGACGCCATGAACAACCCGCAAAGCAAGTGGCGCGATTGGTTTGCCATTGGCCCGCAATACAAGGGCGGCGCACGGGTGTGGACGGGGTATCAAAATCACCCTGAGCTAAATTTAGAAAACCCCGCTGTCCGCAGCTATCTGTATGAAGCGCCAAATTCAGTGGTGCGCAGCTATTTACGCGACGGCGCGGACGGCTGGCGGCTTGATACCGCCTTTGAGCTCGGCGTGCCCTACATGCGTGCGCTAACGCAGGCGGCCCATCAAGAAAAGCCCGGCTCGCTCGTGGTGGGAGAAGTGGCCAACTACCCCGCAGGTTGGCTGGCGGGGATGGATTCCGTGATGAACTTCACCCTGCGCACCGTGCTGCTGGGTGCCGTGAAAGGCGAAATAGCGCCCGCCACCGTCACCCGCATGGTGGAACGCATCATCACAGATTCTGGTATTGAGCCGATGTTGAAATCATGGGTCGTCATTGATAACCACGACATTCCACGCATCGCCACACAGTTTCCTGATATCGCGCAACGCCGCATGGCGCAATCGCTACAGTTCACCCTGCCCGGCGCACCCAATATTTACTACGGTGCCGAGCTTGGCATGGTAGGCGGCGCAGACCCTGAAAATCGCAGTCCCATGCGCTGGGATTTAATGAGTGAGTCCAATCCAGAATATCAGTGGATGAAAAAATTAATTCAGGGCCGAAAAGATAATCGAGCGCTCAGAATCGGCAATTTTAGAACCATTGAAGCCGATAAACTCATCGCCTTCGAACGCTACACCGACCGCGCCTTGGAATCCATCTTAGTCTTCGCCAACCCAAGTAAACAAGCCATTACCGAGCAAGTGCTAGTGGCAAATTCAAACCTGATGGACGACACCCCACTAATCAATATTTTTGCCGCCGCTGACTCCAAGCCGGTGGCAGGCTTTGGCGCAGGCATGGTCACCATCACTGTTCCTGCTGAAACGGTAATGGCGCTAAAGCCTCGCGTGCGGGAATTGGGTGGGTATAGTCGGTACAAGCGAGTGCCTTAGCGCAAAATTTGCCGGTTAGCGTCATAAGTATACCTTGTAGATGCCCTATTTTAGGGCATCTACAAGGTATTAAATAATCCGTTTTAGCAAAAATTACCGCACATTTGTAGGGTAGGCAAAGCGTTTTTTGCGTGCCCACGGCGGTGGTTAAACGGCGAGCTCGACAATTTTTACATGCGCAGGTTAATTCTATTTCTATTTCATTCGTGCACTAACCGCCGTCATCCCAGCGTGCCTGCTCCAGCGTGCTTTAGGGTGGGGGCTGGGTTCCAACATTTGTAGGTTGGGCTGGAGGCTTTTGCGAAGCCCAACATCGGTGACCGCGTAACCACTGATGTTGGGCTTGATGGAGCCAGCCCAACCTACGCGCTGTTTGCAGCCGCACCAAAATCGAAGATTATGCCCACTGATTACGCACCTCATCATCAAAACCGCCCTTGCTGTCCTTCAGCCATGCTTTAGCTTCGCTCGGCGTGAGCATTGGGAAAGCCAAACCCGCCAGCGCCTGCCTCGCTGTCATGGTTCTTTCAGGCGGCACGATTTGCGCGATCATGACGCCGTTGCGCTCGACGGACACGGGTTCTCCAGTCAGAACTACGGTGTCTAATATCTCCCGCATATTTCTCACTAACTCGGTTGCGCTGATTGTTTGCATAAGTATTTATCCCAATATTTATAGCTTGATTGACGAGTTATGCACCGTCACCTCAACCTTCAACATTCCTTCGACTTGGTGGGCTGCTTGCTGATAGTTCCAGTCTTCAGATTTACTTCTACGATATTTCCGAGCGCATCGGCAAATTCTAACGACATAGTCCTTGATTCCAAAATTGGCGCCATTGGGCACCGCCAAGCAATTGAAGACGTCGACACTGAAAACTTTTGAATATCGGCCTTCTCATAAATTTGATTAAGTTCGTAGCTGCGAAGAACTTGCCCATCCTGTCGATAAACAACAATCGATTTTCCGATGCCCATGTTGTGCCAGTTATCAAGGGTGACGAGTTGCCCCGCGTCAGACAATGCAAAGAACACTGGTGCGACTGGGTTAAGCAGTGAAACCTCCTGGTATCGAACATATTCGCCACCCGGACTTAGCCGGTAATAAATCGCGGTCGCGTATTTCCCCTTCGGCTCCCCAGCGAAACCGTAGACGTCGCCAACACTCATTCCAGGAACGACGCGCACGACAAGGTTTCCGCTAGGACTGGACTTGCCTGCCGGTTTGGCTGCTGGCCAAGAATCTGCGAAGGCGACCGCGCTCGATAAGGCTGCAAATAGAACAATGGCGTTTCTAATTTGCATGCCCCCTGAGTTAGGACGCCCCATGGCGGGGTAGCGTACGGGTGCTAGCGTTGCGCTGCACTCGGACGACGGCACAAAATGGGTCGTCTCTAGCGAATTCATAAACTTTCCCTATGGATAATTAAATTATGATAGCTTTAACGCATGCGCGTTGCGAACGAACTTATTGACGTAAGCGTTCAATCCGTCGCCCGCTTCAGCAAGCCTTTGCATTTCAACAACATGCTGAGCCCCTGGGTTGGAGGCGTCATATAGGTACGTCCCACCTTTCCGAAACTGGATAGTAATTGAACCCGGTTTAATCTCATAGGCAGCCACGCCAGAATCTCCGGCAATATCTTTGTACGGCTGCATGTAACTACTCCCCAGCGGTTGAGGACTTTCAGTTTTATCAATTCACAGCCACTAATTGCTTGGTCAAGCCCTAACGATCAAGCTGAGCCAGCGATTAAGGTGCACCGAGAGAAGCGCTGGCAACCTCGGCTACAAAGCTCGCTGCCAAGGCGGCCACTGCAGAAATATTTCTGGTGCGAGCAGCATCTGCAGCGGGCGGTGTGAGCGTACGATTTTCAAAGCCGTGGTCACCACCGACGATTGCTACCCGCGCCGCGCCCGTGCTCGCGGCGGCAAGTTTGTACAAAACGTGTGGGGCGCAAAATGGATCTTTATCACCCGATATTGACAGCGTCGGGCGTCGTTCAGTTTCAAACGTCGGATAGTTTTTTTGCGTCTCGGATTGGGGGAGCGTCTCGCCTTTCGGTACGCGGCTGCAAACGGGAGTAAGCAGCAAGGCGCTACGTAGCGACGTGTCAGCGACGAGCGCCTGCCACGCAACCATCGAACCCAGCGATTTGCCGCCCACGGATAAGTTCCTAGCTTGAACCTTCGGATTCTTACGCGCTACCGACAACACGGCTTGCAGGTCTTTCAGCTCAGTTGACAAATCATCGGAAGGCTGACCTTTCGGCTTGGCCGTGAAGTACGCCCAGTTAAATCGAAACACGGCGATGCCTTGTTCAGTCAAAGAGCGCGTCACAGCCTCCAGAGCAGGCAAATTCATGTGATATGCCTGTCCCGGTGCAAGAACAATTGCCGGATACGGACCCTCGCCAATAGGGAAATCAACTCTTGCCTCTAACCGTACGCCGCCCGCATTGGTGACGGCTAAGTCATCGGCACGCGCGGGGTTTGCGAAGACCGTTGTGATGATTAAGGTGAGGATAATTTTTAGGAATCGCATGGGGAAAGTGGCATGTGCGCCGTAAGGTTTGAGGTAAGCCGATGTAATGCGCGCAGCGATTGACTAGTATCAAAGCGTTGTGTTTAGGGATGAAGAATGCCTATTTTAAGGTATCTTCAGGCTATTTGTGGAGGCAAAAAGTTTTTCAAATATGATGTTGCACGCCCTGACTCTGTCACCTAGCCGACCCGCGAGGCGGGTTCGGCTTGAATGAAGCTCTAGACCGCATCTGAAATCTCCTTCGGCAATGGCGGCCGAACATGCGGAAGGTCTTGCGTGCGTGAAGCACCAAAGGCTCGGTAGTTAGCTCGCGCAAACGTAAGACTCATATCACCGTTTGGTCCGCCAAGCACCTCGTCGGCATCATCGTCGTCCTGCCCGTCGTCCTCCCAAAAGCATACGGCGCATATCTCATAGCTTCCGCGCTCGCTGATTGTCTTAAAACCACAGCAAGGACATCGAATGGGAAGGTCGCGAATATTCATCATGTGATCTAACGCCAAAAAAACCCGCGCTGGCAGTACGGCGCGATTTGAGCGAAGAGCCTATCCAAGCGTCGAGTTGATTGCATGTTTAGATCGCTACGCCAGAAGCCCAGGTACTTTCATAGAAACCGAGCTTCAAGGCCGACACCGAATCTTCCAGAGGAGCCAGATAGGTAGCTTTTTTTGCGGCATCTTTAATTGACGCTCCGAGCACCCAACATTCAGCGCGGTCAATAAATATAAGGCGGTCATGCAGTGTTTGGCTCTGCTTAGCTTCAACTTGAGTTGCGTGCTGAGCATTAAACTTTAACAATGCCGGCTTCAGATTTCCCGCGCACTTATTTACCAAGAGGCGCGCACCCACTCCCGAGCCCATTGAACTTAGATACCCATCAAAAATCGTAATGTCGATGTAAGGATCCACAATGAGTAAGGATGACTTCGCCGATGCCACAAGCTCGTTGAGTGCTTTGAAAAAATCATAGACAGCGCCAGGACCGAAGGCTTGCTGTGGCAAGCCACGAACTTTTTCCTCGAGTTCAAAAATTGCCCGATGAATCGTTGCGAATATGGTTGCGGCATGCCCACTTCGGTCGTGAGCGCTCGCAATACAGTTCACAGCAACGCGGAAGTTCATTGACTCGGCTTTGTTCCACAAATCGATCAACGAACTTGCATGACCTAACCAACGGTAATGATCATGACCGAAGTGTCCCCTTCCCGCCATTCCAGGGTCTTCAGCCAACAGGGTCTTAAGTTTTTGCAACAGAATCTGCAAGAATTTCTCCTTGGTAATCTAACGTGGAGTTAAGCGGCGCACGAAACGCGCCCGTCTTGAGCGCATGGTTAGGAATCTTTCGATGATAACTTTTCAAGAAACACTTTGACAAAATAAATGATTGTCCATGTCATCCAAAACGAAATCAATGCGACATCTGTTTTTGTAATTGCATCGGGACTGGAAAGCAAATTCCGGAGTTGAG
>JAYUOW010000186.1:0-12408 GCA_043760555.1 Betaproteobacteria bacterium
GGGGCTTTCGATAAATTTTCGTTGTGGCGGGCGCTACGGATGAATTGAGAGGGCGTGTGCAACACGCCCCTACAGTGATAGCGGGGTTGAATGCGGGCGAGCACGGCGCGGGGTTGAATGCGAGGGGAACGGCGCGGAGTTGAAGGCGGGGGCAAGTCAGCGGGGTCGAATGCGGGCGGGCACGGCGGCGGGGTTGAATGCGGGCAGGGAGGCGTCCCGCGTGGGTGCGGCAACGTGAGGTTTATTTGCCCGTTGCTAGCAGCCACCTTTGGCGGCGATGACTAGCATGGCCGCCAGCGCCCGCCGCAATCGTGCGCCGTCGATTGGCTTATGCAACACGCTTAGGCCGCTGCGTTGGGCTTCGGCAATGCGGTCGGGGGCGGTGTCGCCGGTGATGAGCAGCGCGGGAATGTCGATGGATAGTTCTTCGCGAATAGCGGCGATCACGGCGATGCCATTTTCGCCGCCGCGCAGCCGGTAATCGCACAAAATGCAGGCGGGTACTTGGCTTGCTACATTGAGCAAACCTAGCGCTTCGGCGGCACTGGCGGCGACCATCACGCGCATATTCCAGCTTTCTAGTAGCTGGGCGGTGGCGACGCGAATTTCTAGTTCGTCGTCAACAACTAAAATTAGCTTATTGGCAAAAATATCGTGGCCTGCTAGTTTATCAATAGGTTGCGACACCGTTTTTTCGTATCTTTTACTTTTTCCATCGCTTCCCTTCGGTAATGCAATGCCAAACGTACTCCCGTGGCCAAGCCGTGAGTTAACTCGCACCCGATGGCCAAGCAGCGCGCTTAATCGTTTAACAATAGGCAAGCCCAGCCCTAAACCTTTTTGCCGATCGCGTTCGGGATTACCCACTTGGTAGAACTCATCAAAAATAGCGTCAAGCTGTGCTGCATCTATGCCGATGCCGGTGTCAAAAATTTGAATTTCTACGTGGGGCAATAGGCTAACAGGTAGCGGTCGCGTTACGCGGGAATTTGGGTCATCGGCCACAACAACCGCCCCGGCCGCGCGCCGTCTCGCACCCACCACGACGCGGCCCGTGTGGGTATAGCGCACGGCGTTAGAAATTAAATTGCGCACAATACGTTCAAGTAGCATCGGATCAGACTCTACCCACAGGGTCGTGCGGTGAAACGTAAGTGTGACGTCGCGCCCCGCCGTAATGGCGGTAAATTCCGGCGCTAAGCGCTCAAACAGGCGCTCAAGGGACACATCGGTAACCCGCATTTCAACGGCACCTGCATCGAGCTTTGATATATCGAGCAAAGCATCAAACAGCTCGCTCATCGCATCATGAGAGCGCAAAATACCGTCAAGCATATCCGCTTCAGTCGCGCCTAAATTGCGGCTTTTAAGTGATGCCGCAAATAGCCCCAGTGCATGCAAAGGCTGGCGTAAATCATGGCTGGCAGAAGCTAAAAAACGTGATTTTTGGTCGTTGGCATTGGTGGCAATTTGCTTTTCACGGGTGAGCTGTTCAACAAGCTTTACGTTTTCAAATCGTAGTCGCATGGTTTCAACCGCGTTGGCACGCACCGTGCGGGCAAAGCGCGTCAAAATGAACGGCACCACCATGATAGCCATACCCAGTAGCACGCTAATTCTGCCATCGGCGTGCGCAATGAGCGTTACGCCCAACAGCCCGCAGCTAGGCACGCAAAACGCCCAAAACGTCGGCAAATGCGCAGCGGTAGAATAGATAGAAACAATACCTAATGAGGTAATTAAAAAAACTAAAATTAGCTCTACTTCAATGTGGGTAGCGGAATTTAAAAACACGCCCGCCCATCCCCATGCCAAACCCGAGCACGCCGACCCAATAGTGGCGTAACGCAGCCACACACTTGCGCTTTCGGTAGTTAAAGTAGCTTTAGAAAAGCGTCGATACAACAAAAACCGACCAAGCGATACCGCGCTAAGTAACGCCACCCAGCCAGCCACGCTAATGAGCGGTAGATACATTATTGCCGCCGCCGCATACAGTAAACCCACAATAAAACTGCCCGCCGCCGAGGCACGCATGTTAGCAAACTGCATCCGCACGATTTCACGCAAAATTTGCGCTTCTTGATCTAATGCTTCAGCGGTGGTGGCTAGCGGCAATGTCGGTAGGTTGGTCACAATAGTAGATGGCATGAGGGTTTAGAAAACTTAGATTAGCAGGCACACCGACACAAATTACCGCGCACATCATGATAACCGCTTAACGGCACCATCTGTGCGAATGATAAATTATAAGTAAATAATGCCTTGAAGATGCCCTAAATACGGGCGTCTCCAGTCCAAACTACATCAGCAATTGCGGTTTACGGCGCAAGTCCAGCGTATGCGGAAACGCTGGGTTTCTGGCTTCTAAAATGGGTTTAATTTCGCCTGCGGTGTGGTCAATTTTTTGGAATCTGGCCATGCGTCTGGCTTCGGCCGCGTAGGCGTTGATGGGGAAGTTGTCGTAGCTCCGACCGCCCGGGTGGGCGACGTGATAGGCGCAGCCACCGATGGAGCGACGGCTCCACGTGTCGACAATATCGAAGCGTAGCGGTACGTGTATGGGGATAGTGGGGTGCAGGGCTGAGTGCGGCGCCCACGCACGGTAGCGCACGCCTGCGATGAATTCGCCGGCCACACCGGTGGGGGTGAGCGGTATGGCGCGGCCGTTGCATAAAATTTGGTGGCGGTGTTCAGTCATGCCGGATACTTTTACTTGGCAGCGCTCAAGGGACGAATCAACATAGCGCGCGGTGCCGCCCGCAGCCATTTCTTCGCCAAGCACGTGCCACGGCTCGATGGCTTGGCGCAGCTCCAGTTCTACGCTTTGATATGCCACCGTGCCGTAGCGCGGGAAGCGGAATTCTAAAAACGGGGTGAACCACGCGTAGTCGATTTTGGCTTTGCCAAACGCTTTGGCGGCGTTGGTTTCGTCAATCACGGCACGCATGTCTTGCGCAATAAAATGTGGCAGCATGAAGCGATCATGGAGGGATGTGCCCCACGGGATGAGCTTGCCGGTGTAGGGTTGCTTCCAAAACCTGACGATGAGGGCGCGCAGCAACAGGTTTTGGGCTAACGCCATTTGCGGATGCGGCGGCATTTCAAACGCACGGAATTCTAGCAAGCCTAGGCGGCCGGTGGGGCCGTCTGGCGAATAGAGTTTGTCGATTGAAAATTCGGCTCTGTGGGTGTTGCCGGTGAGGTCAATTAAAAAATTGCGGAGGATGCGATCAACCAGCCATGGGGATAAATTTTCTTCGCCGGTTTGGAGCTTTTCTTGCATTTGCTCGAAGGCAATTTCAAGCTCATACAGCGTATCGCTACGCGCTTCGTCGACACGCGGGCTTTGCGATGTGGGGCCAATAAACATGCCGCTAAATAAATACGATAGTGCAGGATGGTTTTGCCAATAGGTGATCAAACTGCGCAATAAATCGGGGCGACGCAGCAGCGGGCTATCTGCCGGTGTGGTGCTGCCGATGGTGACATGGTTGCCGCCGCCGGTGCCGGTGTGGCGACCGTCTTGCATAAATTTTTCGGTGCCAAGCCGCGTTAATCGGGCTTCTTCGTACAGTATGTGGGTGTTTTCTACCAACTCTTTCCAGGTTTTTACCGGATGAATATTGACTTCGATCACGCCGGGGTCGGGTGTGATGGCGAATTTGCTGATGCGTAAATCATGCGGCGGGCCGTAGCCTTCAATGCGGATGGGTAGCGCGCATTCTTCAGCGGTTTTTTCAAGCGCGGCAATTAAACTTAGGTAGTCTTCAAGCACGGTGACGGGTGGTACGAACACGAATAAAATGTTGTCACGCACTTCAACGCACAATGCCGTGCGCACCACTTCTTTGGCTGACTTGGCGAGCTTAATTTCTAGCGCTTTGACGGCAGCGGGCGTGGATTTTTTAACCGTGGTGTCGTGTAGATCTAAATCTGATTGGATGGCGTAGGGATCGCCTTCGATCAGTATTTCAACATCTTCTGGCGCTATTTTAGGAACGGACGCAAGTGGTAAACGCAGGCCAATGGGTGAATCACCTTCGAGCAAAAACAAGTGCTTGGCGCGCATCGGCCATAAGCTGGATGTCCATTGGGTGGCGGTGGGTAATTTCGATTTACTGGCGATACGTTCGATGGCTTTTAGCGGCAGCACGTAGCCGATGGCGTCACCTAAGGCACCACTTAATTGGGCGATGAGCTTGGCTCTCGCAGCGCTTTGTTTCAGTTCAGGATTGAGCGGATCCACATTTAGCGGTAAATCAGCTTCGTCTCGGACTGCCCGTATTACGGACTCGTAGGCGGGAATCACATAGCCTGCATTCACGCTTAAATTAGCGGCCAGCGTGTCGCTAAACTGCTTAGCAACGGTTTTGGGCAACGGTGTTTTAGCGGCAACGTAGGCAATGAGTGCGTCGTTTTTCCAGATTGGCACGCCATCCAATCGCCAGTAGGCGGACAACGCCCAGCGTGGCAACGGTTCACCGGGATACCATTTGCCCTGACCAAATTGCAGCAAGGCACCTGCGCTAAATTTCGGTTTTAGGCGCTGCATTAAATCAACTGAAAGTTCAAACTTTTTATCGCTAAGCGCGGTGACATTCCATTCGGCACCTTCCATATCGTCAATCGACACAAAGGTGGGCTCCCCCCCCATTGTTAGGCGCACATCTTGGGCTACTAATTCTTTATCCACCGCTGCGCCTAGCTTCATCATGGCGGCCCATTGCGCGTCATCATAAGGCTTGGTTACGCGCGGGTCCTCGTGGATGCGCGTGACGGTCATGGCAAAATCAAGCACTGATTCACAGCGATCCATCATGCCGGATACTGGTGCTGCCGATGAGGGTATAGCCGTGCAGGCCAGCGGAATATGGCCTTCTCCAGTGAGCATGCCGGAGGTAGGATCAAGCCCCACCCAGCCTGCACCGGGAATATAGGCTTCAGTCCACGCGTGTAAATCGGTGAAATCTACCGCTGTGCCGGAAGGGCCATCGAGCGACTTTACATCAGCCGTTAATTGAATTAAATAGCCGGACGCAAAGCGTGCAGCAATGCCAAAGTGGCGCAAAATTTGCACCAGCAACCACGCCGAATCGCGGCATGATCCCTGCGCGGTTTCAAGCGTGACTTCAGGCGTTTGCACGCCCGGTTCCATGCGGATTAAATAGCGCACGCTGTTTTGCAGCATTTGATTTAAGGCAACTAAAAAATCAATGGTGATGATTGGCTTGCCCAGTATTTGCGCGGTTGCCCGAGCAATCCACATTTTTAGCAATGGCGTTTGCGGTTCAACTTCTAGGTAGGGGCTAAGCTCGCGTTTGTTGTCGGATGTGTAGTTAAACGGGAAATTTTCAGCACTACTTTCAACAAAAAAATCAAACGGATTTATCACCGTCATGTCGGCAATTAAATCTACTTCAATGCAAAGCTCGTTAGTGAGCTCAGGAAACACCAAGCGCGCAAGCCAATTGCCGTAAGGGTCTTGCTGCCAGTTTAAAAAATGGCTGGCAGGTGAAACTTTAAGACTATAACTTTCGATCGGCGTGCGCGCGTGCGCAGCGGGACGCAAGCGCACTTCATGGGGCGATAGCGTGATGTGGCGATCAAATTTATAGTGGGTTTTGTGATGTAGGGCGACGCGAATTGTCATGGCTTAAGTCCGATTTAAATCAACGGTGTTGCGACACTACGCACGAGCCGTCGTTCCCGCGAAGGTGGGAATCCAGTGTCGTCCATGAAAGCCACTGGATTCCCGCCTTCGCGGGAACGACGAATATATTAGCTAATCCAATCCGGATCCGGTAAATCTGCAAACACTTTGCGCAAACCGCTGCCCCAGCGCTGGCGCAGCATGGAATAGTAGGGATCACTTTCGGCGATGCGCTGCTGCGTGCCTACGCGTAGGCTATCTTTTGGGTACCACAGTAAATCAATAGGTAGTCCGACAGAAATATTGGAGCGAATGGTGGAATCAAACGAAATTAGCACGCATTTTGCAGCTTCGTCTTGTGGTGTGCTGGCGTTGACGACGCGATCTAAAATTGGTTTGCCGTATTTGGCCTCGCCAAGCTGGAAGTAGGGCGTTTCGTCGTGCGCTTCAATAAAATTACCTTGGGAATAGATATTAAACAGGCGCTGTTCTTCGCCGTTAATCTGCCCGCCTACGATTAAGCTAGCGCTGGCGTCAATCCCGTTTTTGGATAGCTCTTCGCCATCTAAGTGGTTCATGGTGCGAAGCGCTTCACCGGTTAATCGCGCGACGTCCACCATGGATTTTGCGTTCCAAATTGTTGGCTCATCAGCAGGGGCGTTACGATGGCGGTCCAAAATATTTACCACACCTTGCGTGGTGGCTAAATTGCCAGAGGCTAACAGCACGATAACGCGATCGTCAGGCCGATCAAAAACGCGCATTTTTCTAAAAGTTGCAATGTGGTCTACGCCAGCATTGGTGCGGGTGTCGGATGCAAAAATCATTCCTGAATCGAGGCGGATGGCTACACAATAGGTCATTTAAAAAACGCTTTTTATTTGATGTTAGAAATTAGTTGTGACTGGCTTTGCGTTGATTTTGGCGGCAAGGTGACGGCAAAAAATGCGGTGTTAATTTCGTCGGCCAGTCGTTTGGTGGATGCTAAAAAATCGGTTAAATATTCATGCAAGCCAAGCTGAAAAATGTCGTCTATTCGGCCAAACTGCAACGCCGCATAAATTTCGCCGGCAAGGCGCGTAGCCTCGGCAGAATTACTGTTTTGTACTTTATTTAAAATTTCATACACATCATGAAAGCAAAAATGTAGCGAGCGTGGTACGTCTTTTCGCAGTATCAAAAGCTCCGCTAACTTTAGCGGCGTAATAATGTCGCGATATACCTTGCGATAGCTTTCGAAAGCCGACACTGATCGCAGCACCGCCGACCATTGATAATAATCTACCGCACCGCCTACTTCTTTTACGCTGGGCAGCAGCACGTGGTATTTCACGTCGATTAAACGGGCGGTGTTGTCTGCCCGTTCCATATAGGTGCCTAAGCGATGAAACTGAAACGCATCGTCGCGCAAAATGGTGCCGAAGGTAACGCCGCGAAATAAATGCGAACGCTCTTTTACCCAATCAAAAAACGCCGAAATCCCGCGTGCGTACAAGCGGTCTTCGTCCATGTTTTGCATTTCAATCCAAGTTGAATTTAGCACTTCCCACATCTCGCTGGTGATGGTGCCGCGCACCGCACGGGCGTTTTCACGGGCTTGCTTGGCGCAGTTGTAGATTGATGAAGGGTTGTCGGCATCGAGTGCCATAAAATGCAGCACTTCCTTCGCGCACACGATATCGTGCCGACCCGAAAACGGAAACAATGTGCCGGTAATGTTTAGCGGCGCAAACCATTCTTGATCTTGCAGATCAGAATCTTTGGTAAGCAAAGACATGCGATAAGCGACGTCTAAAATACGCGCCGTGTTTTCAGCGCGTTCAACGTAGCGCGCCATCCAATATAAGGTTGAGGCTGTTTTGCTTAGCATAGGGTTAAGGGCTCCAAAAATGTGTTTTGAGGCATTCTCATATTAGTCCACCACCCAGGTATCTTTTACCCCGCCACCTTGCGACGAATTAACCACCAGCGAGCCTTCACGCAACGCGACGCGCGTGAGGCCACCCGGTACAAATTGAATCGATTTTCCTGACAGCACATAAGGCCGCAAATCAATATGCCTTGGCGCTATTCCCGCGCCAGCAAAGGTGGGGCAGGCCGAGATGGAAAGTGTCGGCTGTGCGATATAGCGTTCGGGCGCATCGAGCACGCGTTGCTTGAAGCGCACGCGTTCTTCTTTGGTTGATGTGGGGCCGATTAACATGCCGTAGCCGCCGGAGCCTGCGGCTTCTTTGATGACGAGATCGGCCATGTTGTCCATCACATAAGCTAAGTCATCTTTTTGGCTTAGCTGATAGGTGTGGACGTTCTTTAAAATTGGCGCTTCGTTTAGGTAGTAGCGGATCATTTCTGGCACATAAGGATAGAGCGACTTATCGTCGGCAACGCCCGTGCCTACCGCGTTTGCGAGCGTTACGCGTCCCGCCTGATACGCCCGCATGAGGCCGGGTACGCCGAGCATGGAGTCTGCCCTAAAGCATAGCGGATCAATAAAATCATCGTCAATGCGGCGATAAATTACATCCACTTTTTTAGGACCTTGCGTGGTGCGCATAAACACGGTGTCATCCACCACAAATAGATCAATGCCTTCCACTAATTCAACACCCATTTGCTGCGCTAAAAACGCGTGTTCAAAGTAGGCGGAATTAAAATGCCCCGGTGTCATGAGCACGATAGTGGGATTATCCACGCCCACGGGTGCCGCGCCGCGCAAGGTTTCAAGCAATAAATCGGGATAGTGATCTACCGGCCGCACGTTTTGTTGCGCGAATAATTCAGGAAATAATCGCATCATCATTTTGCGATTTTCTAGCAAGTACGAAACACCTGAAGGCGTGCGTAAATTATCTTCTAGCACGTAGTATTCACCATCGCTATCTTTTACTAAATCAATACCTGCCACATGGGCATAGATGCCGCCTGGTACGTCAATGCCGATCATTTCGCGCCTAAATTGGGCGTTGGTGACTACTTGTTCCATCGGCACGATACCAGCTTTTAAAATTTCTTGGCCATGATAAACATCGTGCAAAAATGCGTTGAGCGCTTTGACGCGCTGCTTTAATCCACGCGAAATTTCTTCCCATTTTTGCGCTTCGATTACATGGGGAATGATGTCAAAAGGAATTAAGCGCTCCGAGCCAGAAGCCTCACCGTACACCGCAAAAGTGATGCCGACGCGGTGAAAAAGTAGATCTGCAGCTTGACGGTTTTGCGCGATTTTTTCTGGTGGGGTGGTAGCTAACCAATCGGCAAACGGCTGATAATGGGGGCGGACTTTGCCATCGGCGTCATACATTTCGTTGTAAAAAGGTTTTAGCGCCATAGGGTTCACTTAGGAAAATTTTTAAGGGAGGCAACTGCTTTTTGTGCGGAAATTCATGAAACTAAATATACCGTGTTTTTACACCTTTGGCTTATTTTCAAAGTGCGTTTTTTAGCTTTTGGCCTTGTACAATAAAGGCATGAACGATTCCTTAATAATTGAACCCGTAATTTCTACGCTCGATGCGGCTGAACATGCTACGCAAAATATGCCTGAAGATGCCTTATTTTCGGGCATCTTCAGGGTATTAAATGCAGAAAATCGGGCTACCTTGGACGCGACAATTGCCTACGCCCGCAAATACGTGCAGCCCGCGCACGCCGCTACGCAAATGTGCGACATTGCGGACTGTTTGACCCTATTGCAGGGCTTGGATGTGGATGCGGACACCTTAGCCGCCGCCGCCTTAACGCAGGTGCCGTTGACGGCATCAGGCCAAGAAACTAACCGCTTAACAACCCACTGCGGTACCGCCGTGGCGGCACTGGTGCAGGGCATTGTGCGTGCGGGTAAAGCGGTGACGCAAGCGGGCTTAAACGAAGAAGCGAAATCGGCGCAAGACATTGAAGTACTCCGCAAAATGCTGTTGGCAATGGCTGATGATGTGCGCGTGGTATTGGTAAAACTAGCGCAGCAAGTAGTGCTAATGCGCAGGCTTTCAAAAGCCCCAGAAGCCACGCAAATGGCGGCTGCGCGGCAAACGCGTAACTTATTTGCACCCTTGGCAAACCGCTTGGGCGTGTTTCAAATTAAGTGGGAATTAGAAGATTACAGCTTCCGCTATCTTGATTCTGCAAAGTACAAAACAATAGCGGCCTTGCTCGATGGTAAGCGCGCCGAGCGCGAACATTACATTGCTGGCGTAGTGGCGCAATTGGTGGCCGCAACCAGTCACGCGGGCATCACGGCGGACGTGATGGGCAGGCCGAAGCATATCTACTCGATTCATAAAAAAATGCAATCGAAAAATTTAAGCTATGACCAGCTTTATGACATTCGCGCCGTGCGGTTGTTGGTTGATACCGTGCCCGAATGTTATAGCGTGCTAAGCCTTGTACACGACCTATTTACGCCCGTTTTGGGCGAATTCGATGATTATATTTCGCAACCGAAAGCCAATAATTATCAGTCGTTGCACACAGCGGTTATTGGAGCAGAAAACAAAACGCTGGAGGTACAAATTCGTACCCACGCGATGCATCAGGCGAGCGAGCATGGCGTGGCGGCGCATTGGCGGTATAAAGAACGCGGGAAAGATAGCGCTAAAGCCGATAAAAGCTTCGAAGAAAAAATCGCGTGGTTGCGTCAAGTGCTTGAATGGAAACAAGAAATTGTTGATGAGGGCGAGTTTTCAGATTCCGTCAAGCAGGGTTTATTTGCTGACACTATTTACGTGCTGACGCCACAGGGCAGGGTGGTGGATTTGCCTGCGGGCTCTACGGCGGTAGATTTTGCCTATCATTTGCATACTGATTTAGGTCACCGCTGCCGTGGTGCCAAGATTGACGGGCATTTGGTGGCGCTAAACACGCCGCTGAAAAACGCGCAGCGCGTAGAAATTTTGTCTGCCAAACAGGGCGGCCCTTCGCGTGACTGGATTAACCCGCAACTCGGATTTTTAAAAAGCCATCGCGCATTATCCAAAGTGCGCGCATGGTTTAGGCAGGAGTATTTTGAGGTTGATGTAGCGCACGGCAGGCAGGCGTTGGACAAAGAGTTAGCGCGCCACGCGGCCGCAAATATTGCGCAAGATAAATTGGCGCAGGCGCTGGATCATAAAAGCGTGGACGAGCTTTTAGCAGCCATAGGCCGCAATGAAATTACCGCGCACCAAATAGATATTGCGTTACGCGGTATGTTAGCGCCGGTTGAAATTGTGCCTAATGATGCCTTGGAAACGCCCGTATTTAGGGCTTCTTCAAGCATCAATCAAACTGGAAAAGCATCATCTGGCGTGCTAGTGTTGGGTGTAAATAATATCGCCACGATGGTTGCGCGTTGCTGTAAGCCCTTGCCGCCCGATAAAATTACCGGCTTTGTCACTCGCACACGCGGCGTGACGGTGCATAGGCTAGATTGCGAAAATATTGTGTGCTTGAACGCCGAGCAACGTGAACGCTTAATGCCTGCAGCATGGGGAAGTAAGCTAGAAGAAACCGCGTTTTCCACGGATGTAGAAGTGCTCGCTAACGACCGCCAAGGTTTGCTGCGCGACATTTCGGAAATATTGAGTCGCGAAAAAATTAACGTCACTGCTGTCAATACGCTTTCAAAAAATAGCATGGCGTCCATGCGCTTTACTTTAGAAGTGCGCCGCAACGATGATATAGCCAGAGTGATTCGCGCGGTGAGCGGCGTGGTAGGCGTGGAATCGGTGAAGCGGCGCTAAATCCTTAACCTTAAACAATAACTCATGACCCAAACCACCACACTTTCCACCACCAACACCGGCCCGCTCGCAGGCGTAAAAATACTCGACCTCACCACCGTGGTAATGGGTCCATACGCCACGCAAATATTGGGCGATATGGGGGCGGACGTCATCAAAATTGAAGCACCTGCAGGCGACAATATGCGCTGGGTGGGGCCGATGCGGCATGCGGGCATGGGGCATATTTTTATGAACGCCAATCGCAATAAACGCTCATTGGTGCTCGACCTAAAAAATCCGGAAGGGCTAGCGGCGATCAAACGGCTAATTGCCCAAAGTGACGTGCTAATTTATAACGTGCGGCCGCAAGCCATGCAGCGTTTGGGGTTGAGTTATGAGGCTGTGGCGGCCATTAACCCCGCCATTATTTATGTGGGCGCGATTGGTTTTAGCGAAAAAGGCCCATATGCAGGGCGTCCCGCGTACGATGATTTAATTCAAGGTATGGCGGCCGTGGCGAGCTTATCGCAGCAACAGGGCAGTGACGTACCGCGGTACGCGCCAACGACCCTTGGTGACCGTTCGGTTGGCTTGCAAACGGCCATCGCAGTGACGGGTGCGCTGTATCATCGCGCCAAAACAGGCGTGGGGCAAAGTGTAACGGTGAGTATGTTTGAAAGCTTGTCGCAGTTTGTGCTGGGCGATCATTTGGGTGGCAAAAGTTTTCTGCCTGCCGAGGGCGAGCCAGGCTACGCGCGGCTGCTGGCTAGGCATCGGCGGCCGTATGCTACGCAAGATGGTTATTTGTGCGTGCTGATTTATAACGACGGCCATTGGGCGCGGTTTTTTGCCCTTATTGGCAAGCCCGAATTAGGCCAAGACCCGCGCTTTTGCACGCATACCGCGCGGGCGGCCAACATTGATGCCGTCTACACCTACGTTGCCGAAGTGATGCAAACCCGCACCAGCGCGCAATGGATGGCGTTGCTAGATGAGGGCGATATTCCGGCTGCACCCATGCATACGCTAAATAGCTTAATTGATGATCCGCACTTA
>JAYUOW010000187.1:0-4204 GCA_043760555.1 Betaproteobacteria bacterium
CAATTCGTTCGCGCAAAAAGCGGCGGCGAAGATCAAGTAGTTTTCACTGCATAAACAGATGAAACCCCAGCAAGGGCGCGCCGTTCGGGATGTTTTCGGCCTGAAAGCCGCACCAGTGCTTGACTTTTTTTATTCAGTTATTGGTTGCGAACAAAATGAATTGGCGTGAGGCCCCTCAGCAATCGTCGTCCCCGCGCAGGCGGGGATCCAGCGGCGTGCGACGGACGACACTGGGTTCCCGCCTGCGTGGGAATGACCGTGCTTTACGTGTGCGACGTGTGCGCTTAATTTCTTAGCGCCACAGGGCGTTTGAACATGTAAAATCACTTCGCCACCACGGTGTTGGTCACGCCCAACGCTTTTACTTTTGCACTAATAAGTTTGGCTTTTTCCATCGTTGGATACGGCCCCACACGCAAGCGCGTCACGGTTTTGGGTTTGCCGGCGCTGGTGATTTGAATTTTTTCAGCGTACACAGGCAGCTTGCCTGCCTTCATACGATCGGTGAGAGTACGAATATTGTAATCATCTGAAAACGCGCCTAGCTGCACCACAAAGCCGCCTGCCGTAGGGGTCGCGAGGCCTGCAGGCGCTAGGGGTGCTTGGGGCGCTGGGGGCACAACAGCGGACGGAGCCACCACGGGGGCTAGAACTGGCTTAGTTTCGGGCTTCACGGCAGGTTTCGCTTCGGGCTTCACTTCGGGCTTTGCCACCGCAACCTGTGCAGGCTTTGGTGCAGGTGCCGGTCCAGGCGCCGATGCGACTGCTGGGGGCGACACTATTTTTGCAGTCGGTGGCGCGACCGACACCACGGCCGGTTTTGATTGCACAACCTCGGGTTTTGCCGCGTTTTTATCATTCGCTGCACTTGAGTTTGCCACCGCCGCAGCGCCTGCCACGGCAGCACCTACAGCTGCCGCACCCAGCGCCACGGCCGTGCCGGAAATTTTTGGTTCTGCGGTTTCTGCTTTCGTTTCTACTTTTGCCACAGCGGCCTGCTCAACGGACTTCGCCAAGCTGTTGGACGTGCTCGGTGCGTTAAGCGCTGCAGCAGGTGGTGGCAGTGGCGAGAAGCCTTCGCGCTGCGGGATGGTGATGGTAATTTCTTTGCTATTACCACTGTTGCCGTTCGGTTTTTTGTCGCCACGCGGCTCGGTATCAAAAAACATTGGCAAAAAAATAACGCCGAGCAAACCTAAGGTGCCAGCACCAATTAAACGCCGCCTGCCACGGCGTTTTAATTCACGCTCGGCCGCAGCAATTTGTTCTAATTCGGGCACGGAATGCGCCGCCGATTGCGCACTGCCGGACAATGTGTTGCTATCACTCATATTCAAAACTGTCCTAAATTTAGGTTTGGCGCAAAATAGCGTTCGAAATTTAATCGTAAGCCATTGATTTTAATGCGTTTATTTGCAGGACTTGAAAAACTCAAGCTTTAAGCAAAACCTGCAACGCTGCCCCGACCGTGTGAAATGAACCAAAGACTATGATTCTATCATTCGCAGCCGCAGCCGCTTGCGCCGCAGCAAGGGCGGCCTCAATATTTGTTAGGCAAATTACGTTGTCGGTCACCCCGTGCGCCGCCAAAATAGCGGCAATTTCTGATGCCGTATGCCCGCGCGCGCCGCTCTCTCTGGTGAGGCCTGCGATAAACCAGCGATCAAAGCGGTGTCTTAAAGTGTCGATCACGGTGCCAATATCTTTATCGTTCAGCATCGAAAACACAGCGTAACTATTTTCATAAAACCCCATGCCGCCCAGCGCATCGTTCAGCGCGCGCGCGGCGTGCGGGTTGTGCGCAACGTCGAGCACTATCGTTGGTTGCCCCGGTAATATTTGCATCCTGCCCGGCCAATCGACTTCCAATAAGCCCCGTTTGGCATGACCTTGTGACACGGGAAGTCGCGTATTTAGGGCATCTAAGGCTGCCAATGCACAACTCGCATTCTTCAACTGGTAGGGCCCGCGTAATGCGGGAATAGGCAGCGAATGCCGTGCCGCATTCACCCCAAAAAACTGCCACTGGCTTTCCATGCGCTGCATTTTAAAATCGCGCCCCGCTAGCTGCAACTGCGCGCCGATTTTAGTTGCGTAATCAAACACACTTTGCGGCATGGCTTCACCACAAATTGCTGGCCGCCCTGCCCTAAATATATGCGCTTTTTCAAAGCCGATGAGCTCTTTGGTGTCACCCAAATAGCTCTGATGATCTAAATCTACGCTGGTTAAAATTGCGACATCGGCATCAATAATATTGGTGGCATCAAGCCTGCCTCCTAGGCCCACTTCCAATATTTGTACCTCCACTTCTTCTTGCGCAAATAACCACAACCCCGCCAAGGTAGCGTATTCAAAATAGGTGAGTGAAGTTGCCGGGGCTTCAGCTGCGGCTTGGCTGATGCTGGTAAAAGCGGCAATTAATTGCGCATCTGTGGCGTAGTTGCCGTTGATGCGAATGCGTTCGTTAAAAACCAGTAAATGTGGGCTGGAATAAAACCCTGTTTTATAGCCCGCGATGCGCAGCATGGCTTCTAGCATGGCGCAGGTTGAGCCTTTGCCATTGGTGCCGCCAACGGTAATCGTAATGGGTTGGCATGGCTGGAGATGCCCTATTTTAGGGCGTCTTGAGGCATCAGTTTGCAACCTTAAACGATCCCACACGACGCGCACGCGGTGCAAGCCCATATCAATTTCAACAGGATGCTGTGCTGTAATGTGGGCGAGCCATGCGTCCAAGGTGCGCGGAAATGGGGTTTGCATTGAGAATAATCAAAATTTAGGAGTGCCGCATTTTACCGCGCAATACCGTAAACAAGGTATGCCGTTCATTTCGCGATTTTTAAAATTAGTGTAGGCTGAAAGTGTTGCTAATTAATAGCCCGCTTGCAATCTACGTTAACCCATTTTGGAGCCTCGTTTATGCTAAATAATCAACGCATTTCGCCACTTGCCGTTGCTGTGCTTTTAAGCTTGTCTCCAATAATTGCGTTAGCGCAAACCAAACCAGGAAAGCCACCCACAAGCAGCAGCGAAGCCCCGCCACAGGCCGAGGCGTGGATCGATATCGCCACCCACGCCAGCGACGTCCCGGGTATGGCAACAATGTCCGGCTTTGCCAGCGGCGGCCTTGGCGGCGGCTTATCGAGCTTATTTGGCGGCAATAAAACCGGCGGCAATATTTTTGGTAACACCCGAATCGCCATGGCACCCGGTAAATGGTTCGATGTGTCGGTACGCGCGCGCGGCAACCCAAGTTTGAGCGAAGCCACCATGACCGTACCCAGCGGCATGAATTTAAGCAAACCGCTAGCGCTAAACGTGCCGCCGCCAGAAAAATACGACCCACCAGTGCGCGAAGGCGAATCGGTGCCGCCAAAATTTGAACGCCCTAAAGGCAAGCTCAGCCTCTATTGGGGCTGCGGCGATACCATACGCGCAGGCCAGCCCCGCGTGCTTGATGCGGCTACTGCCTCACTTGCTGATTTAGAACGCTTTTTCGGCACCATCCGCAACAGCACCACCATGGGCGCCCGCAGCGAATCCGGCCACCCTTCCTGGCCCAATAAAACCGATGATAGAAAAGTGCCGGAAAGCGCGTCAATGGCCGGTGAACACAGCTTAAGCGGCAACGGGTTACCCGATAATTTTAAGCTCACACTGGGTGCCAATCAAGAATTTATGCCCCCGTTTAGCATCAACAAACGGGCGAACAACGGTGCCACAGAACTAAGCTGGCAAAACGTGTCTGGTGCACGCGGTTATTTCATCAGCGCAGTAGGCATCGGTGGAAAAAGCGGCGGCAATTCCAGCGGCAAAGATGAACTAGACATGATTATTTGGACATCATCCCAAGTGCCAGAACTAGGCTTTGCGCTACCTGATTATCAAACCAACGGTAGCATCGATAAATGGATAAATGAGCGCGCCGTGTTAAGCGCCAGCACCACCAGCTGCACCGTACCCAAAGGTATATTTGGCGAGACTGGCGGCGGCGGCGCAGGCGGCTTCGTGCGAGCTGTGGCCTACGGTAACGAAGCGTTTTTTAGCTACCCACCACGCGTAGCAGGTGCCAAAGTGCAAGAGCCGCTGCAGTGGCGCGTAAAAACCCGCAACAAGTCCACGTTTATGACCATGCTGGGCATGGAAGGCATGGGGGATGCAAGCGGTAGTAAAAAGCGTGAAGAAAAATCGCTCACGCCCA
>JAYUOW010000188.1:0-4184 GCA_043760555.1 Betaproteobacteria bacterium
CCCACTGGCAGCGGCCTGCGGCAGGGCAGTATGAATATGCTCGCCACTGATGGCCGCACCTACACGACCGAGCTTGCAGGCTATGGCTATGCGCGAGCACAAGCGTCCGAAACCAAGGCGGGCTCAAGCGGATCGCCTACCTATGTGGCTTACGGTGCGGACGGACATTTTTGGGCAACGCAATCCACGCCTAGCCGCATTGTGCGCATTAACGAACAAGGCTGGACGACTGAATACCCAACATTAACGCCTGCCGCAAATCCGTTCGCCATCACCACAGGTAGCGACGGCAATATGTGGTTTACCGAGCTTGATGCGGGCAAAATTGGCCGCATCACCCCTACTGGCGTGGTAACTGAGTTTGCGCTGCCAACGACCACCACGCAACCGCGCGGCATCGTGTCGGGTGCCGATGGCAATATTTGGTTCACACAAATTGGCGGCGGCAAAATTGGCCGTATGACTACCGCTGGCGTGCTAACCGAGCTAACCATTCCGTGGGCAGGCGCCGTGGGGCGCGGCATCGCGAAGGGATTGGATGGCACGATTTGGTTTACCGATTCTGGCACCGGATCAGTTGGTCGTATTTCATCAACAGGTGTGTTTACCCAATTTAAAGCGCCGTGGGCATCCGTTAATATGCGCGGCATTTCAGTGGCTAATGACGGCACGGTGTGGTTTGTAGAAAGCACCGGCAATCGAATTGGCCGCATGAACACTGCAGGTGTGTTTACCGAATTTATTCCACCACGTGGTGGTGTGCCGCTGGATATTGTGATTGCGCCCGATGGTGCCGCATGGACAGGATTATCCAGTGCCAGCCGCATGTTGCGCATTAGCCCTAGCGGCGAGATGGCCGAATATAGGCTGCCTTCAGCCGGTTCGTCGCCCATTGGCATCACCAATGGGCCTAACAATCGGCTTTACGTTGCCAACAGTGCATCTAGCATCAATAGCTTAATTAGCTTCGCGGTGCCCGGTGTGGCCAAGGCCGATAACTACCAAGATATGTGGTGGGGTGGCGAGCTGGAAGACGGCTGGGGCATGAGCTTAACGCAACATGGTGACCGGATATTTGGCGCGCTTTATTATTATGACTCTACAGGGCGCGCAACGTGGGCAGTGCTTCCGGGCGGCACATGGAATGCCGATAACACCGAATTTACCGCTGGCCTTTTTGCGCCTACATCATCACCACTAAACAACTACAACGCGCAGCAATTTAATGTGGGTGCAGCAAAGGGTAATGCTGTAATTCGCTTTAGCTCACGCACTACAGCCACATTAACCGCCACCATTGACGGCATAAAAACCGTAAAAGAAATTGTGCGCCAGCCATCGGGCGCGCCTAACTTTGCCAGCATTCCTAGCGTGGGCGATTTATGGTGGGTGGGCGAGCGTGAAAACGGCTGGGGCATCAATATTGCGCAAAGCCAGCACACCCTATTTGCGGTGTGGTACAGCTATGGTTTGGACGGCCTGCCGCTGTGGACAGTCATGCCCGGTGGCACGTGGACTGGCAGCACCTATAGCGGTGCCATGTACAGCGTAACCGGGTCACCTTGGGTAGGTGCTACGTATGATCCGAAGCGCAAAGCAGTCACCGCAGTGGGCACAATTAGCCTACAATTTGCCACGCCAAATGCAGCCACGATGACTTACAGTTTTAACGCTGGGCCCTTCGCTGGGACGGCGCAAACGAAGTCAATTGTGCGGCAGGGTTTCTAAACTATTTTTCGGATTATCGTCATGTTGAATTGTAAAGTGTATTTGAGAATTTCAACCGCTTTGGGCACCGTGTTTACGGCATTGCTGCTTGCTGGCTGCGTACAGATGATGCCGGCATCACAAGTGCCATCTGTGCCGTTGACACCATTAGCGCCAACCGTGATTGGTGCAGGCACGCCCACCGATACCTCAAGAAGCCCTATTTACGCGGCTTGCGACGATGTTAATCTTACGCCTTCGCAAGTTGCATACAGTTTAAAAATGTCTGACGAGCTATTGTTGCGCGCACTACAGCATAGCAATGAGCCCTTGGCGCAACTGTGCGCAAAAGGTGGGGTTTATGTAAAGGCGGTGCTGAAGAGCTACCGGCAACAGTTTAAAAACCCCGATCGTAAAACATACAATGCCGATTTACGTTTTTGGCTTGGCAACGAGGACAACAATGCCGACGGCACGCCACCAACTACCAGCCAGCGCAATGCGGCCATGGCGCAACGCAAAGCCATGGTACGCGATAGGGCTGAAACTTCAAAAGCTGAAAACAGCAAACCACAACTTGCTGGCATCGACAAAACAACATGGGAATCAATAGGTCCCAGTAACGTCGGTGGCCGCGTGCGCTCACTGGTTATTCATCCAACCAACCCAAATAAACTTTTTGCAGGCTCAGCCTCCGGTGGCGTGTGGGCCACAGAAGATGGTGGGCAAAGCTGGAGGCCTACCTCTGATTCAGTTGCCACCTTGGCCGTGGGCAGCTTGGCCATTGACCCTAACAACGGCAACGTGCTTTACATGGGCACGGGTGAAGCGCGTGCGAACCTACCGGGTGGGGGCATCTATAAAACGATGGACGGTGGAAAGACGTGGAATTTTTTATCCGCAACTACCACGGACAGCGACAACCCAACGTGGCTCTTCGTAAACCGCATTGAGGTGAACCCGCAAAACAGCAATTTGGTATTAGCCGCCACGACGGATCGCACCACTGCAAACTCATTTATTCAGCGCTCCACAGACGGCGGTAACACGTGGGCACGCGTCGCAATTCTGCCCGCCTACGATATACGCTTTGACCCAAACAACCCTCAAAATGCGGCGGCGGGTTTATTTGATGGCGGAGCCGCCTATAGCCGCAATGGCGGCTTAACGTGGACGCAAACACCCAAGTTCGCGACCATCGCGGCAGTAATTCCCAACGCCCGCGTCGAGCTTACCTACGCGCCGTCTCGCCCCGACCTGTTGTATGCGTCCGTTGACAACGCCAAGGGCGAAATTCACAAGTCGGAAGATGGTGGTGAGACTTGGGTACTGCAATCAGTGCAAGGGCACTTGGGCGAACAGGGCGGCTACGCCAACACGATTTGGGTTGATCCAACCAACGAAAACAACCTAGTGTTTGGCGGGCTTGATTTGTATCAGTCTAAAAACGGTGGCGTGAATGCGGTAAAAATCTCCACATGGGAATTTGCCGTGCCCGGTGCCAAACAGCCCCACGCCGACCACCACGCCATTGTTTCTGTGCCTAACTTTAGCAGCACTAACCCGATGGTGTACTTTGCCAACGACGGTGGGGTGTATCGCGCGACCAATATTTTTAACGTCAATGATTCGGATTTTGGCGACAGTACGTGGCAAAACATGAATACCGGCTTAGCCGTGACCCAGTTTTATGGCGGTGCGGGTGCGGTGAGTGCGGGCGGCAAAATTATCGGTGGCACCCAAGATAACGGCACCGTAGGACTAACACAAGGCACCACGTGGAGCCGTTTTGCAGGCGGTGACGGCGGGTTTGTCGCCGTAGACCCAATAAGTGATGCGACGCGTTACGGCGAATATGTTTATCTCTCCATTCACCGCACATTAGGCAACGGCACGCGCCAATATATTTGTACTGGCATTACCGAGGCCAACACCGGCGCGCAATACTGTGGCGCATCCAATCCTACTGTGGCGCGCGCGAATTTTATTGCGCCTTTCGTGCTTGACCCTAACGACCCGCAGCGCATGTTGGGTGGTGCGGATTCATTATGGGTGAGCAATAACGTCAAAGCTGCGCGACCAACATGGGCAGTGATGAAACCACCGGCTGCCACCAATGCCACCACAGGCTTATTTGTAACGCGCAATTTTATTTCCGCTATCGGCGTCGCAAAAAGTAGATCCAGCACTATTTATGTGGGCCACAACAGCGGGATGATTTTTAAAACCACCGATGGCTTATCGGCGATACCTACTTGGACGCAAATTACCAACACTGGTATTAACACCGACCGCTCAGTAAACCGCATTACGGTGAATCAAGATAATCCTGACCATATTTGGATTGCCTACAACGGGTTTCAACCAAATGGGCTGTGGGAAAGCCGTGACGGTGGCGCAACGTACAAAAACATCAGCAGTAACTTACCGCCCACGACCATTCACGACATCGTGCGCCACCCGTCTAAGCCAAATTG
>JAYUOW010000189.1:0-12159 GCA_043760555.1 Betaproteobacteria bacterium
AAGCTTAGAGCGCAGAGTGCACTAGTTGACTGCATGAGAATAGGTAAATAGGTACGAAAATTCATCACGTCAATTTATGTGGCAATTGGGTGTTGCGTAGGGATTGAAGACGCTTGGTGATGATTCCTGTGTAATCCGGGCGACTTTTTCCATTATGATTTGCCCCAGCCGCTAGCCTATTAAAGATCGAGAGCTTGGTTGGAGCACAGAGTAAGCTTATGATTCTGTGGATTAATTTTGAAAATGCCGTTTCCTAGTCACGTAAGATTTACGCCCAGTACGAGATGTATTCGGAGTATTTGGAGGATTTGCTTTCGGGATCTTTGATTTTGATCCGACCCAATGTCAAAGCGTCTTTGAGCAACACGAGCGTGTTTTTGAGTGCCCACCCTTTTGCGTAAATAAAAGCCAACCTTGCGCCAATTCAAACAATGTCAAAGGTAAAGAAAAATATTAAAGCCTTTGATGTCAGCAATTCATCGATATTATCACGGCGCTAAATTCTATTTAAATGCCTGAAGATGCCCTAAAATAGGGCATCTTCAGGCATTGTCTTCATGTATTTTTAATGTCAGCACTTGAAATTTGGCGCAATTGGACTTATATTAGCACTCGTACTGGGTGAGTGCTAACAAAAGCTTTTTGGCACCCATCCTCACCGTTTTTTGTGCAACTTTTCCTGTTAAATCAGGAACTTAACCCTAGGAGTGAGTAATGAAACTACGTCCCTTGCATGATCGTGTGATCGTAAAGCGTTTGGAAGAAGAGCGGAAAACAGCGTCTGGTATCGTGATTCCTGACACTGTTGCTGAAAAGCCAGATCAAGGTGAAGTATTGGCTGTCGGTCCTGGCAAAAAGAACGAAGACGGTAAGTTGTCTCCAGTTGACGTAAAAGTGGGCGACCGCGTGTTGTTTGGTAAGTACGCTGGCACCACCGTTAAAGTGGATGGCGATGATCTTCTAGTGATGCGTGAAGAAGACATTATGGCTGTTGTTTCACTATAAGTCAGTCAGTGCCTGCTTCATCGGCGGGCTAATAAATTCAAGCATCTTCAGCGTTTAAACATTTTTTAAAGAGGCAAATATCATGGCAGCAAAAGAAGTTAAATTCGGCGGCGAAGCCCGCGCACGCATGGTTCACGGTGTAAACGTTTTGGCTAACGCCGTAAAGGTTACATTGGGCCCTAAGGGTCGTAACGTAGTGCTAGAGCGCAGCTTCGGCGCGCCAACCATCACTAAAGACGGTGTTTCGGTTGCTAAAGAGATCGAGCTAAAAGACAAGTTTGAAAACATGGGCGCGCAGTTGGTTAAAGACGTCGCGTCTAAAACCTCTGACGTGGCTGGCGACGGTACCACCACCGCTACCGTGTTGGCACAAGCTATCGTAGTTGAAGGCATGAAGTACGTGGCCGCTGGCATGAACCCAATGGACTTGAAGCGCGGTATCGACAAAGCGGTTATCGCGATTGTTGCCGAGCTAAAGAAAATTTCTAAGCCAACAACAACGAACAAAGAAATCGCCCAAGTTGGTGCAATTTCAGCTAACTCTGATCCAGATATCGGTAAGATTATTTCCGACGCTATGGAAAAAGTGGGCAAAGAAGGTGTGATTACCGTTGAAGACGGTAAGTCGCTTGAAAACGAATTGGAAGTAGTTGAAGGGATGCAGTTTGACCGTGGTTATTTGTCACCTTACTTCATCAATAACCCTGACAAGCAAGTTTCAAATTTAGAAGACCCGTTTATCTTGTTGCACGACAAGAAAATCTCGAACATTCGCGATTTGCTACCCGTGCTAGAACAAGTAGCTAAAGCTGGCCGTCCATTGCTAATTATCGCTGAAGATGTCGATGGCGAAGCGTTGGCAACTTTGGTTGTTAACAATATTCGCGGCATCTTAAAAACCACTGCTGTTAAGGCGCCTGGTTTTGGTGATCGTCGTAAAGCCATGCTTGAAGATATCGCCGTACTCACTGGCGCTACCGTTATTGCTGAAGAATTGGGCTTGAAGCTTGAGAACGTCACGCTTACAGATCTAGGTCGCGCCAAGAAAATTGAAGTGGGTAAAGAAAACACCACCATTATCGATGGTGCAGGCGATGAAGAAACCATCAAAGCGCGCGTAGCCACAGTACGTAAGCAAATTGATGACGCAACGTCGGATTACGACAAAGAAAAGCTGCAAGAGCGCGTAGCGAAGTTGGCTGGCGGTGTTGCGGTGATTCGTGTTGGTGCAGCCACTGAAGTTGAAATGAAAGAAAAGAAAGCCCGCGTTGAAGACGCGCTACACGCAACCCGTGCAGCCGTTGAGGAAGGTATTGTTGCAGGCGGCGGCGTAGCATTGTTACGTGCTCGTGCAAACGCTGGCAAGATCAAAGGCGACAACGCTGAGCAAGATGCTGGTATCAAAATTATCATGCGCGCAGTTGAAGAACCGCTACGTATGATTGCCCAAAACGCAGGCGACGAGCCAAGCGTAGTTGTTAACAAAGTGCTAGAAGGCAAGGGCAACTTTGGTTACAACGCAGCCACAGGCGAATACGGCGACATGGTTGAGCTAGGTGTGTTAGACCCAACTAAAGTAACCCGTTATGCATTGCAAAATGCAGCCTCCGTTGCATCCCTAATGCTAACCACCGATGCAATGGTGGCTGAACTTCCAAAAGATGATTCAGCTGGTGGTGGCGGTATGGGCGGTGGCGGTATGGGTGGCATGGGCGGTATGGATATGTAATGTTGGGTTAAATCCAACGTAATTTTCTGTAGTAAACAAAAAGCCCGGGAAACCGGGCTTTTTGTTAGAACTTATGCGCAATACCGCATTGCTTTAGTATGTGGTTGGCTAGATGCCGCGATTTACATCCTTTTGGAATGGTTTGGGTACTTGTACCATGCACCCAAATTTCGTGAGACCCCTTTCCATTTCTAAGGTAGACCCAGCCAGCAGCGCTCAGTAACTGTTTAATTTGCGCTTCGTAGCCACTCATGCCAAGACAAGATTTTCATGCAGTCGAATATCAGCCATAGAATTTTTTATCGGAGAGTGGACAAGCGGTAATAGTTCAGACAACGCAGCATGTATTTCCGTCATCAAACTATCTAAACTCTCGGCTTCCACCGCCAGACCAATATCATCACTTGTCGCAAAATAAACTTGCGCTTCTTTGTCATGGAAGACATCGACTTTAACTTTTAGGGCAACGCCTAAACGTGCCGCAAATCGCCAACCTGGGAAGCCTAACCGCCAATATTTAAACATTTTTTTCCTCTTACTAAGAACTCGTTATTGGTATTGTAACTCAGCAAAACTTCAATAGGCATCGCATCCGTGTATGAGGGACTAGTCTCAACCACGATGCACTTCGGCTATGGACATTCTGGTTTCAATTTTGATACCGCTATTGTGCATATCCGTGGTAAATTTTTTTAAGATTGGAGCTGTGTTCATTGTTTCTGTGACGACGTTTGTGTAGCCTGGCTTGAGCGGCATTTTGCAATAGCCGGGGTCGGTAATTAATATTTGGCGCTGCCTATTTTCAAACACCACCCCGGCTATCGCAATGAACCCGCTCGAGCCAGACTACGCCACTGGTGGTATGGGCGGCGACATGGGCAGTGGCGGTGTCGGTACGTAATGTTGGGTTAAATCCGACGTTACCGTTCGATACGGTTCGCTACAGTAAGAAACCAAAAAGCCCGGGAAACCGGGCTTTTTGTATTGATGGTTCGGGTAGACTGTTTCAATGGATATTTTTATCAATATTGCGACACCGCTGCTGCGCGTCTTCGCCGTTTGGTGCGCCAGTGTTTTTGCGCTTGCCTTTGCGGCGGGTATTACGCTAGGTGCGCACATCAAAACCCTAGATTTGCATTTGATTTTTGGCACCATATTTTTGATCCCAGGCTTTTTAGCTGCGTGGGCGGGAAAAGCACAGCGTGATGACGTGAATCCTAGCGAAGATTCAAAACCGTTTGATGATTTATGGACTATTCTTTTTGTGGGTCTGTTAGGCGTGAAGGGAATAATGGCATTTATCGTTGCCGTCATTTATTATTTGGTGGGCGGGTTCAGTAATTTTTGGAGTGGAAAATCCGCACTTATATATGCCGCAAACCCAATATCGGCCTTAATCTTGGGTTTTGCGTACATTATTGTTTTTAGCTTTTTGTATCGACAAATTATGCAATTTGCACGACCCGAAAACGACGAGAATGATTGATGTCTAGGTTAAGAAAATTACGGGATTTTTGGCTTGCCTGCGCTGGCCTGCTGGTTACTTGCGCGGCCGCCTTGCACACGCAAGCGCACGCACAAACGCCCGTCGCGCCCGCTATGCAGTGGCGCGATGCCACCACTTTGCTAATTGAAGGCCAAGCTTTTAGCAAAACCGCTACCCCTTACGATCGTCTGCCCGCCGCTGAAAAGCCCAATGTGAGTGCAAAAATTTGGGAATTATCAGAAGATTCTGCGGGGCTTAGCGTGCGCTTTGTAACGGACGCCACCACCATTCGCGCAAGTTGGACTCTGCGCCACGATAAATTTAGCCTGCACAATATGCCCGCAACTGGTGTTAGCGGCGTTGATTTATATGTGCGTGAATTAGAGGGCGACAATGCCGCGTGGCGGTTTTTAGCCGTCGGCATTCCCAAATTAGCGATTGAAAATGACGTAGAAATTACCACGCAATTAAAACCCGGCAAGCGCGAATATCGGCTGCACTTGCCGCTGTATAACGGCGTTTCGCGCGTGGAAATTGGCGTGCCAGCAGACGCAACTATTGATGCGCCAGCGGTCACGAAAGCAAAACTACCCGTGGTGTTTTACGGCACGTCTATCGTGCAAGGTGCGGTAGCGTCGCGCCCCGGCATGGCTTACCCTGCGCAAGTGGCTAGAGCACTGTCTGTAGATGCACTAAATATGGGCTTCTCCGGCGCATGCCAGATGGAGCCTGCAATGGTAAAAATTATCAGTAGCATCAAAGCCCAAGCCTTCGTAATTGATTGCCTACCGAATATGCAGGTAGGCGATATTGAAGCCCGCACCCAACTTTTAGTCGCCGCCATTAGAAAAAATAATCCCGACGCCCCCATCATTTTGGCCGAACACATCGAATACGCCGACGCCCATCAAAAAGCAGCGCGGCAAGACATCTACACCAAGCGCAACGCCGCTCTAAACCGTGCCGTAACGGCACTAAACACAACCAAAGCCGATAACGTATCGCTCATCACGGCAGAAGCCATGCTGGGTGCTGGAGACGCACCCAGTGAAAGCTCGGTAGATGGAATTCACCCCAGCGATTTGGGCATGTATCGCATCGCGCAGGCGGTTACGGCGCGGTTGAGGGCGTTGTTGAAATTAAATGCTAATTAGAATCAACCGAACATTTTTTAGTGTTTTAGCATTCACCAAAAATGAATGTGCAGTAAGCCGCATAAAATAATTAGCCAAGCAAAGCCAGTTTTGCTATACTCTGCGGTTCTTTCAGTGGTGGTTGTAGCTCAGCGGTAGAGTCCTGGATTGTGATTCCAGTTGTCGTGGGTTCGAACCCCATCAGCCACCCCACTAAATTCCCTTAAGCGCCGAACTCTCGGTGTAGCAACTTCCCCCCTAACGCTTTCGCAATAAAAACTGATTGTCGATTTACAGTCAATGTGGTGCATTTATTCGTCTTTTGTTTGCAAGTAACGAATAATTGGCGCATGATGATCGTATGAGTATTGAGGCTACTAGCGCTGAACAACTAATAGGCCTCGCAAAAGCCAGCGGGCTTATTCGTGCGCGTATGGCCAAGGCGGCGGGGCTGCCGCACAGCGTGCTCGCAAGGCTAGTTCAAGCGGGCGAGTTAGAGCGCGTTGAACGCGGATTGTATCGACTGACAAACACTGAATTATCTGCCCATCAAAATTTAGAAATCGTAGCGCTTAAGGCACCGCAAGCCGTATTTTGCCTTTTGAGTGCGCTGCAATTCCATGGTTTAACAACACAGATACCAAGACAAATTTGGATCGCCATGCCACGTGGTAGCCACACCCCAAAATTAGTCTATCCTCCATTAAAAATGGTGCAGTTTGAAGATGGCACCTATGCTGCTGGCGTCGAAAAACATAGTGAAGAGAATGTGGAGCTGCGTGTGTATAGCGTCGCTAAAACGATTACAGATTGTTTTAAACACCGCAATAAAATAGGTTTGGATATAGCGCTGGAAGCATTGCGCGATGCTAGGGCTCAAAATAAAGCGAGCTTGAATGATATTTGGCATCACGCAAAAATAAATCGCGTGGCCGTCGTTATGCGACCGTATTTGGAGGCGATTGCATGAGCCGCGATATGGCTGCATCAATTCGCGCGTGATTGCTTAACGTGGCGAAAGCTGAAAAATCAGATTTTGACCAAGTGCTAGTGCGGTTTGCATTAGAGCGGCTTTTGTATCGGATTGGACAGTCTGCATTCGCCGATAAATTTATTTTGAAGGGCGCGTTATTGTTTGCGCTTTGGTACGACTTACCACATCGGGCAACTCGCGATATTGACCTTTTAGGCTTTGAACCAAGTGACATCGCATCGGTGATAAAAGCGTTTGAAGCAATATTAATAATCCAAGCCGACGATGGTCTTCGCTTCGACGCTACCAGCATGACCGCACAAGACATTCGCAAAGAATCGGATTACGCAGGTATTCGCATCTCGGTTTACGTCGAGCTTTCACGTGCGCGTTGTCGAGTGCAAATTGATATTGGCTTTGGCGATGCCGTTACTCCGAGCGCTCTCCAAACAACGTATCCAACGATGTTAGATGATTTGCCACCACCGCAAATACGCGTCTACCCGACGTACACCGTGATAGCCGAGAAGTTGCATGCAATTGTTTTGCTCGGATTATTAAATAGCCGCTTGAGAGATTATTTTGATCTTTCTATTTTAATTACACGCGAGCAACTCGACGCGACCATTTTAAACGAAGCCGTTCGCGCCACATTTGAGCGACGCAACACGGGTATGCCAAGCCATATTCCCATCGGATTGTCTGATGAATTTTCGCACGACAAAGCGAAGCAACTGCAATGGAATGCGTTCTTACGAAACAATGATTTGGAAGCCACACCACTTGCAGATACGGTAAACATGATTCGAGATTTTGCAGTGCCAATTTTTAGAAAATAATTCTGTTTTTAAACTAAATTGCAATCGAGAAGGGAATACACATGAAGCAATTATCCAATTTTGTAGCATTATTTTTTGTGGCGTTGTGCGCGGTATCGCTGCAAGTCATAGCGCAACCTGCGACACCAGCTCTCACCGAAACCAGCCCCAAAGAAACCTACACCAAATACGAATACCGCATTCCCATGCGGGATGGAAAGCGCCTATTTACGGCGGTCTTCGTGCCTAAGGATGGTGCGAAAAGTTATCCATTTTTAATGACACGCACGCCTTACAACGTGGCACCTTATGGCGTGGATGAGTATCCGCAGCGGCTGGGGCCAAATACCGATTTTGACCGTGTGGGCTATATTTTTGTGAATCAAGATGTGCGTGGTCGGCATATGAGTGAGGGTGTTTTTGTGGAAATGACGCCGCATAAGCCCAGCAAATCGGCTACCGATGTTGATGAAAGTACCGACATGTTTGACACCGTTGAATGGCTGCTTAAAAACGTGCCAAACAACAATGGCCGTGTGGGCATTTGGGGCAATTCTTATCCCGGATTTTTTGTGAGTGCCAGCATTATTGATGGGCATCCCGCCATTAAGGCAGCTTCGCCTCAAGCACCGGTGACTGATCTTTATATGGGCGACGATAGCTACCATAATGGCGCATTTATGTTGGCTGCAAATTATGGTTTCTATACGTTTTTTAAGCAGCAGGCAGCGCCTACTTTGCCCTTGAAAACCTACGTGCCGCATGACTTTGGCACCAAAGATGGCTACGCTTATTTTTTAAAATTAGGTACGCTCGCAAACATAACGGCTACGTTAGCGGGTGATCCAAAATCAATGTTTGCTGATCAGGTAAAGCACGATACCTACGATAGCTATTGGCAATCGCGCAATATTGCGGCGCACTTAAAAGGTATAAAAGCGGCGGTGTTGACGGTGGGCGGCTGGTTTGACGCGGAAGACGTGCAAGGACCATTAAGCACCTACGCCGCTATTAAAAAGCTTAGTCCCGCTGCCAGCAATACCTTGGTGATGGGGCCTTGGGCGCATGGCCGTTGGAACCGTGAAGATGGTGCGCAATTAGGCCATGTGCAGTTTCGGCAAAAAACGGCTGAGCATTTTCGTAAAAACATTTTGTTGCCGTTTTTTGAAAAGCATTTGAAAGACGTGGCGGGTAAATCCACTACAAATATAGCGGCGCATGTATTCGAAACAGGCACCAATATTTGGCGCACCCCAAGTGCATGGCCGCCCACTGAGGCCGTGCGTAAGCGCATGTACCTGCACGCAAATGGCGCACTGGCTTGGACAGCGCCTACCAGCGCTGCAACAAGCTTTGATGGTTATGTAAGTGACCCTGCAAAGCCTGTGCCCTTTATGAACGCTATTTCAACCGGTGTGCCCGCTGATTATATGGTGGGCGACCAACGCTTTGCCGCCACGCGACCGGACGTGCTGGTGTATAAAACTGAAACGCTGGAAGAAGATGTAACCATTGCAGGGTCTATTTCACCGATGCTGTTTGTATCCAGCAGTGGCACCGACAGTGACTTTATCGTTAAGCTCATCGATGTGTATCCTGATGAACTGAGCGATGAAACAGCGCCACCGCCAGCGCCTGCAAAAGATGTGCAACCCGCGAAGTTTGTGATGGCGGGCTATCAACAATTGGTACGTGGTGAGCCGTTTCGTGCCAAGTTTAGAAACAGCTTTATTACGCCTGAGGCACTGCGACCTAATGAGGTCGCAAAAATAAAATTTGATATGCCTGACGTGTATCACACATTCCGACGCGGCCATAAAATTATGGTGCAAATACAAAGCTCGTGGTTTCCTCTTGTTGATTTAAACCCGCAAAAATTTATGCGAATTTTAGACGCACGAACAACTGATTTCCAATCAGCAACGCAACGTATCTATCGGCAAGGGACACAATCAAGTTATCTTGAGATGGGCGTTATGCCAAAATTTAAGCAATAATTCCTAAATTTTTTGGCTGAAGACGCCCTAAATACGACTATTTCCAGCATGTTAGCGGTTTAATTTTGTGCAAGTATTTTACGTATCTTAATACGTATTTTGATTTTACGTATTATATTGCGTAAAACAGAAATACGCATTATGATACGTAAGTATAATACGTAAATAGAGATTGCAGATGACCGACTTTCCGGTTCGTACACCAGAACAATTAATTCCGATTTTTGCCGCATTTCGTAAGCGTAGCGGACTGTCGCAGGCCGAACTAGCGCACCGCATTGGGGTCGGGCAGCAGACGGTATCGCAGCTTGAACGTAACCCTGATAAGGCCAGTGTTGAGCGTTTAATGCGTGCGCTGGCGGAGCTTGATGTGGAGTTAATCTTGCGCGTAAAAGGGTCGGCAACCGAAGCAGCGGCACCAGCTGTGAATAACAAAGTTGACTGGTAAATTGTGAGCCGACGAACAACTGCCTCACCGTTAGCTATTTATATGAACGGCGAATATGTAGGACTCTGGCAAGTCACGCCGCGCGGAGAGGAGTTTCAGTATGCGGAAGCGTGGATTGCATCAGCAACTAGCCGACCCATATCACTAAAATTTCCGCTCACACCTGAGCGCAAGTCTTATGTTGGCGTAGAGGTGCGCGATTATTTTGAAAACTTGCTGCCAGACACCAAGGCCATTCGCGAGCGCATGGCGCGGCGATTTCAGGTTGGGTCAATCGATGCCTATTCTCTGCTTGCGAAATTAGGCCGCGATTGTGTGGGGGCGCTGCAAATTGTGCCTGCCGATGAAGCGCCGCCAAATGTGCGGAGCATAGCGTGCCGCGCATTATCTAGCGCTGATATTGCCGCCCATTTGCGCGCGACTACGCAGCCAGATAGTAGAAATTTCTACGACAATAAAGTGGATGAAGATTTTCGTATTTCACTTGCTGGCGCGCAAGAGAAAACCGCCTTGTTGTGGCACAAAGGCAAGTGGCATCGTCCGCTTGGTGCTACGCCCACTACGCATATTTTAAAATTGCCACTTGGTTATGTCGGCAATATGCAACTCAACATGGATACCTCGGTTGAAAACGAATGGTTGTGTTCCAAAATTATTACGCAGTTTGGGCTGCCCATAGCGGCAACAGAAATAGCGACGTTTGAAGATCAAAAGGTGTTGGTTGTTGAACGCTTTGACCGGCGAATTTCAGCGGACAAAAGGTGGATTATGCGGTTGCCGCAAGAAGACATGTGTCAGGCCAACGGCGTTTCTTATTTACAAAAATATCAAGCCGATGGCGGGCCTGGCATTGATCGCATTATGAATTTACTGCGTAATTCTAAAAATGCGTTTGTAGATCGTCAGGTATTTTTTGCGTGCCAAGTGGTGTTTTGGTTGCTGGCCGCAACGGATGGCCACGCTAAGAACTTTAGTATTCGCATTGATGCCGGTGGCGAATATGCGCTCACGCCAATTTACGATGTGTTGAGTGTTTATCCGCTGCTCGGCCCCAAAGCGGGGCAGTTGGCGATTCAAAAAGCAGCGCTCGCCATGGGCGTGGGAGGCGATAAAAACATGCACTATCGTTTACGCGAAATCTCGCGCCGTCATTGGAACACAACGGCACGGCGCAATGGCTTGCTTGATGGTGGCGAGCAAATTATCAATGAAATTATCGCGCGTACGCCAAGTGTAATTGCTACCGTGCAAGCGCTGTTGCCGAAAAATTATCCTGCGGCGGTTGCGCAATCAATATTTGTTGGCTTACAAAAATCAGCAAATGAATTAGCGAGGATGGCAAGATAAGCAGTGGGCACGCCTGCTTTGTTATAATCAAAGGTTGTAGGTTTCAGACATCTTTTTCAACGGGTCACCCACGGGTGCCAATCAAACGCTTAAGGAGCTAATCGCATGGCAAAAATTAAAGTAAAAAATCCGATTGTTGAGATGGATGGCGATGAAATGACGCGCATCATCTGGAAGATGATTCGTGAAAAATTGATCCTGCCGTATTTGGACGTTGACCTCAAATATTTTGATTTGGGCATGGAAAGCCGGGACGCCACAAACGATCAGATCACCATTGATTCCGCCAATGCGACCAAGCTGCACGGCGTGGCTGTTAAGTGCGCAACCATTACGCCTGATGAAGCGCGGGTAAAAGAGTTTAATTTGAAGCAAATGTGGAAAAGCCCAAACGGCACCATTCGCAATATTTTGGACGGCACTATTTTCCGTGAGCCCATTATTTGCAAAAACGTACCGCGTTTAGTTGGCCACTGGGATAAGCCCGTCGTGATTGGTCGTCACGGCTTTGGCGATCAATATCGGGCGACTGAAATTAAGTTTGACTCACCTGGCACCTTAAAGCTTATTTTCACACCCGCTGACGGTTCAGCACCGATTGAAAAAGAAGTGTTTAAAGCGCCAGCTGCAGGTGTGGCCATGTCGATGTACAACCTTGATGAGTCGATCAAAGGTTTTGCGCGCGCTTGCTTAAATTATGGCTTGAACCGCAATTTTCCCGTTTATCTATCGACTAAAAACACGATTTTAAAAGTGTACGATGGCCGATTTAAAAATATCTTCCAAGAAATTTTTGACGCTGAATTTGCCGATAAATTCGCTGCAGCTGGCCTAACCTACGAACATCGTTTGATCGACGATATGGTGGCAGCTAACATGAAGTGGTCAGGCGGCTATTTATGGGCTTGTAAAAACTACGACGGCGATGTGCAGTCTGATACCGTGGCCCAAGGGTTTGGTTCGCTAGGCCTGATGACATCGGTTCTGATGACCCCCGATGGCAAGATCGTCGAGGCCGAGGCCGCCCACGGCACTGTCACCCGCCACTACCGCGAACACCAAAAGGGCAAGGCGACCTCGACCAATTCGGTGGCGTCGATCTATGCCTGGACGGGGGGCCTCAAGCACCGCGCGAAACTGGACGACAACGAACAGCTGATGCGCTTTGCCACCACCCTGGAACGGGTCACCGTCGACACGGTCGAGGCGGGCTGGATGACCAA
>JAYUOW010000190.1:0-12119 GCA_043760555.1 Betaproteobacteria bacterium
CTGAAGGCAGTGTGGCTGGCCACACAACTGAGGAACAACAACGCAATGCGCCCGTCGGTGCATTCAGAAATGGGATATTGGCAGTTTCCGCATCCCTTAGTGCGGTGGCTTATGCTCTTAGCGCAGCGGCTTTTTTTGAGCCACTGCCCGTCCCGAATACCGCCAAAACTGGGTGAATGACCCACATACTGAAGCTGGCGCAGGCGCAAACTTTGGATAGCGCTGAATCGTGACCCCGAGGTGCGCGGCTAGCGTGACGTAGCCGGGGTTCAGCGTGGCTTGGGTGTGTGCGTGTGCGAGCGGGTTTGCGGCTAATAGCGCGTGGACGTCACCGACATAAATCTGACTTACAAGACTTTGCATTCGCGTAATTACGAATGCCCAACGTGTGGCAGACCATGGAAATTGGGCATGAAACGGTAGGTGGATGATGCCGATGGCGCTTTGGGGTTGACTTGTCGGCTGATCGGCCAACATCCACGGATGAATTAAGCGCACTGGTATTTGCGCTTCAAAGGCTAGTTGGGTGACAAAATTAGCGGTAGCAGCAATTGCGGCAATCTCCAGCGGATTAGCAAATAATGCGGGTTGCGGCGTTGGATCGCTGGCCATAAATTTCGGTTTGCGCGGCTCAGCACCCACATCGGTGGACGAACGGGCAATTTGCTCCAGCGCTTCATAACTCGCGTCAATAGCTGACCCGCGAGACGCTAAATGTGGCGCAAAGCGGGCGACATTTTCAGCATTAAACAAGTACGGCTTCGCGCTAAACGTGCCCGCCACCCACTGCCAACTCAAATGATTGCTACCTAAATCGCCGTCGAGCAAATGGCCAAACATCCAGTCAGCACCCACCCGCCAATGCACTTTGCGCAGATGCACCAGGTAAGACGCAATCCACATTCTGGCGTGGTTGTGCAAATAGCCGGAGGCGTACAAGGTTTTGATACTCTCATCAATTACCGTAACGCCAGTTTGCGCGGTAAGAATGTCGTCGGGCAGCACATTTTTGTAGCGCACACCCACCAAAGGCTGGCGCATGTCACGCAATATGCCCTCGCCCGCATGCTCCCATGCGTGCATAAAAAATTCGCGCCAACCGAATTCGGAAATTAATTTTTCTGCCTCCTCCGCTGAAAATCTTGAGTCCACGGCCGCCACAATCTCGGGCAACGGCACAAAACCGTGAGTGATGTAGGGCGATAAAGCGGTGACTGCACCATCCAGAAAGTTGCGGGTTTTAGCGTAAGCCACCGCGTTGATTGCGGCGATCCGAGCGTGGGCGGCAGCGGCAGTTGGGGGAAACAAAAAATCGCTATTCATAGCTTGCAACAACACCTTCAAGAAGATAACTAAATGCTTGGAGATGCCCTATTTTAGGGCGTCTTCAGGCATTATTTGGGGGAAAAAACAACATTTTTAGTGCAGTTACACTATTACATTCGCAAACTAAAACGCGCCTTAAATTTTCATTTAAGACGCGTTTGGCTGCAACAGCTTAGCTTAAAAAACTAGAACGACGGCGGCAAGTTTTCGTTCAAAATCGTGATGGATTTTGATTCAACTGTGATGTAACCGCGCTCGGATAAATCTTTCAAAATACGGTTTACCATTTCGCGCGATGCACCGACCATGTTGGCGATGTCTTGCTGCGATAAGCGTTCACCCACAATGGTTTTACCGTTAGTGGTGATGGCCAATTCAGTTAAAGTTGCGGCCACACGGCCGTAAACATCCATCAACGCCAAAGTTGATATTTTACGATCTGCATCGCGCAGACGTTTGGCCAAGGCCTGCATCACGATCGAGCCGATACGCGGCGAGCGGTCTAAGCATTCTTGAAACGCTTGATGCGATAACACGCGGAACACTGAAGGCTCTAGCGTGGAAACAGACGCTGAACGCGGTTGCCGATCAATCATCGACATTTCGCCGAAGAAATCGCCTGGTGCTAAAATTTTCAGAATAATTTCACGACCATCTTCGTCGCCAATAAACACTTTTACGCGACCTTGCACGATCAAAAACAGCGAATCACCAGCGTCGCCCTCGGTCAGAATCACCGTATTTTTTGGCGCGATTTTTTCGATTGTTTGATCTTCAATAGCGGTTAATTCAGTCGGATTGAGATCACGAAATAGCGGTATGGAACCTAACATGCGTCCTCCAATTTAGTGCAATAACAACGATTGATGTGAACAAACGGGCGTTTGAATGAAATTTCAACATGCTATTGTGACACAGCTAAAGAAAACTAGCTGTGCACAATGCACAGTCCTTAAATTACAACGTCGTCTTCGTCAGACTCAACCACTTTTTGCAGGCCCGATAACTTGCTGCCTTCATCCAAGTTAATCAGGGTTACGCCTTGGGTTGAACGACCCATTTCGCGAATCTGTTTTACCTTGGTACGAATCAACACACCGGCGGTGGTAATCATCATAATTTCGTCTTCCGGCTTAACCAAAATAGCCGCCACAACTTTACCGTTGCGCGAGCTAGTTTGAATCGCGATCATGCCTTGCGTGCCGCGACCGTGACGCGTGTATTCGCCAATTGGCGTGCGCTTGCCGTAGCCACGTTCAGTGGCGGTAAGCACCGCATATTGCTCGTCTTCAGCCACTAGCATGCCGATCACTTTGCCGCCTTTGGCCAGATTCATACCGCGCACACCGCGGGTATCGCGACCCGTTGCCCGCACGTCTGACTCTTCAAAGCGCACGGCTTTGCCTTCGTCAGAAAACAACATAACGTCATGCTTGCCGTCGGTCATCGACACGCCAATTAAATGGTCGCCCGCATCCAAGGCGATGGCGATAATGCCAGCCTTACGCGGGTTTGAGAAATCGGCCAACGATGTTTTCTTAACCACGCCTTCGGAGGTTGCAAAGAACACAAACTTATCTTCGACAAACTCTTTTACCGGCAACACCGCACTTATTTTTTCGTCCGGTCCCATTTGCAGCAAATTCACGATCGGCTTGCCGCGTGATGCGCGTGAGCCTTGCGGAATTTCGTACACTTTTACCCAATACACGCGACCTTTATTGGAGAAACACAGCACGTAGTCATGGGTGTTGGCGATGAATAAATTTTCAATAAAATCATCGTCTTTAGTGGCTGTAGCTTGCTTACCGCGACCGCCGCGTTTCTGCGCACGATAATCAGCTACTGGCTGGTATTTAATATAACCAGAATGCGACATCGTGACAATGACTTCTTCAGATGCAATTAAATCTTGCATCGACATTTCGGTGCCGTTGATCACGATTTCAGAGCGACGCTTGTCACCAAACTGCTCTTTAATTTCTTTTAGCTCGCCAGAAATGATTGCCGTAACGCGCTCTGGTGTGGACAAAATGCTGAGCAAATCAGCAATTTTTTCCATCACTTCTTTGTATTCGGCCACAATTTTGTCTTGCTCTAAGCCGGTTAAGCGCTGAAGCTGCAAGGCCAAAATAGCTTTGGCTTGTTCATCCGATAAACGATAGCCGCCGTTTTGCAAACCGAAATCGATTGGCAGCCATTCTGGACGGAACGCTTTGATGTCGGCTGAACCAATGGCTGCCGTGCGCGCCAACATATCTTCAACCAGCTCCGAGCGCCAAAGCCGCGCCATTAGGCCTTCTTTAGCCACTGCAGGGCTTGCTGACTTCTTGATCAATTCGATCATTTCGTCAACGTTCGATAACGCTACGCCCAAGCCTTCCAAAATATGACCACGCTCCCGCGCTTTGCGCAATTCGTATACGGTACGACGCGTAACCACTTCGCGGCGATGGCGCAAAAAGGCTTCTATAAACTGTTTTAAATTCAGCAAGCGCGGCTGGTTGTCCACCAGCGCCACCATATTCATGCCGAAGGTGTCTTGCATTTGCGTGGCTTTATACAGATTGTTGAGCACAATCTCTGGCACTTCACCGCGCTTTAATTCAATAACAGCGCGCATACCCGATTTATCGGATTCGTCACGCAAATCAGAAATACCTTCGAGCTTTTTATCGCGCACTAATTCGCCGATTTTAATCAGCAAATTGGCTTTGTTTACTTGGTACGGTAGCTCATCAATAATGATCGATTTACGCGAGCCTTTATCCAAATCTTCAAAATGGCAACGCGCACGCATCACCACACGGCCGCGCCCGGTGCGATAGCCCTGAATCACGCCCTCAAGGCCAAAAATAATACCTGCCGTTGGAAAGTCTGGCGCTTTTACAATATCGATCAAATCGCCAATGTCCACATTTGGCTTCTTTAAAACTAGCTGGCAGGCATCAATAATGTCGCTTAAATTATGCGGCGGAATGTTGGTGGCCATACCCACGGCAATACCTGTTGCGCCATTCACCAATAGGTTGGGGAAGCGCGCTGGTAGCACCAATGGCTCATGTTCGCTGCCGTCATAGTTAGGACCAAAATCAACGGTTTCTTTGTCGAGATCTTCAAGCAATTGGGACGATATTTTCGACATCCGAATTTCGGTGTAACGCATCGCGGCCGCGTTGTCACCGTCTACCGAGCCAAAGTTACCCTGCCCATCCACCAACATATAGCGTAACGAAAAATCTTGCGCCATACGCACAATGGTGTCGTATACCGCCGTGTCGCCGTGCGGATGGTATTTACCGATCACATCACCAACAATACGGGCGGATTTTTTGTACGGTTTATTGTATTCGTTGGACATCTCGTGCATCGCGAACAACACGCGACGATGTACGGGCTTTAAGCCATCACGCACATCGGGTAGGGCACGACCAACAATAACGGAAAGCGAATATTCCAAAAAGCTCTGGCGCATTTCCGATTCGATACTGATGGAATGCGTTTCTTTTGCAAATTGCGGGATGATGGGTTCGGTCACGACAGCTTCTTTCGAAAAAGTAAAAACTGCAACAAAATCAGGAACTTAGAATTTTTTTGACGGCAAATGCACCCGTTAATGTAGCACATTAGCGTGCCCATTACCATCCACCACCGGCAAAACCACAAGCCTGAGTAGGGTAAACCCTCCCAAGCACAACCTATTGTGGGTTTGGGTTCAGATAAAAAGGGTGATTGCATGTTGCAAATTAGCAACGACAATAATTGACAGTCTCGCAAAAGCCCAGCGGAAATTTGTTCAGCCAAGCGCCCTTCGTGTATCATCTACGAATCTATTTGGTTGTAGGGTGTTGAAGATTATTGCCAAAATGTGGTGTGCAAACTTCCTATTGAAGGTCATACAGCAGTCATATTTTTGTGTAACTATCGTCTAGATCGTTCAAAAGGCATCAACCGTCGAGCTTGCGCAATGCTGCAACTTCGAATAAAAATTTATTATCTCTTGGGAGTTTGAAATGAATATTGTCCGCATCGTTAGTGCCGTTGCAGCTGCATCCTTAATCAGCGCAACCAGCGCATTTGCTGGGGTAACGCCAAACTTGCTAGACAGCAGCGGTAAGCCAGTACGCGATGGTTCCAGTGCCTGTGTACAAGTTTTAACCAGCGTGGAACATGCTGATTGCGTAGCCAAAAAAGCGCCTCCAGCTGCCCCGCCAGCACCAGCGCCAGTTGCACCACCTGCAGCCCCTGCCGAACCAGCAAAACCAGCCGAACCAGCAGCCGGTGCCAACGTTGCTAAAGCACCAGAAACCAAGAAAGTCGCTATTACTATTCAAGCTGAAGCCTTGTTCGACTTCGATAAGTCAGTGTTGAAACCAGCTGGTCGTGCTTCTATCGATGACGCTATCGCTAAAATGAAGACATTAGACGTTACCGCTATCATCGCTACTGGTCACACAGATTCTCGTGGCACCGATGAATACAACCAGCGCTTGTCTGAGCGTCGTGCTACAACCGTTAAAGAATACATGGTTTCTAAAGGTGTTCCAGCCGCTAAGATTACCACCCAAGGTAAAGGCGAAGCCCAGCCAGTTGCAACCAACAAAACTGACGAAGGTCGCGCTAAGAACCGTCGTGTAGACATCGAGTTTACGGGTGTTTCGCAATAAGTTTGGCTCTAAGCAATTAAAAAAACCCCGCAGATTTGCGGGGTTTTTTTTTACTATTGAACTCGCAATACAGTTGAACTAAACACCAAATTCGGAATCAATACGAGTTAAATAAAATTCTATAAAAATTATGCAAAATAAAATCTCTCTAATTTCTGCGCGCTGGATCGCACCCGTTGAGCCCGCCAATACTCTGTATGAAAACCATACCGTGGTGATTGAAGGCGGCATTATCAAAGCGATACTGCCCACGGATGTTGCCCGCACCACCTATGCCGGTGCTGCCGAAACCAAGCTTGAAAATCATATCCTTATTCCTGGTTTAATCAATTTACACACCCATGCAGCCATGACCTTGCTGCGCGGCGTAGCGGACGATAAGCCGCTCATGACGTGGCTCAACGACCATATTTGGCCCGCAGAAACCAAGCTATTGAGCAAAGAATTTGTACTCGACGGCACTGAATTGGCTTGTGCCGAAAGCCTGCGTGCTGGCGTCACCTGCTTTGCCGATATGTATTTTTATCACGACACTGCAGCCGCAGCGGTGCGCAAAGCGGGCATGCGCGCGGCATTGGGTGGGGCAATTTTGGAATTTCCCACACCCTATGCGAGTGACGCCGAAGCCTATATTCAGCGCGCCTTGGCCGCTCGCCAAGACTTCGATTCTGACCCAACCCTAAAGCTGCTATTGTCGCCCCACGCGCCTTACACGGTGTCTGACGCTACCTTTGAGCGCGTTGCCACCATTGCCGCTGAAATGGATGTGCAAATGATGGTGCATATTCAAGAAACCGCGTCAGAAATTACCGACAGCTTAAAGCAATACAACGAGCGCCCAATAGCGCGGCTCGACCGCTTGGGCGTCATTGGGCCTAACCTAATTGCCGTGCACTGCGTGCATGTGAATCAAGCCGAGATTGAGCTATTTGCCGCCAAGGGCGTGCATGTAGCGCACTGCCCCGTATCGAACTTAAAGCTCGGCAGCGGCATCGCGCCGATTCAGGCAATGTTAAAAGCGAATGTAAATGTAGGCATTGGCACCGACGGTACCGCCAGCAACAATCGCCTTGATATGCTCGCAGAAGCCCGATTAGCGGGGCTCTTGCAGAAAGGTATTACCGGCGATGCAGCAGCCCTGCCCGCTTTTAAGTTGCTAGAAATGTCTACCTTGGCACCCGCAAAAGCGCTCGGTTGGGATGCCGAAATTGGCTCATTATTGCCCGGCAAAGCCTGCGATATGGTGGCACTAAATTTAGACACCATCGAAACGCAGCCGGTGTTTGATCCGCTCTCGCATGTGTTTTATGCAGCCGGTCGCGAGCACGTGAGCCATGTGTGGGTTGATGGTAAAGTGGTGCTCGAAAACGGCAAATTAACGCGCCTTGATGAAGCGGAATTGATCATCAAAGCAAAATCATGGGCATCTAAGGTGCTTAACTAAACCGGTCATAACCAAATGAACGCAACAACGCAAAACCCAAATGTTGATCCCGCTGAATTAGAAAAATTTGGCGCGCTAGCCTCTCGCTGGTGGGACAAAAATAGCGAATTTAAACCGCTGCATGAAATTAACCCGCTGCGCTTAAACTACATCGACGCCAAAGTGCAATTGAAGGGCAAAAAAGTGGTCGATATTGGCTGCGGCGGCGGCATTTTGGCTGAAAGCATGGCCACACGCGGTGCAGATGTTACCGGCATTGATTTATCTGAAAAGCCCATCGCCGTAGCCAAGCTGCACCTGCTAGAAAGTGGCGAAAAAGTCGATTACCGTTTAATCAGCGCTGAAGCATTAGCCCTTGAGCAAGCCGAGCAATTTGATTGCGTCATGTGCATGGAAATGCTGGAGCACGTGCCGGATCCGCAGAGCACAATTAACGCGTGTGCTGCACTAGTAAAGCCGGGCGGCTGGGTATTTTTTAGTACCTTGAATCGCAACCCAAAAAGCTATTTATTTGCCATCATTGGTGCCGAATATATTTTAAACATGCTGCCAAAAGGCACCCATGATTACAAACGCTTTATCACGCCAGCAGAGCTTTCAGCGCTTGCCCGCAATGCCGGTTTGCAGACCGTCGATGTGTGCGGCATGACCTACAACCCGTTCACTAAGGTGTACAAATTAGGTCACGATACGGATGTAAATTACAGCATCGCCTGTCGAAAGTTTTAACCTAAACTACTGCCTTGAAAACGCCCGTAAATAGGGCATCTCCAGCCCATGAATACAACAAAAAATAACTTCACGCAACCGTCCCGCCGCCACTTTATACAAGTTGCGGCGGGGCTAGCAAGCGCGGCTTTCGCGCAGGCAGCCATCCCCGCGTGGGCACAAGCAGCGCCCACGCAAAAGCTGTTAGTACTCGTATATTTAAAAGGCGGCAACGACGCTTTTAACACCTTGGTGCCATTCGCCGATCCAAAATATAAACGCCTTCGCCCCAACCTCGCCTTGCCCCGCGAAACGCTGCTGCACATCAACGAAAAACAGGGCATGCACCCTGCCCTAAAGTCGTTGCTACCAAGCTGGCAGGCGGGCGACATGGCATGGCTGCAAGGTATCGGCCAAGCTGAAATTACCAACCAGCATTATCGCGATTTAGAAATGCAGTTTACCGGTGCTGCGGTGGATGAATTTTTAGACGATGGCTGGATTACACGGGCACTGTTAAAGCGACCTCGCAACCAGAAGTTAGATGCGATTGCATTCAACGATTTAGACATCCGCGAAGCCGACCCCATGGGCCCGTTTCGTGGCGATAAGCTGCGCGTACTTCAACTGCAACAAGCATCCATTTGGGTAGCCACGCGCGACATCGTCAAAGCCGACACCATCGCCACGACGCCTGCTAAAAATAACGCCACCAAATTTGTGCAGCCCAACTTCATTACCCTCAACAGCACATTTAGCGCCGACGCGTTTTCTGACGCACTTTATGCCACCGTGCAAATGGTTGCCGCCGGCATTGCCCCACCGGTTGTCCACATTACCCTAAACGCAGCGGATGGCGATCACCACCATGCCTTTGACACCCACTGGGATCAATTAAAACACCACGGCACGGCCTTAACGCGCTTGAGTGAGGGGCTCAGCAGCTTTCGCACGGCGATGCGCGAAATTGGCGCTTGGGACAGCACGCTAGTCGCCACGTACGACGAATTCGGCCGCTCGCCGAACGAAAACAATAATCAAGGCACGCATCACGGCTGGTCCAGCGCTCATTTGCTATTAGGTGGCAAAGTTAAAGGCGGCCTCCACGGCCAAATGATGCCCATCACCTCCGTACCCGCCGTAGGCGGCCCAGAACCCGTCATCGACACCCGCGCGCTTTACAGCACTATTATAGAAAGCTGGTGGGGACAGAATCCGCAGGGGATTTTTAATCAGCGGTTTAAGGCGCTGGATTTGTTGAAGGTTTAACCTGTGAAACCCCCTCCCCGCCGCGCCGTCCTATTCGACCTAGACGGCACCTTTGCAGATACCGCTGCTGACCTTACCCGCGCGCTTAACCGCGTATTAGCTGATCGCAATTGCGCACCGGTTCCGGTGCGTATCGCTGCACCCTACGCGTCACGCGGCGCGCATGGCATGCTGGATATTGGGCTAGGGTTTACGCTGGAGCACCCCGAGTTTGCTGGCTTGCAGGCTAGTTTGCTGCAATATTATGCGGCTGAAATTTGCGTTGATTCAAAGCCTTACGCAGGGTTGCGCGAGTGCGTAGCCGAGCTTAGCGCGCGCAAAATTGCTTGGGGCATTGTCACCAATAAAGCCACACAATACACGCTAGCGCTGTGGCAACTAATGCAGCAGCAGCACGACTTTTTGAGCACCGCTGATTGCATTGTTTGCGGCGACACCACGCCGCATCGTAAGCCGCATCCCGCGTCACTGCTCCATGCAGCGCAACTGCTCAACATTGCGCCGAATCGCATCATTTATGTGGGCGATGATGCGCGCGATATTCAGGCGGCCAAAGCAGCTGGCATGGCGAGCATCGCTGCGGGTTATGGCTACGTGGCTAACGGCAGCGACATAAATTTGTGGGGCGCAAATGCCGTTGTCGCAGACACCAATGCGCTGTCAGCCACGCTACTCAATATGCTTGAATGCCTACGGTAAACGCTTAAGCACCAACGCCAATACATCTGGCGAAAACAGCAAACTCACATGCCCCACAGCGCTTACGGCAACGTGCTCAACCTGAGCCGTTTTAGCGTCCAAAATCAGCGCGCCGCTTTCAGCGGGATAGACCAAATCATCGTTCAGCGTATAAATACAAACGATCGGCACGGTGGGCGGATTGGTCACCTCAAATGCTGCTAAATCCCCTATCCACGGGCTTTTATAGCGCATTTGCTTGGCACAAGTACCAATTGCAAACTGCGCAAACTGGGTTCCTGAATGCGGTGAACCTAGGCAAAACACTTTACCCAAACCATGTGGCCGGCAAGCCGTAACGCAATCGCGTAAATACGCCCGCGTCATCAGCCCGCCCATGCTGTGTGCAATTAACGTAAGCGGCTGATTAGGATGCTGTAATTGAATCGCAGTTAAGCGCTCAGCTAATTGCACCGCACATGCATCAATCGAGCCAAACACTGGCTCTACAATCAGTGAATAAATTACCGCCTGCGGCTTAGCGCGCTGCAAGTTTTTGCGAAACCACCACCAAATACCGCGATTAGAAACATAGCCGTGCAGCAAGACAATCGGCGGCGCACAAGGATCCGCATTTAGTGGCTCCGCACCCATAAAAATAGGATGAAACGGCTGCAAAACCGACATACTAAGCAGCTTTGCGCAAACCTCAACTCGAAATGCCCGCATGCTATTGCCAAACGGGAGTGCATTGCCCGCGCGATGCCGCAACACACCCGCAACTTCTGCACTGAAAACGCACACCACAACGCGCCACGCCACCGCCAAGCTCACACAAAGCGCCACGGTTAAAAACCATGGTACGCCGTGCGCCCTCAACCCGTAGCCCGCTGCGCTAAGAATTAGTGCTTCGACAAAAAGACCGATCAGCGCGATGATTTGCAGCATTTAATTTTTCCCAATATTGCGTATATTTAAAACCACGCCAGCCATTTTAATAACCACAACATCCCCATACCGCTAGCCAATGTTGCCAACACATTCTTAGTCCAAAGTGCCACGCACACCGCCACTGCCGCCGCAATTAAGCGCACCGGATCAAACGCCCAGCCTGCAGGAGGCGCGCGAAACAACACATCAGGAATCACTAAAGCGGGCAGAACGGCGGCCGCCACATATTTCAGCGCGCGCTCAAATAAATCAGGCAATCTTGTGCTGGCGGGCAACACTAAAAACGACACCCGAATTGCAAACGTAATCAGTCCCATCACCAGCATCAACACCCACAACCAAGCCGTTTCCGTCATGACTTTTTCACCCGATATTCACACGCCAAACCTGCCGCCATGCCCACAAACGCCGCCGCCAACAAACCCAATTTAAGCGGCAACGCCACAGTGAAAACCGACGCTAAACCCGCAACGGTAGCGGCTGTCCAATGACATCCCGTACGCAAGCTAGGCAACACCAACGCTAAAAAAACCAGCGGAATTATAAATTCCATACTCCAAGAATCCGGCAATTTACTGCCCGCAAAAATACCCAAACCCACCGTCATTTGCCACGCCACCCACAAGTAGCCCGCAGCACCCAGATAGAACCAGTGCCCGTACACATGCGGCTTATCAACCTCAAATTTTGACAACATCAGCGCAAACGAATGGTCAGTCAACAAGTAACCAATAGCCGACTTCCAGCGCCAGTTTAAATGCGCAAATAGTGGTGCCACCGCCGCGCTATACATCAGCATCCGCAAATTTATTACCGTTACAGTGAGCAACATTACTGTAAACGGTGCGTGCTGCGCAATCAGCGCAATAGCCGCCAATTGCGCCGCGCCTGCAAACACAATAATCGACAACGCAAACGCAAACCAAGGATCAATCCCCGCCGCGTTAGACGCTGCACCGGTAATCAACCCAAAAGGAATAAGCCCCAACGAGCCCGGAAATTGCGCCTTAACGCCAGTCCACATTGCAGAACGAGGAGAGTTCAAGTACGGCCTTTGATGTAAAGATAGCGAATGT
>JAYUOW010000191.1:0-4153 GCA_043760555.1 Betaproteobacteria bacterium
ATTGCGCGCGCCGGACAGGGTGCGCAATCGTTGCGGTCATGCTCGTAGCTGCGCCGACGGCAATCGCTCCGCCGATTGGCGAAGAAAGTTGGAGCGTGAAACTCGCGGTCGTAGGAATGACGGGGGGCACGACCACTAGCGTATAAATAGCGCTGACGGGTGCGTTAACCAAACTTAAACTGCAGGCGCTTGGCGCGGTATAACAAGTAGCAGTTTCTACCAGCGCACCGTCAGGCTTGTACATATGAAGCTGTGCAATGCTAGTGTTTGCAGGGCTGAACGCCAAGCTGGTTAATCCCGCGCCGACCATTCCACCAGTGGGCACGGTAAATGTGTAACGCGTACTTTGACCGAGCGCTGGAATGGTGGAAGTTGTGACGGCATTGTTATTTGCGATCGCAGAATTAGCTTCTAGTTTTGCGCTAAAAGATGCTACCCCTGAAGGATAAAAGTACACCGCATAAGTGCCAGCCGTGGGAAACGGCGGTAGGTGTATTGATAAATTATTGGATGACGCATTTCCAGAAGCAAGTACTGCGTTGTTCGGGCTGTAAACGGTATACGACATTGTCGTAGATGCCGGTAAAAGACTGGTTAGCTGAACACTTGCGTATCCGCCTTGCGCTCCGTCAAAAAGCAAGACACCGTACTTTAGAGCCGTGCTTATGTTGACGGATTGCGCGGCACCGTTTAGAGCTAGGTTTGCGATTGAAGCTATTTGCGCACAAGCCAGTGCGGGTGGCGTTATTGTTAACGCATTTGCGCTTATTCCTGTTCCCGCTCCTGTGATGGCGCGAATTTTTCCGGGCCCTACTCCCACGGGGACAGTTACAGTGATCGCAGTGCCTGAGGTCACCGTTGAGGGCACGACAAGTGAACCGATTTCTACTTTTGTTCCGTTTGGTGTGGCGTCGAAATTTGTACCAGTAATAGCCAAGGCCGTACCAGCTGAAGCACATGTTGGTGTGAAGCTCGTGACAGTGGGCATCCCCAACGCTGCGCTAACAGTGAAAATATCGGCGCTGGTGGCAGAATTGGAGGCCACTGTGACAGTAATATTCCCGGTGGTAGCGCTTGCCGGTACGATAACAACTAATTTGTTCACTGCGGCCGACGTTACCGTTGCCGTTACATTATTGAATTTGACAATGTTGCTACTTACTGTGCCGCTAAAACCACCGCCTGAAATTGTTACGCTCGTGCCCGCCGCACCGCTGCTGGGCGAAAACGTTGTCAATGAAAGAGTGCCACTTGGGTGTTGCTTAACTTGTACAATATTACCAACGGCATCATAGACGTACTCAGCGGTGTTACCCGCTGCATCGGTTACCGATTTAACGCGCCCAAGTTGGTCGTAGGTGTACCCTACAGCGCAGGCAGCGCCGGAGATAGCAAAAACGGCGACACAACTAATTAATGCACGCAAAAATTTAGCAAAAATAACCGATGGGGTAAAAAACATTTAGTGCTCCGTCATTCAGGTAACATTCGTTAAACAATAGTTCTGCGCGTTTTTAAGCGGCTTTTTTTGTGGCTAGTTTGAGTCTTATGAGCAATTGTCAGATAATATGCCTAACTTGGATGAAACCGCAAGTAGTAAATAAACTTTAATTCAGAAGAACTGAAACAGTGGTCACAAAAAGGAACATGATCATGCAGAGAAGGTGCTTTCGAACATGCATATTTGCTGCCACGCTGATGCTTTCAGGGGTATTTCACAGTGGCAAACTTCAGGCAAATTCAATTGCGGGAATTCAGGCTAGGCTGGGCGAGCGTATTTTTTTGGATACGAGACTAAGCGCGGACGGAAAAATAAGCTGTGCAACATGTCATCAGTCTAACCGCTCGTTTACAGACGGATTGTCCGTGCCCAAGGGCGCAAAAGGGCTAATAGGAACGAGAAATACGCCCTCGCTGATTGGCATTGTGCTTCAGAAATCTTTTTTTTGGGATGGTCGACGCGATACCATTGCTGCGCAAGTGCTTGACCCATTTACAAACGAAGCAGAACACGGCTTGCAGTCCCACGCTAAGCTAGTTGCAATCGTCAAGAAAGACTTAAAGTACGCTTCGCAATTTAAAGCGGCATTTCCGAAAAACACAAGCCCTGTGACCGCAGAAAATATTGCGGCTGCCCTCGTGGCGTACTTGACTTCGTTAAACGCTACTGAATCAGCATTCGAGCGGTATAAGTTTAGTAACGACACTACTGCTTTAACGCCTCTCGAACAAGCAGGTTATAGAGTTTTTAACGAGGTTAAATGTAATAGTTGTCACTTGGTAGAAGCATCGGCAGCGCCGTTCACTGATAACAAATTTCACAGTGCTGGAATTGGACTTGATCGCGTTCGTGCTCAACTACCGGTGCTTACCGCAGCAATAGAATTTGGAGACGCCCAAGTTATTGGGCAGGCTGTTGCCAAAAATGCAGAGCTATCCGAATTAGGCAGATTCCTTGTAACCGGCGACCCGAAAGATATCGGTAAGTTTAGAACCCCCAGTTTGCGCAACGCAAAACTTACCGCGCCGTATATGCATGATGGAAGTGTCGCAACGATTGAGGAAGCTATAGACCGCGAAATTTATTATCGGGCACTTGAACTTGGAAAACCGGTTCAACTTTCGCCAATCGAAAAAGCGGCACTAGTGGCGTTCTTGAAAACGCTGTAACTGGCGAAACTATTTAGGGTTATGTAGTGAAGCCCCAAAGGGGTGAGGCGATGGGTACTCAGCATGAGCACATTGAAACGGCACTTTATGTTTTTCGGATAATTTACGAAGCCGATGACATATTGTTCGCGACATTAAAAACCCTCATAAACGCCCTATCCACAGCCATCTCCAGCCATCAATTACTACTCCGCGTATCATCCCGATCATCATCATCCGCATACGCGCGCATCTGCGTGGACTCACCCGGCTGGTAGGCACGCAGGGTTACCGTTGCACCCGGGTCAAATGATGACGTTGGAATACGGGTGGGCATGGGGCATATTTCTGGGTCAAAAAATTGGCGCACTTCGTCTCCGCGTGCCATGGTGTCTTTGTAGCCTAGGTCAATTAGTGCGGTGCAATAGTGCGAATCAAATAGCAAATAACTGGTGAGTGCCGAGCCACCGCGACGCATTGCGCCGATGAAGCGCAGCAATAGGCGGATAGTCCACGGCAGGCGATTTACGTTCTCGTAGGCTAGCGTTTCTAGCGGTTCATTGGGGCAGGCTACTAGCACATCCACATGCTGCAAGGCGCTGCCGGATTGCTTTAAGCGCTCCGGTGTGACCATCGCCAGTGTGCTGTTTAAGCGCTGCAGTAATTCAATATCGACGGCCAAAGTATCTAGGAAAATACTCGACATTGCGTGGCCTGCAATTTGCGCTAGTGAGGGATAAAGCTCAGAGCGCACGCGTTTGGGAAAATCCTTCACCAGCTTTGCCGTGCCGACCACAAAAATACGTTGCGCCCCTAAATGCAGCGCGGGGCTTAAGGGGGACGTTTGGCGGATGGAGCCATCGCCGAAATATTCGCGGTTAATTTTGACGGCGGGGAAGGCAAACGGGATGGCGGCCGATGCCAGCAAATGCTCCATGCGCAGGCTGCTCACGCGGATACCCACGCGTTGCGAGCGTCGCCAACCGGTGAGGTCGGGTGCACCATGAAAAAACGCGACGTTTTGGCCTGAGGTGTAGCCCGCGCACGTCACGCACCACGCGCGCAAAGCACCGCTTTTTATGTGCGCTTCGATGCCGCTTAAATTCGTCACTTTGGCAATCGAATCCGGCAGTGGCGAGTTATCGAAAAGCGATACTCTTTCGTTACGTTTTGAGCCGCTAAAAACAATCGCACGCAACCATTTAAGCGTATTGATAAACACGCCGCGCACGTCCACGCGATAGACTTGTTCGGGCGAGAAGTTTTCCCACACTTTTACTAGCTTTGAAACGCCCAAGGTAAAGTCGTCAGCATGGCTTGCCAACACCGCCGCATTGATTGCACCTGCGCTCGTACCGGTGATGATGGGAAAAGGTGAAGCCTTGGGGTTGCCAAGCAGCTCGCATACGGCCTGCAACACCCCTGCTTGGTAGGCTGCGCGCGCGCCGCCGCCCTGCAGTACTAGCGCTACACCCGGGGGGCGGGCGTTGCGCGTGGTGTTGTC
>JAYUOW010000192.1:0-4144 GCA_043760555.1 Betaproteobacteria bacterium
GAGTGAAATTAAGGTCTCGGCCATCTTGGCATTGGGTACCAGCGGCTTTTCGCACAAAACGGCTTTACCGGCTTTTATTGCGGCACATGCGGCATCGTAATGGGCGGTGTTGGGCGTGGCGATGTAGATGCCCTGAATGTGCGGGTTCGCGAGCATTTCATCAAGGCTATCGGCCACGCTGATGTCCGGTACGCCATCACGGTTCCAATGAGTGGCGAAGGCTCGCGCGTTGGTTTTATCACGACCAAATACCGCCACCGTGCGGGTGTGTAGTGGTGCGCCATCCGCTGTGAAGCGGCTGCGATGGATGGCATCGGCAAACTGGTGCGCAATGGCGCCGGGGCCAATAATGCCCCAGCCAAAGGTTTGGTTTTCAGTCATGTGCGATGCGCCTTTGCGGTTAAAAACGTAGTTTTATTACAGTTTGCGGAAGCGATGCATAAAGCGCTTAGCCCGTAATATGCACAGTTTAAGCCGAATTTCCCACAGTTCTGTAGTTTTAGTACATAATTTGGTTTGACGTTTTTATAATAAGAATAAAAATCCTGATTGTTATTGTACCCAACCGATCGAGGCGAAAATTGAATCCATTGTTTGCGGCAACTCGCGTACGTAAATCACTTGTTTGTGTGTCGGTGCTACTCAGTATTGGTTTGAGTTTGGTAAGCATTGCTGCCACGCCGCCGAAAAAACTCGATGCGCCGCCGCGTGAGCGCATTGGGCGGGGCAATGATTGCGATTCTTCCGCATTTGCCACCACCCTTTGGCCAGCTGCTACCAGTGCACCTGCAAACGCCCGTGCTTATTGGCTTAGCAAGCAGATCATCCGTTGGCCAGCAACTGAGGCCAGCGGCACATTCAAGCTTTATTTTAGCGGCACCGCGCAGATCGCTACACCCACGGGGGGGGCGGTGACGGGTGCGGAAGGCTTCATTACTTTGCAATCGGCGGGACAGCAATTACCGCAACCGGTGGCGTTGCGTTTTTTATATGTAGCGCCGGGATCAAACTTTGCTGTGGCCGATCCTGATTTACCACGGCTTGCCGAGCTGCACAAAAAGCAAATTGTGCTGGTACGCGAAACCGCCAGTGGTGCCGTACAAGATGCTACCTTGCTGCAAATTGCTGGGGCGATGGATGAAATTTATGCGCCCGCACGCGATGCGGTATTGGGCTTGAATGTCACCGCAAGCACAACCGGTTTTAAGCTGTGGGCGCCCACTGCGCAGCGCGTTGCCGTGTGCATATACGCAAGCGGTGCAGGTGCAATGGTGGAACAGCAAAATTTGATTTCGGATAACGTCACCGGCGTGTGGTCGCAAACGTTTACGGGCGATTTATCAGGCCGCTATTACACTTATTTGGTGGATGTGTTTGTACCCGGTGTGGGCATCGTCCGCAACCGCGTGACTGACCCGTATTCCATAAGCTTAACGACCGATTCAAAGCGTAGCTATATCGCTAATTTAAATGCGGAGAATTTAAAGCCAGCAGGCTGGAACACCCCGCCAACAGCGGCGCGCGCCAAGGTTGTCGCACAAACAGACATGAGTATTTACGAGCTTCATGTGCGTGATTTTTCGGCCAATGATGGCACGGTAAGTCAAGCTTATCGCGGCAAATATATGGCGTTTACGGAACCGAATTCTAACGGCATGAAGCACTTAAAAGGCCTGTCTGACGCGGGGTTAACGGACATTCATTTTTTACCGGTGTTTGACATTGCCACCATCCCTGAAAAAAACTGCATATCGCCACTGATAGCCCAAGCTGCGGCCGATAGCGAAGCGCAGCAAGACGCCGTGGCTGCCACCGCCGGTGTAGATTGTTTTAACTGGGGCTACGATCCGCAGCATTTTAATTCGCCTGAAGGCAGCTACGCGACCGATGCCGCTGATGGCGCCACGCGCATCATTGAGTTTCGCCGCATGGTGCAGGGGCTGAATGCGATTGGTTTGCGGGTGGGCATGGACGTGGTGTTTAACCACACGTCGTCCTCCAGCCAATTTGAGCGCTCGGTGCTCGACCGTATCGTGCCGGGTTATTACCATCGCTTAAATGGCAGTGGCAGAGTTGAAAATTCAAGCTGTTGCGAAAATACCGCGTCTGAAAATATGATGATGGGCAAGCTATCTGTTGATTCGGTGGTCATGTGGGCGACGCAATACAACATTGATTCTTTCCGTTATGACCTCATGGCGCACATGCCGCGCAGCGTGTTGGAAGAAAGCCAAACCAAGCTCAATGCCGCAACAGGACGCAAAATAAATTTGATCGGCGAAGGCTGGAATTTTGGTGAGGTTGTAAATAACCAGCGCTTCTTGCAGGCATCACAAATAGGCTTAAACGGCAGCGGCATTGGCAGCTTTAATGACCGCTTGCGCGATGCCGTGCGCGGTGGCGGATGCTGCGATAGCGGCGACAATTTAATGCGCAATCAGGGCTTTATTAACGGCTTGGTGTACGACGTTAATGCGCTATCAGTAAACAGTAATCGACCCCTCACCGACCTTATGCGTGCCGCAGATATCGTCCGCGTCGCGCTCGCAGGCTCCATCCGTGATTTTACGATGCAAACATACACCAACAATACCGTTGCCCTGCAGGCAATTGACTACGGCGGACAACCCGCTGGCTACGTGGTGGAGCCATCTGAAGTGGTGAATTACGCCGATAATCACGATAATCAAACGCTGTTCGACATCAACGCCTTTAAATTGCCATTTGCAACCAACCGGGACGACCGCGTGCGTGCGCAAATGCTGGGCGCTGCGGTGGTGATATTCGCCCAAGGCGTACCGTATTTTCATGCGGGCATTGATATTTTGCGTAGCAAATCGCTGGACGCCAATAGCTATGATTCGGGTGACTGGTTTAACCGTATTGATTGGAGCTACAACGATAATTATTTTGGCACAGGCGCGCCGCCCAAGCGTGATAACAATAGCGCCTATGGCTTGATTAAAAGCCTGCTCGTGCGCCCAGAAATTAAGCCCACCAGCGTAGAAATTAATCTTGCCAAGAATATGTTTCGCGATCTGCTAAAAATTCGCGCTAGCACTACCTTGCTGCGTTTAAAAACGGCTAACGACATTAAGTCGCGGTTAAAAATTTACAACACCGGCAGCACCCAAGTTGCGACGGTGGTGTCTGCTTATGTCGATGGCGCAAATTATGCAGGCGCTAATTTTAAAGAAATGATCTACTTTATTAACGTCGATAAAGCCGCCCAAAACATCACCCTGCCAAGCGAAAGAGGCAAAACCTACGTGCTCCATCCGGCGCACGCCGATGCCGCCGCCGCCGACAAACGCCCCAGCACGCAAGCCGCATTTGACGGTGCCACCGGACGATTTACCGTACCCCCTAAAACCGCAATGGTGTGGGTAGTGAGGTAGTATTTTGTGCAGATTAAATGCCTGAAGATGCCGTAAAATAGGGCATCTTCACGGAGTGGTCTTGTTGAGTCAGGCCGGTTGAAGCTTTGTTGCTGGGTGAATAAGTTATTCGATTTTATGTGGTTTTGCGCATCGAGAGGCGACGATAGATGCGGCGCGCGCTGCCAAATAGCAAAGCTGTTACTACTTTTCGTAAACAATCTGAAAAGGCGCTGGCGGCTTATAATAATGTATGAGCTATTTAAATACTGAATTTGAAACCGCTGGCAACTCGGCAGTAAAGCACGTACGGCCAAAGGCCAAGCCCGCTGCCTCCGCAATCGTAGATATGCGGTTGCCATATTTAGAGTTTTTTGCCGGCAGCGGATTGGTCGCGGAAGGTCTTAAAACGCATTTTCGAGCAGCTTGGGCAAATGATATTTGTGAAAAAAAAGCAGCGGTTTATGCAGCTAATCACGGTGCGGAACAATTTCATTTGGGCTCAATTTCAGATGTTTGTGGCGAAGACTTGCCAGCTGTGCCACTCGCTTGGGCTTCTTTTCCTTGTCAGGATTTATCGGTGGCGGGTCTGGCGGAGGGAATCCACGGTGCAAGAAGCGGCTTGGTTTGGGAGTGGCTGCGCATCATTAGCGAGATGCCTGTTCGACCAACAGTGCTTGTCGCTGAAAATGTTGCAGGTTTACTTTCGACAGCTAGCGGCGCGCACTACCGCAGCTTGCATCAGGCACTAATTGATCTGGGATATG
>JAYUOW010000193.1:0-12040 GCA_043760555.1 Betaproteobacteria bacterium
TAAGCAGGATCGAACTGCTGACCTCTTGCATGCCATGCAAGCGCTCTCCCAGCTGAGCTATACCCCCAAACACACTGCAAAACTGCTCTAAAAACAAGGCTACGTAATTCAGAGAAAGTCGATTATACGGCTTTTTTGTCTGCTTGCAAATACCTGAGCTCAAATTTTGTTGAGATTTAAGATTTTAGGCTGGCTCACCGCGCGTCCAACCGCGCCGTGGACGCGTATAGATCATTAACTTCGCTCATTACTTCGCATCTAAAGCTTGCATCACGCGCGCGAAGCCGTAAAATTAGGTCGTCCATCATTTGAAGGTTTCGCATGTCCGTAAACGGCAACCCCACTCTTAGCAGCACCCAACGCTTAAGCACCATCGAAACAAGCGATTCCACCCTCACCCACCCGCAAATGATTTCCGCGATTTTAAAACGCGCGGGCGAGTTTATTTTAGGGAAAGACCCGCAGTTAAAAATGGCGCTCACCTGCATTTTAGCGCGTGGGCATTTATTGCTAGAAGACATTCCGGGTGTGGGTAAAACTACCCTTTCGCACGTACTCGCAAGTTTGTTGGGTTTGAAATATCAGCGGATTCAATTTACGTCTGACTTGCTACCAGCCGATATTATTGGTGTGTCTATTTTTGATCGCGATTCAAGCACGTTTCGATTCCATCACGGCCCGATATTTTCGCAAGTCATTTTGGCTGATGAAATAAATCGCGCTTCACCCAAAGCGCAAAGCTCGTTATTAGAAGCGATGGAAGAACGCCAAGTGACTGCGGATGGCCTAACCATGCCGCTTCCCAACCCTTTCTTTGTGATCGCCACACAAAATCCATCGCACCAAGTAGGCACGTTTCCGTTGCCAGAATCGCAGCTTGATCGATTTTTAATGCGGCTCACCTTGGGCTATCCGGACCAAGCTGCTGAACGCGCACTGTTGCGCGGTGAAGACCGGCGCTTGATGCTTAAAACCTTGGCACCGGTTATCAGCGCTAATAATTTAATCGCGCTACAAGAAGCCGTGCCGCAAGTATTTGTGTCCGATGCGCTCATTGACTACGTGCAAGCGTTGGTCGCGCACACGCGCGATTCGGCGCGCTTTGAGGCGGGGCTTTCGCCACGCGCAGGCTTAGCGCTGTTGCGGGCAGCGCAATCGCATGCGCTTGTGTGTACGCGCAAGCAGGTATTGCCGGAAGACGTGCAAGCGGTAATTCCAGCAGTCGTCGGGCATCGTTTACGGGCGCTGGGTTCGGCTCAAAATAAGGTGCTGGATCCCGCGCAGGAAATGATTCGCGCGGTGGCGATACCGTAAAGTTCATGCCGGTGGAAACTACCATTAGTGAGTCAGCGCGCTCAATACGTGAACGTATTGCCGACTGGATTTTTCGTGCGCGCACGCCAGAATTGCCGCCCGTGGTGCTGGTGCAGCGGCGTATTTTTATCATTCCGTCGCGCAATGGGTTTTACTTTGCGTTTGTGTTGCTGCTGCTACTGATTGCGTCCATCAATTACGCTTTATCGCTCGGCTATTTTTTGACGTTTTTATTGGCCGGTTTGGGCTCAGTCGCGATGCTGCACACCTTTCGCAACTTGGCGCAATTGGCGGTTTCTTACGGCAAGTGTGACGCGGTATTTGCGGGTGAAGTAGCGCATTTTCCGATTATCTTGCACAACACTTCACTGCCGCGTTATGCCGTTGCGGTGAAACGCAAAGCCGATAAAATTGCAGCGACTGCCACCACCACCAATGAATCAAAAGCCGAGAAAAAAGCGCGCTTATTTGCGGCACAAGAAGTCGCCAATTACACCGACATTGCCACCAACAATAGCGCCACCGTTATTATTCCTGCGCCCACGCAACAACGCGGCCGTTTAAAATTATCGCGGGTAGAAGTATTTACTGAATATCCAGTGGGTTTATTTCACGCGTGGAGCTATGTAAATTTCGATTCGTCCTGCCTAATTTACCCGAAGCCCGACAGCCGTGCAGGCGCGTTACCAACGCAAGCTTCAGCTAACGGTACCGGCAATATTCCCATCAAGGGCGATGAGGAATTTCAATCACTTCGCGCCTATAAACCCGGCGACACACCACGACAAATAGCGTGGAAAGCCTTAGCCCGTGAACAGGGCTTATTAACCAAAGAATTCGGCAGCACCGGCTCGGCTGATTTATGGCTGAACTACAACGATTTACCCGGCGACGATATGGAAACACGCTTATCTAAACTCACTTTTTGGGTGCTAGAAGCCGACCGCCAAGAACGCCACTACGGCTTGGCATTACCCACTTTACGGCTGCCACCAAGTTATGGTGCGGCGCATCGACTAGCGTGTTTAGAAGCGCTGGCAATGTATCGAATTGATGAATAATAGATGCCTGAAGATGCCCTAAAATAGGGCATCTTCAGGCATCGAAATGTACAAAATTTAATCACAAAACAATGTATAACCCAACCAACCAAGGCACACTCAATTTAAGAAACGTGATCTGGCTGCTGGCCACGATGGGGCTCGTCATCGCCCCACACGCGATGCGCTTGCCGCTGTGGATCACCGCTGCCTGCGTGGCTGCAGGCGTTGCGCGCTGGCATATTGCGCGACGCGGCTTGCGCACGCCCAACGCGTGGGTGATGGGCGCGATGGCGATTGTCGTGGCGGGCGGGACGTGGTTTCAATTTCGGGCGTTTTTTGGCCGCGAAGTGGGCGTGGCGCTGTTGATCGTGATGCTGTGTTTAAAAATTTTAGAAATGCGCGTAAAACGCGATGCGTTGCTAGTTATCTTCCTAGGCTTTTTCATGGTGATGACCAACTTTTTATACAGCCAGTCGATTTTTATCGGCGCGTATATGTTTGCCTGCGTGCTATTTTTTGTTGCTACTTTAATTGGCTTTAACCGCGTAAATACCGAAGCCACGGTGCGTGAGCGCTTGAAGCCCGCAGCATGGTTGCTGGTGCAGGCAATACCGCTGATGTTGGTGATGTTTTTCCTCTTTCCGCGCGTATCAGGCCCACTTTGGCGCATGCCTTCGCAGGGGCAAGCAACCACCGGCTTAAGCGACAAAATGTCGCCTGGTGATATCGACAAACTGATGAAGAGCGATGAGTTAGCCTTTAGGGTGGATTTCACCGGCCCCACACCACAACCGTTCGAACTTTATTTTCGTGGGCCGGTGCTAAGTACGTTTGACGGCACCACATGGTCGGTAATGGCTCGTGCGGGTGCCGGCATGCAAGAAGTGGCCATGACCCCTATCAGCCCGGCGATTGCCTACCGCATCACCCAACCTGCCAGCACCCATTTGTATTTATTTGCGCTTGATCTTTTGGGCAGTTTGCCGCCAGACGCTGAGATTACCTCCGAATACCAGCTGCGCAACACAGCGCCAGCGAATACGCTGCGCGCCTACGACATGAAGTCGCACTTGCGCTATCGTGCAGGCGACACGCTAACAGGCCAAATTAAAAGGAGTTACTTGGCGCTAGGTTTTGGCAACCCGCAGACCATCGCGTGGGGGCGTAGCTTGCGCACCAAGCACGGCAACGATAATGTCGCGCTAGTGGAAGAAGTATTGGCAAAATATCAGGCTGAATTTGAATACACCTTGGAACCACCAAAACTAGCCAATAACCCGATGGATGGCTTTTTATTTCAAACTAAGAAAGGCTTCTGCGAGCATTACTCAGGCAGCTTTGCGCTGCTGATGCGCGCGGCTGACATTCCGGCGCGCGTGGTCACTGGCTATCAAGGCGGCGAAACTAATTTTGTAAACCAGCAATTAGTGGTGAAACAATCGGACGCCCATGCATGGACTGAAATTTGGCTAGACGACCGTGGCTGGGTGCGGGTAGACCCAACCTCAGCCGTGTCGCCCCTACGCGTAAGCGATGGCGTAAACGCCGCCCTAGGGCCGTTAAACGCCTTTCAAAGCATGATGGCAGCCGACAAATTAGGACTACTTAAAGCAATGCACCAAAACTGGGACGCGGTAAACAATAAATGGACGCAATGGGTCATCGGCTTTAATGCCGATCGCCAACAATCGCTGTTTTCATGGGCAGGCTTTAAAAATGTGGATTGGCAGACCATTGGTCTGATGATGCTGGCAGGCTTCATGTTGGTGGGCGCGATTATTGCAGCGCCGCTGATGTGGCGGCTGTATCGGGTAAAAACGGATCCTACAGTTGCCGCGTTTAATCGTTTCACGGCAAAACTGCAGCGTGTAGGGCTAAAACACGAAAATTGGGAAGGCCCACAACATTTGCTGGAACGGTTACATCGAACCGATTCCCAACTTTCGGCGCTCTCCCAAACAGCGGCGCGCGATGTGCTGGAACGCTATATTGCATTGCGTTATGGCGCAGAAAGCACGCAAACTGGGGTTGAACGGCGCTTGGCGGTCGCGAATTTAAGCCGTATGGTGCGCGCTTTTCGCCCACGAAATGCCTAAAAATACGTTATAATTGAAGGCTTTGCGATTGCATACGCGGTTTTTTAGCGGTTATTGCAGCTGCATTTTTACATCACATCCCAGCTTAAATATCTGAACACAGGAAATTGCTATGAAAATCGCTATGGAGTTGCGCGCAGGAAACGTCGTCATGATCGGTAAAGACCCAATGGTGGTTCTAAAAGCCGAATACAGCAAAGGCGGCCGTAACGCTGCAGTTGTAAAAATGAAGTTCAAGAATTTGCTCACCTCTTCCGGCATGGAAACTGTGTACAAAGCGGACGACAAATTTGATGTGGTTTCGCTTGAGAAAAAAGAAAGCACTTACTCCTATTTTGCCGACCCAATGTATGTGTTTATGGATCAAGAATTCAACCAATACGACATCGAAGCCGACAGCATGGGCGACGCGATGAACTACCTTGAAGCTGGCATGGAGTGCGAAATTACGTTGTACGAAGGCCGCGCCATTTCTATCGAGCTTCCAAATTCAGTGGTACGCGAAATTCAAACTGACCCAGCCGTGCGCGGCGACACCTCCGGCAAAGTGATGAAGCCTGCTACTCTGGTTTCAACTGGTTACGTCATTTCAGTACCGATGTTTTGCGAAGCGGGCGATAAAATTGAAATCGACACCCGCACCGGCGAATACCGTCGTCGCGTGTAAGTTTCAAACACCTCCTGTGCCGCAATTTGCGCGGCTGGTGGTACATTAGAAAGGCACGATTTTCGTGCCTTTTTTCATTTCTGAAATTTACAAAATGCCAAAGAAAATCTCACTGCGTTACGACGAAAATTGCACCGCGTGCCCGCGCTTGGCAAAGTTTTTAGTCGATACCAAAACTAAGTATCCAACTTATTTTTGTAAGCCCGTGAACAATTTTGGGGCAGCAACTGCGCAGCTACTCATCGTCGGCTTAGCCCCCGGCATGCACGGCGCAAACGCCACTGGGCGGCCATTTACAGGCGATCACGCGGGTATTTTACTGTATGAAACTTTGCATAAATTTGGCTTTGCGACCAAGCCCGCGTCGGTTTCGGCAGACGACGATTTGCAGCTTATCAATTGCCGCATTAGCAACGCGGTGAAGTGCTTGCCACCAGACAATAAGCCCACGCTAGATGAGATTAAAACCTGCAATCATTTTCTGGCAGCTGAAATTAACGCGTTTTTAGCGCCTAAAAAGGTGGTTGGAGAAGCCCGTAATACGGCCATCTTGGCACTGGGTTTAATTGCCCATCAAGCTACCCTGCGCGCGTTAAATAAGAAAAATAGCGATGCTAAATTTGCCCACGCCGCCGCCCACGAGCTTAACAATGGCAACGTACTCTTTAACAGCTACCACTGCAGCCGCTACAACACCAACACCAAACGTCTTACCACCCAAGGTTTTGAAGACGTGTTTTCAGCCATCGCAGCGCACTTAAAAAACCGTGTTTGACCCCAAACCCATCTTAAGCCAACTACCCGGCCTACCGGGTGTGTATCGCATGAAAAATGCGGAGGGCGTGGTGATTTACGTTGGTAAAGCACGCGATCTTAAAAAGCGTGTTTCAAGTTACTTCCACAAGCAACACACCAGCCCACGCACGACCGTGATGGTGGCGCAAATTGCGGCGATTGAAACCACAGTAACCGCCAGCGAATCCGAAGCATTGCTGCTCGAAAATAACTTAATAAAATCACTTGCCCCACGCTACAACGTGCTGTTTCGGGATGATAAAAGTTATCCTTACATCATGGTAACTGGCCACGCCTTCCCGCAGATTCGTTTTTATCGCGGCAATCACATCAAACCGCACCAATATTTCGGCCCCTTTCCCAGCGCGTGGGCGGTGCGCGAGGCGATTTCGCATTTACAAAAAGTGTTTAAGCTTCGCACTTGTGACGATACGGTTTATGCCAATCGTTCGCGCCCTTGCCTGCTGCACCAAATTGGCCGGTGCTCGGCGCCCTGCGTAAAAAAAATAGGCGCTGAAGACTACGCACGGGACGTCGGTAACGCAGCATTATTTTTGCAGGGTAAAGAAAACGAAGTGCTCAATCAGCTTCAGCAAAAAATGGAGCAATGCTCGGAAACCCTTAATTTTGAGGGCGCTGCACAGTTTCGGGACCAAATTCGCGTGCTGCAAAAAGTGCTCACCAAGCAATATGTAGAATCTGGTAGCGAGCGCGATGTGGACGTGTTGTGTGCCGTGCAGCGTCACGGTACATGGTGCGTGAATTTAGTGATGATTCGCGGTGGCCGCCACTTGGGCGATAAAAGTTTCTTCCCGCAAAACGCCATTGATGTGGATGCTGCAACCTTAATTGACGCCTTTATGGAACAGCACTACAGCACCCAAACGCCGCCAAATACGGTCATCTCCGACGTAATTGCCGATGCCGCACAATGGCAAGAAACGCTATCTGAAATTGCGGGCAAACAAATTAAAGTAGTGACCCGCGTGCAGGGTGAAGCCAAAGTGTGGCTGGCGATGGGCACTAAAAACGCGGTGTTAGCGGTGGAGCAACGCGAAAGCGAACGCGCCACACAAGAACGCAAATTAGCCGCCCTCAATCTCGCTTTAGGGCTAGAAGACATCAAGCGCGTGGAATGCTTCGATATTAGCCACACCATGGGCGAAGCCACGGTGGCTTCTTGCGTGGTGTTCGATCGCGGCGCGATGCAGTCGTCTGAATATCGTCGCTACAATATTTCCGGCATCACACCCGGTGACGACTACGCCGCCATGCGCGACGCGCTCACACGACGCTATAAAAAATTGGTCGCGGCAGAAGTTGAGCTTGCCGACGCTGGAGACATCACGGAAGCCGAACTTCACGCCGAACACCTAAACGCGGTGTCCGAAAAAATCCAGCGCCAAGTTCCGGGCGATGGTAAAAATAGCAAGCTAACTGAAGTCCCGCCTAAACCTGATTTAGTGCTGATCGACGGTGGCAAAGGCCAACTTAGTGTGGCTGAAGAAGTGATGGCTGAACTTGGTATTACCGACATCATTTTAGTCGGTGTAGCCAAAGGTGAAGACCGTAAGCCAGGGCTGGAGACGCTTATATTTGGCGGCTCTCGACGCGAACTCAATTTACCGATGGATAACTCTGGCTTTCATTTAATTCAGCAAATTCGCGATGAAGCGCATCGCTTTGCCATCACCGGCCATCGCGCTAGACGTGCTAAAAAACGTAACACCTCGCGCCTTGAAGACATACCAGATGTAGGACCTAAACGGCGCAAGGCGTTATTGGCGCATTTTGGTGGTTTGCAGGGCGTAATTTCAGCTAGCGTGGACGACTTAATCAAAGTAGATGGGATTAGCCGTAAAATAGCGGAAACTGTCTACAACGCGCTGCACTAGTCACCTCACCGAAACTACTTATTTTGACTTCTAAAATCAATATTCCGAATGTCCTCACATGGCTGCGCATAGCAGCCATACCGCTTTTTATCGGGGTGCTGTATTTGGATGAAACGTGGCTGACCCAACGGCAAATTAACATCACCGCGTGGGCTATTTTTGTTGCCGCTGCCATCACCGATTGGCTCGATGGCTATTTAGCTCGCAAACTCAATCAAACCAGTGCTTTCGGGGCTTTTTTAGACCCCGTGGCCGACAAGCTAATGGTGGCAGCAGCCCTTATTATGTTGGTGCAGCTAAAGCGGGTAGATGCGATGGTGGCAATTATCATTATTGGTCGCGAAATCACGATTTCTGCCCTGCGCGAATGGATGGCACAAGTTGGACAAAGTAAAAGCGTTGCGGTGTCAATGATCGGTAAAGTTAAAACTGTCGCGCAGCTAGTGGCGATACCATTTTTGCTTTGGCATGATATGTTTTTAGGGTTCCTCAACTGCCAAGTGGTGGGCACCTACCTAATTTGGGGCGCTGCAGCGCTCACCATTTGGTCGATGTTTTATTATTTAAAAGCGGCTTTTTCTAATCCGCCAACTTGAAGCGAACTCGAAGCGAACTTGAAACGAACTTGAAATTTAGGCCACTGCCCCAACGTCTTGATGTTAGCCCAATGTCGCCTACGCGCTTTGCGAAGCGCACATATTTAATTTTTAAGGAAACACCATGAAGAATTTAGACGGAAACGCGCTTGAATACAACGTTTTGCCGTTGTTACCACTGCGCGATGTTGTGGTTTTCCCGCACATGGTTATTCCATTATTTGTCGGTCGCCCAAAATCAATCAAGGCCTTAGAAGCCGCGATGGAAGAAGGCAAAAATGTGGTGCTTATCGCCCAAAAAGCGGCGTCTAAAGACGACCCTTCGCCGGAAGATTTATTTGCAGTGGGCACCGTAGCCACTATTTTGCAGATGCTCAAATTGCCCGATGGCACGGTAAAAGTGTTGGTTGAGGGTATTCACCGCGCGCGCATTTTGCATGTGCTTGACGAGAAAGAAAATTTTGAAGCCGAAATCGCCCCCGTCATGGAAGATGCGGGAGAAACCAACGAAGTGGAAGCGTTGCGCCGCAATTTATTTGCGCAATTCGACCAATACGTAAAGCTCAATAAAAAAATCCCGCAAGAAGTGCTTACGTCTCTTTCTGGTATCGACAGCGCCAGTCGTTTGTCTGACACCATCGCCGCACATTTGCCGTTAAAGCTTGAGCAAAAACAAGCGATTTTAGAAACCGATATTGTGTTGGCGCGCTTGGAACAATTGCTCAGCCTAATTGATAACGAACTCGATATTTTGCAGGTAGAAAAGAAGATCCGTGGCCGCGTAAAACGCCAGATGGAAAAGAGCCAGCGCGAGTATTATTTGAACGAGCAAGTAAAAGCGATTCAGCGCGAGTTAGGTGAATCTGAAGACGGCGCAGAAGTAGACGAGCTAGATAAAAAAATCAAAGCGGCGCACTTGCCAAAAGACGCGAAAACCAAGGCGGAAGCCGAGCTAAAAAAGCTGCGCCTCATGTCGCCAATGTCGGCCGAAGCTACCGTGATTCGTAACTATATCGACATCATTACCGGCTTGCCGTGGAAGAAAAAATCAAAAGTTAATACTGATTTAAACAACGCCGAAGCCGTGCTCGATGCCGACCATTACGGCCTTGAAAAGGTTAAAGAACGCATCGTTGAATATTTAGCCGTGCAAAGCCGCGTCGATAAGCTGAAAGCGCCTATTTTGTGCCTTGTAGGGCCTCCAGGCGTCGGTAAAACTTCTCTTGGCCAATCGATTGCTAAGGCGACAAATCGCGAGTTTGTGCGCATGTCGCTTGGCGGTGTGCGTGATGAAGCCGAAATTCGCGGCCATCGCCGCACTTACATCGGTTCGATGCCGGGCAAAATTTTGCAAAATATGGCCAAAGTGGGCGTGCGCAATCCGCTATTTTTGCTAGATGAAGTCGACAAAATGGGGCAAGATTTCCGTGGTGATCCGGCCTCTGCCTTGCTAGAAGTGCTTGATCCAGAACAAAACCATACGTTTGTCGATCATTACGTTGAAGTGGAATATGATTTATCTGACGTGATGTTTGTAGCCACATCCAACACCTTAAATATGCCCGGCCCATTGCTGGATCGGATGGAAATCATCCGGTTGGCAGGCTATACCGAAGACGAAAAAGTCCACATCGCCAAGCAATATTTACTACCGAAACAAATCAAAGCCAACGGCCTAAAAGCCGATGAAATGACGCTATCGGATGACGCCATGCGCGACATCGCCCGCTACTACACCCGCGAAGCAGGTGTGCGCGGCATGGATCGTGAAATCGCCAAAATTTGTCGCAAAGCGGTAAAGGCGATTATCACGTCCGACGCGAAAGCGAAGAAGGAAGGCGAGGCGGCATTGGCTACGTTGGAAGCCACAGCCGCTGAGAAAAAAAAGGTTGTAGTGAAAGCACCAAAAGCACCCAAAGGCGTTACAGTCGCAAAACCGGCCCTACCAATTGCGGTAACACAAAAAAATCTTGAGCAATATTTGGGCGTGCATAAATACAGCTTTGGCATCGCAGAAAAGAAAAACCAAGTTGGGCAAGTAACGGGCTTAGCGTGGACAGAAGTGGGCGGCGAATTATTGACGGTGGAAGCTGCCAAACTTCCCGGCAAAGGCAAAATTGAAACCACCGGTAAGCTAGGTGATGTGATGCAAGAATCAATCAAAGCGGCGATGTCGGTCGTCCGATCACGCGCGCAAAGCTTAGGAATCGCGCAGAACTTTCATGAGACCTGCGACATTCATGTACACGTACCCGACGGCGCAACGCCTAAAGACGGCCCTAGCGCGGGCGCTGCTATGGCTACCGCATTGGTTTCAATTTTAACGGGCATTCCGGTACGGTGTGACGTGGCCATGACGGGCGAAATAACACTTAGAGGCGAAGTGTTGCCCATCGGCGGCTTGAAGGAAAAGCTACTGGCAGCCGCTCGCGGCGGCATCAAGGTCGTGCTAATACCTGAAGAAAACAAAAAGGATCTCACCGAAATTCCACTAGAAATTACGCGCAATTTAGAGATCATTCCAGTGCGCTGGATTGATGATGTACTGGAAACAGCCCTTGAACGTAAGCCAGTACCTTTAGTTGAGCCGCTAGACGCTGTCGTTGTCGGTGCCCCTTCAGCTGCTGTTGCAAAATCGCCGGCCGTGACCAAGCATTAGCAAGAGCCAAATTGCGCTCAGCGACGAAGCACAAAAGCCGTAGTCCCACAATACCGCAAAATGTTCGCTTGTAGACGCCCTATTTATGGGCATCTACAAGCAATTAAGGTATAATATAGTTAAGTAGTATTTTGTTTCAAGATAGTCACGTTGAAATTAGACTCTTGTTTTAAAGCAAAACGTATTGAGTTGCACAAAGTTGTACGGATGACTACTATATTTTTTACCGACGTAGTTTCCTTACAACGATGTGATGGTTTTGCTTGACACAGGGTTTGGCCACAGGATATAAATTGTGGTTGCAGGGGGAAGTAATACCTAGAAATTGCATTAAGTCTTGAGCGAGAATCGCGTCGCATCTTTTCGGGCGAAAAGTAATTCAAAACCGGCAAGATATGTAAATGCATTCGCGACACACTAAAGACTAAAAGCGACAAAAGAATTCTAACCACACGAATCCACTTTTATAAAAGGCAAAATTATGAATAAATCAGAATTGATCGACAGCATCGCCGAATCAGCAGATATTTCCAAGGCAGCTGCCGGGCGCGCACTTGAAGCAACCATGGCTGCGGTACGCGGCACGTTAAAAAAGGGACAGTCCGTCACGCTAGTGGGTTTCGGTACGTTTTTTGTAGGCAAGCGCAAGGCGCGTAACGGTCGCAATCCACAGTCCGGTGTCGCGATCAAGATCAAAAAGGCCAATGTTCCAAAATTTAGAGCTGGTAAAGCGTTGAAAGATGCGCTAAACTAGAGGGCTTACTTGGGTGCTTAGCTCAGCTGGTAGAGCGTTGCCCTTACAAGGCAAATGTCGGGGGTTCGAGCCCCTCAGCACCCACCAAGTTTTAATTTTTTGTTAGGCCGTATTGTTAGCAATAACAACATGAACTAGTAAATTAAGTAATTGGAGTGGTAGTTCAGTTGGTTAGAATACCGGCCTGTCACGCCGGGGGTCGCGGGTTCGAGTCCCGTCCA
>JAYUOW010000194.1:0-11957 GCA_043760555.1 Betaproteobacteria bacterium
GTCGCTGGATTCCCGCCTGCGCGGGAACGACGAAATTTTGGGACTTACAATACTTGGTTTGACAGAAAAATAGGCTCATTTAAAAGCCCTCCGGCCGACGCATATGCCAGTCTGTGGCCATTTGGTATTGGTGTGCGACGTTGAGCAAATTGGCTTCCTTGTAGTGGTTAGCAATTAACTGCAAACCAACCGGCATGCCGTCTGAAAACCCGCAAGGCGCGGATAGCGCGGGCAGGCCTGCGAGGCTCACGCCGAGGGTGTAAATGTCTTCCAAATACATGGCGACGGGGTCGTTATTTTTCTCACCGATTTTCCACGCGGTGGTGGGTGCAACGGGGCCTGCGAGCACGTCGCAGCTTTGCAATGCGGCTTGAAAGTCTTGCGCAATTAGGCGGCGCACGCGCTGCGCTTGCAGGTAATACGCATCGTAATAACCGTGGCACAACACGTAAGTGCCGGTGAGGATACGGCGCTGCACTTCGGCACCAAAACCTTCGGCGCGGGTGCGCGAAATCATGGACTCTAAATCGGTGTAATTTTCCGCCCGATGACCGTAACGCACGCCATCGAATCGGCTTAAATTGCTGGAGGCTTCAGCAGGCGCGATCACGTAATAGGCGGGTACGGATAAGCCTACGCGCGGTAGAGACACATCTACTAATGTGGCACCTAGTTTTTGTAGCTGCTGCACGGCCTGCCAACAAGTAAGAAGCACACCGTTAGCGGCTTGCGCGCCATTTTCAGTCAATGCATCAACGGTTTTTTCGCCCCAAAATTGCAATGGAATACCAACGCGTAAACCGCTTAACGGTTTGGTTTTATCAGCTGGCGTTTCGTTAATTTTGGCGGTGTAATCTTCATGCGCTACTTGGGCGCTGGTGGAATCTTTTTCATCAAAGCCGCACATGGCGTTCAGCAGCAAGGCACAGTCTTTTGCGCTGCGTGCCATTGGCCCGCCTTGGTCCAAGCTAGATGCAAACGCGATCATGCCGTAGCGCGATACGCGGCCATAGGTGGGCTTAACGGCTGTGATGCCGCACATGGCAGCGGGCTGGCGCAGGCTACCGCCTGTGTCGGTGCCGGTCGCACAAGGTACCAAGCCTGCAGCAACAGCAGCGGCAGAACCACCGGATGAGCCACCTGGAATACGGGTTTTATCCCACGGGTTTTTTACCGCACCGTAGGCTGAATTTTCATTCGATGAACCCATCGCAAATTCATCGCAGTTGAGCTTACCCAATGTGACCATGCCTGCTTGACCCGCGCCAAGTTTTTCAACCACGGTGGCGTCAAACGGCGATTGGTAATTTTGCAGCATTTTAGAACCTGCGGTAGTTTTCCAATCACGCGTTACAAAGATGTCTTTGTGGCCAATTGGAATGCCAAGAAGTGGCTGTAGATGCCCTAAATTAGGGCTTCTTGAGGCATCAAATGTGCTGGCTTGCTGTAAGGTTGCGGCTTCATCGATGTGCAAAAACGCATTTAAATCAGCGTGGGTTTTGGCGCGCGTTAAAAACACCTGCGCTAACTCGACAGCTGAGATTTGTTTAGCTGTTAGTGCTGCTTGCAACTGCGTTAAGTCAGCGGTGATGGGATCAAAATGTGCGCTCATTATTCAATCACCTTGGGCACTAAAAATAAGCCGTTTTCAGTTGCAGGCGCGTTCGCCATATTGGCGGTGCGGTTGTCGGTTTCTGTCACCACATCTGCCCGCACGCGCTGGCTCAACTGTCCGTGCACGGCAAGTGGGTGCGACAGCGGCGTAACGCCTTTGGTATCGACTGATTGCAGGGTTTCGATCATGGCAAAAATGCCGTTTAGCTTGTCTTTCATATCTGCCGCATTGACAATTTTATTGTCATCTAGCGATATTCTTGCCAATTTTGCAATGCGCTTCACATCTTCGGTGCTTAATGCCATATATGCTCGTTTTGTTGACTACATCCTGAATCAATTAGGTGGTTTTACACTTCGCCAAACAAAATATTCGCTGTTTTAGGCTTGCATGGCGTTTTTAGCGGCTTTCCGACGGTTTTACGGTCGTTTTCTATGCATTTAACGATGAAAACCGTACGCTGCTGCGCTATTATAGCGGTATTGCTAAAACCGCCTTTTTTCAGACGTGTAAATTTGTTTTTTGCGCGCCAAAACAGCAGATTTTTAACAACATTGTCCTAAAAATTGACCCTTTCTTCACCCATTCATTCACCCACCACTGCCCGGTAAACTCAAATACCCAGCTAAATTGTGCGGAAAACCCCATTGGCTTTTGTTGCGCGCAACCTTCGGTTTTGCAGCACCAACAAAGCACCCCACCAACTGATTCGTTTTAGAAAGTCCCTCGTACCATGGCATCGTTTTTCTCGAAGTATCTTTCCACTGATTTAGCCATTGATCTTGGCACCGCGAATACCCTAATTTATGTGCGCGGCAAGGGCATTGTGCTCGATGAGCCGTCCGTGGTGGCCATTCGCCAAGAAGGCGGCCCCAATTCCAAAAAAACCATTCAAGCTGTAGGCCACGCGGCCAAGCAAATGTTAGGTCGCACGCCCGGCAATATCACCGCGATTCGGCCCATGAAAGACGGCGTGATTGCTGACTTTACGGTGACTGAGCACATGCTCAAGTATTTTATTAAAAAAATCCATGATTCCAAATGGCATCGCCCGAGCCCGCGTATCGTCATTTGCGTGCCTTATGGCTCCACCCAAGTTGAACGTCGCGCGATTCGCGAATCCGCAGTGGGTGCGGGTGCGCGGCAGGTGTTTTTGATTGAAGAACCGATGGCAGCGGCCATTGGTGCAGGTTTGCCGATTGCTGAAGCTACTGGTTCGATGGTGGTGGATATTGGCGGCGGCACCACTGAAGTGGGCGTAATTTCGCTTGGCGGTATTGTGTATTCAGCCAGCGTGCGCGTGGGCGGCGATAAGTTTGACGAAGCGATTATTAACTACATTCGCCGCAACTACGGCATGCTGATTGGTGAATCCACGGCTGAGCAAATTAAGAAAAAAATTGGCTCGGCTTTCCCGGGTGCCGAAGTACGCGAGATGGAAGTGAAGGGACGTAATTTGGCCGAAGGTATTCCACGGTCATTTACCATTTCATCGAACGAAATTTTAGAAGCCTTGACCGATCCGCTAAACAATATTGTGTCAGCCGTGAAGTCCGCCCTTGAGCAAACCCCGCCAGAACTAGGTGCCGATATTGCCGAAAAAGGCATGGTGCTTACCGGCGGCGGCGCATTGCTGCGCGAGCTTGACCGCTTGCTGGTAGAAGAAACCGGCCTGCCAGTGATTGTGGCTGATGACCCGCTTACCTGCGTGGTACGCGGCTCTGGGCGGGCGCTGGAAGAGATGGATCGCTTGGGCTCAGTATTCACCAACGATTAGCCACCTAATTAGACACGTAACTAAGCACGTAACTAAGCACCTAAGCCAAGAGCTAAAAATGGCGTGCCTTCATCACTTTGGCGCGCCTTTCTTTGAATTGAATTTTTGGTCTGCTAGCGCGACAAAGCGCTACCGATTTTCTCTGTGATAGCCAGCAACGCCGAACCATTTTTTAATCGCGGCCTAAGCCCCTTAGCAAGGCTGACGTTTTTCGCCTTGGCTGCTGTGGCGATCATGATTGCCGATCATCGCTTTCAGGCTTTAGGCTCCGTGCGCTTAGGTGTGTCCGCCGTGCTCAATCCCATTGAGCGCGTGATGGCCATGCCCGCCAATGCGGTCAGCGACGGCGCAAGTTACTTCGTTAACCAACAGCAATTGCAGGCAGATAATTCTGCCCTCAAAGCGCAGCTGTTGCAATCCGCGCAATCTATTCAGCAGGCTAATTTATTGATGGTAGAGCACCAAAAATTACTAGCCCTTGCCAACACCGTACCGCGCTTCAATGACCAAGCCGTGCTAGCCGAAATTATTCGTGATGCGCGTAACCCGTCGGCGCGCAAAGTGGTGATCAATCGCGGCTTAGCAACTGGCGTTAAAGCGGGTCTTGCCGTAATTGATGGCAGCGGCGTGGTGGGCCAAATTACCCAAGCCAATACCCTGACATCCGAAGTTACGTTGCTAACCGAAAAAGATCACGCCGTGCCAGTGATGGTGTTGCGCAATGGTGTGCGCACCATCGCGGTGGGCGCGGGACGCGATGGTCTGCTGGACGTGCAATTTATACCCAGCGGCGGCGATGTACAGGTGGGCGATGAGTTGGTAACGTCCGGCATCGACGGTACTTATCCGGCGGGCTTAAAAGTGGCGTCGATTATTAGTGTGGATCGGAAGGCCGCTGCCACGACGTTTTCAAAAATCTCTGCACTACCCTACGCAGCATCAAACGCGCATCGCTTTGTGTCGGTACTAAAATTTGTTGAGCGCCATGATTATCCGAAGCCCGAAGTAATCGTCGAAGAAAAGAAAAGTAGTAAAGAAAAATCAGAAAAGCCCGCGCGCCGAGGTGCCCATTGAAGCTCATGGATTTAACGCCTCTCGCCCGCGAACCCATGCGTTTGGCGGCTCCCGGGCGATTGGTGTTTGGCTTATTGTTTTTAAGCTTGCTGATAAATATCATGCCGTGGCCGCGTTCTACTTTATGGATTCGTCCAGACTTTGTACTAATTGTGTTGCTGTATTGGACGCTGTTTCAACCGCGCACCATCGGTATGGGTTGGGGCTTTGTGCTGGGGCTGGTGATGGATGTGGCCGATAGCGTGGTGTTGGGGCAATATGCATTTAGCTATGTGATGGCTATTTTTGCACTGCAATTCTTGCGTTTACGTTTGCTGCAGTTGAGCATTTTTGAGCAGGCGATTCACGCCGGTGCGGTGGTGTTGCTGGCACATAGTTTACGTGCGCTACTGGATGTGCTGCTGAACCGTGAGTTTCCGGGATGGTCGATATTGGTCGCACCCGCACTTGCGGCCGTGGTGTGGCTGCTGGTGCACTACATTGCGACCTTGCCGCGCTTTCGGCGTCAGCGGCAAATTATTCGCGGGTTTGAAAACTAATGGCGCATCAAGCTCAAGGTTCCATGCGCAATAAAGAAGCGGAAGTAACGATCTTCCGCGAACGGATTTTTATATCCGGCATGATTGTGGTCGCGCTATTTTTGGTGCTCATCGCGCGCATGGTGTATTTGCAAGTGATTAAGCGCGAACATTACTTCACTTTAGCTGAATCTAACCGAATTTCTGTCGCACCCTTAGTGCCGCAACGCGGCTTAATATTAGACCGCAATGGCGAAGTGCTGGCCGCTAATTTTTCAGCGTTTACCTTAGAAGTCACACCTTCAAAAGTAGCGGATTTAGAACGCGCTTTGGATGACTTGAGCAGCTTAATTGATGTGCAAGCGCGAGATAGACGGCGCTTTAAAAAGCTAATGGAAGAAAGTCGCAGCTTTGAATCTTTACCCATTCGCAATCGCTTAACGGAGACCGAAGTAGCGCGATTTTCGGCCAATAAATATCGCTTTCCGGGCTTTGAAATACGCGCGCGATTGTTCCGCAATTACCCTTTTGGTGATGTAGCGTCCCACGCCATTGGCTACATTGGTCGCATCAACGATACTGAATTGAAAAAAATTGAAGCTAGCGGTGTAGCCAGCAATTACAAGGGCAGCGACCATATCGGCAAGCTAGGTATTGAAGGCAGCTTTGAAGCGGAGCTGCATGGCGTGACAGGCTCAGAACAAGTTGAAATTGATGCGGGTGGCCGCGCCATCCGGTCGCTCGCGCGGTCTGAGCCGACTTCTGGCAATAATTTAGTCAGCACCATCGATATTAAGCTGCAGCAGGCGATTGAAAAAGCGTTTAAGGATTCTCGCGGCACCCTAGTTGCTATTGAGCCTGCAACGGGTGATATTTTGGCGCTAGTAAGCCAGCCACGGTTTGACCCAAACTTGTTTGTTGACGGCATTGACCCGACCAACTGGGACGCGCTCAATACGTCCGTTGATCGCCCGCTATTGAATCGCGCTTTGAAGGGTGCTTATCCTCCCGGCTCTACCTTGAAGCCCTTTCTAGCGTTAAGCGCCTTAGAATCCGGCAAGCGCACGCCAGACCAAGCCATTCGTGATGCGGGTTATTTTGCGATTCCTGGCGTGCATCGCTGGATGGATGACAAAGTGGGCGGGCACGGTACGGTGGACATGTATAAATCTATCGTGGAATCCTGCAACACCTATTATTATCAGTTAGCTTTTGAAACTGATATTGATGTGACGGCGGCGTTTTTAAGCAAGCTTGGCATCGGTGCTAAAACTGGTATTGATATTGAGGGTGAGGTGGATGGCATTTTGCCCTCCCGCGCATGGAAAGAAAAACGGTTCGCCAAAGCTGCAAGCGATGCCCGCAAATGGTACACCGGCGATAGCATTTCGGCTGGCATTGGCCAAGGGTATAACGCCTACACAGCGCTGCAAATGGCGCACGCTACCGCCACCATTGCCAACAACGGCATCGCCTCCCAACCCAGATTGGTTCGCCAAATTAAAGATTCAGCAACGGGTGTAGCAAAGGACGTCGCGCCAATTTTGAAAAAGGTCGAAATCAACGCTGAAAATCTTGCCGTTATTAAACGCGCGATGGAAGGTGTAGCAAAAGAAGGCACCAGCGCAAGGGTGTTCACCAAGGCCGCCTATGTGAGCGCGGGCAAGACGGGTACCGCGCAAGTTTATGGATTAAAAGGCGATAAATATGTGGCGGGCAAAGTAGCTGAGCGCTTACGCGACCACGCTTGGTACATTGCTTATGCGCCGGCGGATAAACCCACTATTGCACTCGCGGTATTGGTGGAGAACGCCGGATTTGGGGCAGCTACAGCCGCTCCGATTGCGAAAGAAGTGTTTGATTATTACCTAGACCGCAAGAATACTAAACCCGTGGAGGCCGCGAAATGAGAGAGCTATTTTCGCGCACCTATGGACTCATCGCCCGCCGCATTGACGGGCCGCTGATGTTGGCGATGATTGTATTGGTGTCGTTGAGCTTAACGGTGATTTATTCGGCGTCGGGCGGCGATACGTTTTCAAGGGCGCTCGGACAATTTAGAAATTTTTGTTTCGCTGTCATGGTGATGTGGATAGTCGCCAATCTATCGCCACAAACCCTGATGCGGTTTGCGGTGCCGCTATACATTGCGGCCTTAGCCTTACTTATTGCAGTGGCCTTATTTGGCGATATTCGTAACGGCGCGCGGCGTTGGTTAAACCTTGGCGTAATGGTGATTCAGCCGTCCGAAATGATGAAGATTGCGATGCCGTTATTGCTGGCATGGTTTTTCCATTTGCGTGAAGAAGGCTTGGGCATCAAGGATTATTTTGTTGCTGGTTTAATTTTGGCAATACCGACTGGGCTAATTATGCGTCAGCCTGATTTAGGCACGTCCATCCTTATTTTTGCATCGGGGTTTTTTGTTATTTTCCTGATGGGGCTGTCTTGGAAAATTATCTTTTCAGCCCTAGGCGCGGTGGTCGCGTTGATGCCAATCATTTGGCAACGGCTGCACGGCTATCAACAACAACGGGTGATTACTTTTCTTGATCCCGCCGCAGACCCGCTTGGCGCGGGCTATCACATCATTCAATCCACCATTGCGATTGGATCGGGCGGGGTGTTGGGCAAGGGTTGGTTGTTGGGTAGCCAAACCAAACTCGACTTTATTCCTGAACGCTCAACTGACTTCATTTTGGCGGTGTTCGGTGAGGAGTTTGGGCTCATCGGTAACCTATTCTTATTCACGCTGTACTTGGTGATTATTGGTCGAGGCTTAATGATTGCGTTATCGGCACCCACCACATTTTCACGCCTGCTCGCTGGCGCGATTACCCTGACATTTTTTACCTATGCCTTCGTTAATATCGGCATGGTGAGCGGTATTTTGCCGGTGGTGGGTGTGCCGCTGCCGCTGATTAGCTACGGTGGAACATCGATGCTTTCGATGCTAATTGGCTTTGGTATTTTGATGAGTATTTCAACGCATAAACAGTTGGTGTCTACATGATATTGCGCGTCGTTATCATGATGGCTTTGGTGCTTTTAAATGGCTGCGCAAGTCCTAAATACGGGTCTTCGCAAGCATCTAAACCAACGTCACAGGCGGGTGGCGGATATTATTTAGACGACGGCCCGGGTGCTGCGCCACATCAAAACTTGGATAGCATTGCGGACGCCAACCCGCGTGATGAGACCTTGCATCGCGGCGCCAATAAGCCTTACACGGTGATGGGTAAAAATTATGTGCCCAATGTTGCCGCCACCGACTTCCGCCAAACAGGTGTGGCAAGCTGGTATGGCCGCAAATATCACGGCCAAAAAACATCCATGGGTGAAACCTACGATATGTACGCCATGACTGCCGCCCACCCCACGCTACCGCTGCCAAGCTATGTGCGCGTGACCAATCAGCTCAACGGCAAAACAGTGGTGGTGCGAGTGAATGATCGTGGACCGTTTTTGCAAGATCGGATCATTGATTTATCTTACGTGGCCGCACATAAGCTAGATTACCTGCGGCGCGGAAGCGCACCGGTGTTGGTTGAGCGGGTGTTTGCGGGTGATGCAAAAATCACGCCTTCTGCACTGCCAGTTGTAGCGCCAAACAACATCGTCGCCAGCCCAGTAAGTACCGAAGAAGGCCGATTTTACTTGCAGTTGGGTGCATTTGGTTCAATGGATAATGCCGAAAGTTTTCGCGCACGCGTAAGTGCTGCCATGGATTGGAATAAAGAACCCATTACCTTGTTTCAAAAAGACAACCTCGTACGCGTGCGCTTAGGCCCCGTGGCCACGCGCGAGCAAGCTGATGCATTAGCCAAGCGCATCCGCGAATCTCTTCAGTTAGTGCCGATTATTTCGGCACGCTAGTTTTTTATACCTACATTTTTAATTAAGCGAACCTCATGTTTTTACACAAGCAATTTCAAACAAGCAAAATCAATCAAGCCGTCGCCGCAGCAATGTTGAGCGCCGCTCTGTTTAGCACACTGATCTCGGCGCAGACTACTGCGCCAACGGCTCCTGCCGCCATGACGACAGAAGTCGGCGCACCCACTATCGCTGGGCGTGCCTACTTGCTAGTGGACGTTCAAACTGGTGCCACCTTGGCACAACAAAACGCCGATGACCGAGTAGAACCAGCGTCCCTCACCAAGCTGATGACAGCGTATTTGGTGTTTGAAGCGTTACGCGATAAAACCTTAACGCTAGAACAAACTGTGCCCGTATCAGTGAAAGCATGGAAGGCCATTGGCTCTAGAATGTTTATTGATCCAAAGCAAACACCTTCAGTGCAATTACTGATTCGCGGCATGATTATTCAAAGCGGCAACGATGCTTCCATCGCGCTGGCAGAAGCCATCGGCGGCACGGAAGAACGCTTTGCCCAACTGATGAATACCAAAGCCAAAAAGCTGGGATTAAAAAGTACTAACTTTATGAACTCCACCGGTTTGCCTGACCCGCAGCACTATTCCACCGCGCGTGATTTAGCGCTGCTTGCGACCACGTTGATTCAAGATTTTCCCGCTGAGTTTGGTTACTACAAAGAAAAAGAATTTACCCACAACAACACGACGCAGCAAAACCGCAACCGTTTATTGTGGCTCGACCCAACCGTTGACGGCATGAAAACGGGCTTTACTGACACCGCAGGCTATTGTTTAATTGCGACAGCAAAGCGTGGAGAGGCCGATAAACAAAGGCGTTTGCTATCGGTGGTGTTAGGCACCGCATCGGACACTGCGCGCGCGCAAGAAAGCCAAAAGCTTTTAAACTACGGCTTTCAATATTTCGATTCTCAGCGTTTGTACAAGAAAGGGGAAGCGATTGCCACGCCAGAAATTTATAAAGGCACGCAAAAAAATATCCGCTTAGGCTTTAACAAAGATATTTGGGTGACATTGCCGCGTGATAAATTTCAAGGCTTAGCAGCCACCTTGAGCACCACGCAACCACTATTGGCACCGTTAGCGTTAGGCCAACAGGCAGGCACGATGAAACTATCGAAAGCCAACGCCGTACTGCTAGAAATTCCAGTAGTAGCGCTTGACGACGTACCCACCGCAGGCTTTTTGAGTCGCGGCTGGGATAGCATTAGACTTCTGTTGAAATAAACCAACTTAGGGATAGTCATGCAGACACCATATTGCTTGCCAACCGTGTATTTAAATGGCGCTTTTATGCCGCTTGAAGATGCAAAAATATCGCCCCTAGATCGTGGCTTTATTTTTGGTGACGGCGTATATGAAGTGATTCCCTACTTTGGCGGCAAGGGCTTGCGCGCACAAGAACATCTAGTGCGTTTTGCGCGCAGCATGGCGCTGCTGGACATCGCAAATCCACACAGTATTGACGCGTGGATAGCCATTGTTGAAGCACTGGTCGCCCACAACAAGGAGCCCAATGCAGCTGTCTACATGCAAGTGACACGCGGCGTCGCCAAGCGGGATTTTTCACCGTCAAAAGACACCGTGCCCACCGTGTTTTTAATGGCCAATAAGCTTATCCAACCGCCGGCTTCACTTTATGAAAATGGCTTGTCGTGCGTGTCGGGCGACGATGCGCGTTGGGGCCATTGCAACATCAAAGCCACGGCCTTGCTCGGTGCCGTCATGCACAAGCATGAGGCCAATCAAGCGGGTGCCGATGAAATTGTATTGTTCCGCGATGGCTTCTTAACCGAGTCATCAGCCAGCAATGTGGCGATGGTAAAAGATGGCGTGATACTGTGCCCGCCGATGGATAATTTGATTTTGAGCGGCATCACTTATCAGCTCATGCAAGACTTGGCGCGCGCGAACGGAATGGCTGTAGAAGCCCGTAAAATAAGGCGTCGCGAGGTATTTGCTGCTGACGAATTGTGGATGATGTCGTCTACCAAAGATGTTATTCCGATCACGAAACTCGATGGCAAATTAGTAGGCACTGGCAAACCCGGTGCGCTATTTAAAAAAATGAGTGCCTTGTTTCAAGACTACAAAGCTAAGCTGTAAGGAGCTAAAGATGGACGTAAAACCAATTCCGCCGGAAGAATCGCTGTTACGATTTCCAACATCGTTTCCGGTAAAAGCGATGGGGCGCACTAACCCTACTGAGCCCAACGGCTTAGCCCAAGCGGTGCTAGAAATAGTGCTTAAGCACGCACCCGATTTCGATGCGGCATCAATGGAAATGCGGCCTTCAAGTGCTGGTAAATATTTAGCGGTAACTGCCACCATTAACGCGACTTCACGGGCGCAAATTGACGCAATTTATTTGGATTTAACGGCGCATCCTTTGGTGATCATGGCGCTTTGATGGGCATGTCTACGCAGTCATTGCAGGTAAGTAAACTCGGGCTATGCACCTACGCGCCGCTATTTGCGAGGATGCGTGAAGAAAACATCAATAATGCCGAACTGTTTCAAGCACAAATGCCTGAAAACCCGCACCATTGCTGGCTTCTTCAGCACGAAGCGGTGTTCACCCAAGGCCTTGCTGGCAAGCCCGAGCACCTGCTTAATGCAGGCAATATTCCGGTAGTGCAAATTGATCGCGGTGGGCAAATAACTTATCACGGCCCGGGGCAATTGGTGTGCTACCTAATGCTGCAATTGCGTGCGTTGAACTACGGGGTAAAAGAGTTGGTGCGACGCATCGAGCAAGCGGTTATTGCACTGCTGGCAGATTATAAAATTGATGCGTTTCGAGTTGACGGCATGCCGGGTGTGTACGTGCTTAAAAATGCAGTGCAGGCAAAAATTTCGGCTATTGGTTTACGCGTTGCTAAACATGCGACTTACCACGGCTTGTCTATTAACGTAACCATGGATTTGCAGCCATTCACGCGCATCAACCCTTGCGGTTATGCAGGTCTGGCAGCCGCCCAAATGACCGACTTTGCGGGTTTTGTCGCGAGCGGGGATAATGTAGATGCGGTGGGCGAAAAACTAACGCAACACCTTAATAAAATTTTGTTTTTGTA
>JAYUOW010000195.1:0-4104 GCA_043760555.1 Betaproteobacteria bacterium
GTGCCTTTTTGCCACCGATGTTGGGTTACACACCAACCCAACCTACAGCGATACCGACACCATGCGTCCCATGGCCACAATTCAAACTGGGCTTTAGCGCTGAAGGTTGGGCGGGGTATTATTGTTGCTAGAACCACTCGCAAGATTAGGGCGGTATATGCTTTTAAACAATGCCAAATTATCCCGCACACCTTCATTAAAAAAATACACTTCCCCGCAAATGCCTTCCCGTCTATTTGCCGCCACCATGTCTTCGATTAGTTTTGGCGGCACACGGTAGCCATCACTCAAACGCAGTAATAGCCCTGGATACACCACGTGGCGTTTGTCGGCGCTTACTTGCTCTCGCGCCATCGGTTGAATGACGCGTTCGTAAGCGGCAATATCTTTGCGATAAAGCTGCGGTGTTACTTCGTCCACAATGCCGCGCTTTAGCCATGTTGGCCAGTCTTGCAAAAATTCGTCGCGCACCCAAGGCCACACACTGGGTGCCATGCTTACTGTGGTGCTAGGCTTGGCTTTTTTCAACGTCACGTAAAGCTTAGCCATGAAGTCGGTAAGCTCATCCGCTCGCCATTGAATCCACTGTGGGTCTTTATGGTTTGCGGGTGGCGGTTTATTAAATTGCTTGGTGTATTTGGCTTGCGTTGCAGGGTTATAGCCGCCCATGGACGGAAACGCGGGCAGACGATCGTCGCCCTGCACGCCGGATACGTCGTAGCCATTTACTACCTCTAATAAAAGTGTAGTCATAAAATTTTGTACTTCAGGATTAAACGCATCCATCCAACGAATTTTATTGTTTACCAATTGGCTGTCGTCATGCTTAAGTGCTGCCCATTGCGGTTTTTTTTCTAATATTTCGCGACCTTTGCCGTTGTTGTGATCAGTTGCAAATCCAAACTCAAACCACGCGTAAACCTTCATATTTAAAGGCTTTGCAGCCGTTATCACTTCTTGTAGCGGGTCACGCCCAGCCATCCGTTCGTCGATTTCAACGCCTATTAAATCCTTCAACGCCTTACTTTTATAAAACGTCCGCCCTTGGTTCCACATCACAACATATACCGTGTTGATACCTGCGTCTTTAAGCTCGGCTAAATGGGTGGCGATGGTTTGGCTAGACTCAAAAAATCCGGTGTGATTCGGCGTAGGAATCCACACGCCGCGTACCGCATCGGGTGCGCAGATGGGTGCAGCCAGCGGCTTAGTATTTGTCACTTGGGCATGTGCCGCGCTGCTGAGCATTAAGGTGAGCAGTGACGCTACGATGGGTAGAGATGATTTCATGTCAGAGGCCTTGGGTTGAGGGTAAGCAAACATCAACAATGCACTAAGGCATAATCTAGTGTCAAACAAAATCGCTGATGTTTATTCTTGATGTGCTTTTAGAAAGTTGCCAATGCATTCACTGAGTCGTCGGTTTCGCATCGCCAGCATGGCTGTTGCTATGTTGGCAACCATAGCTGTTGCCAAGCCCCTGCCTGCGTCATTGGATATTGTTAATGCCGCACGTGCCCAAGTTGGCGTTACGCTGCAATATCAGCCAGCCTATGAAAAAATGGCTTATCCCAATGGCGACGTGCCGCGCGCGCGGCGTGTGTACGGACGTCATCATCCGCGCGCTACGCGATGCGCGTGGCCTAGATTTGCAGCAGGAAGTGCATGTCGATATGGCAAAAAATCTCGCTAGCTATCCGAAAAACTGGGGTACAAAGCAAAAATTAGATAGCAATATTGACCATCGTCGCGTGCCAAATTTGATGGTTTATTTTGCCAGAAGAAAACTGAGTGTAAGTGGTGTTGCCAACGGCGTTGGTTCCACGCAAAAATATTTAGCGGGCGATATTGTCGCGTGGAATCTGGGTCGCGGCCTGCAACATATCGGTATCGTTACCGATAAAAAAACCATTGCTGGAACGCCGTTGGTCGTACACAATATTGGTCGCGGTGCATTGGAAGAAGATATTCTAAACGAGTATAAAATTATCGGACACTATCGGTTTCCACCGTTGGCAGCCAATGTCAACTAGGCGGAAGATAGCCTAAACTAGGGCGTTTACAGGAATATAAATCAATAATTTTATGGTGACAGCATGAAGAAAAATCTCTTGCACGTTACGCTCGTGGTACGCGATTACGACGAAGCCATCGCGTGGTACACCCAAGCCTTAAACTTCGTCCTGTTGGAAGATACCTATCAACCTGAACAAGACAAGCGCTGGGTTGTGATAGCACCTCCCGGTTCCACTGGCGGCTCGCTATTGCTCGCACGTGCGTCCAACGCGGTGCAAGAAAACTTCATCGGTAATCAAAGCGGCGGCCGCGTATTTCTTTTTTTGAGCACCGATGATTTTTGGCGTGACTACAACCAACTGGTATCGCGCGGGGTAGAGATAGTCCGTGAGCCGAAGCTGGCCGAATATGGCACGGTGGCAGTGTTTGCAGATTTGTACGGAAATCTTTGGGATTTAGTGCAACTAAGGCCTTAGCGATGGTGCCTCAAAAAAAATGAGGGTGTGACGAACAGCGTTAGAACTTCGGCGTGAGTTTTGTCACTTTGTACTTGATTTAGAAGTTACCTCGTCTTGCAATCAGGTAAAGTATATATTGGCATAAGTCAACTTTTGAGGTGGAAATGAAGCTGCAAAAATTATCGGTACGATGTGACCGTAAAGTGAATGCTCGGCGCAATTTAGCAGCCCTACGATTTGGGCACTTTGCGTTGATGTTGATGGCTTTAATGTTGGCGTGTTTGCTAGCGCCCAAGCCGAGTTTTGCCCACAATCAAATTGGTGGCAACCTAAATAGTATTGCTGACTTTAATCGAAACCACGAATTTGTCGATATGGTTAAGCAGTCACGATTATTCTTGACCTTGGCACCCAGTGCTTTCGACGATGGCGAAGTAGCGAATCGCGCACCAGTTGGGGCTGACGGCTGGCCTACTACGGATTTCCGGTTGTTTGTGATGGCGTCAAACGAAGGCGTGGCGGGCTTGGGCGGTGTTTATAAAATCTCCTTTACTGGGGCGACTTCCGCCACGTTGGGCGGCTTCCCAAATGCGTTCAGTAATCGCACCTTTGACGCAGCCACTAACACCACGCGCATTGATTGGACATGGCCTAACGGCAACGATAATATTTTTCTTGAATTTCGTAATACCGGCGGTAGTTTAAAGAACTTAAAGATTATTCGCCCTGGCTTTCCATCGGTAAATACCCCCACTTTTACGCCGCAATATTTGGATCACATTAAGCGCTTTTCGGTGCTGCGATTTATGGATTGGTCGCGTACCAATGAAAATAATGAGCCGCTTACTTTGGCCGATCGCCTCGCTTTAGAGACGCGGCGCGTCGAAACCCGAGTGGCTCGTTGGGAAACGATTGTCGAGCTTGCCAATACCGTCGAACGCGATATTTGGATCAATATTCCCGTGCGCGCTGACGATGCTTACATCACCAATTTAGCGCAGTTGTTGAAGGGGACATTGAAGCCGCACATCAATATTTATGTTGAATATTCAAACGAAATTTGGAATGGGCAATTTGCGCAATCTGCCATTAACCGCAACCTTGCCAATGCTGAAATTGCAGCAAATCCCAGTTCGCCATTACGCTTTGATAACACTACAGACCAGTTTATTCCGGGCTTTCGGCGGGTAGGTAAACGCAGCAAAGAAATAAGCGATTTATTCAAAGGCGTATTTGGTCAAGCGGCAATAAATACGCGGGTTCGCGTGGTGTTAGCTGGGCAAATGGCGAATCCGTTTATCGTGAACGAAGGCTTGCGCGTGGTGCAAGAGGGCATGGGTGTAAATGTTGGTGATGTGTTCTACGCCATTGGCGGCGCACCCTATTATTTTTTGGGCACCGATGATGTGATCGACGCGACCAACAATGCGACGGTAACCCAAATATTAGACGGCTTGCAACAAGAAGTGGATGCCGCACCCGTGCGCTATCAGTACGCACAACACGCAGCGCTAGCCGCGAAATTTGGCCTACAAGTGTTGGCTTATGAAGGCGGCCCCGACACCTTTGGTGGCAATAACCTGACCAATAAGCGCTTAGCCTATGCAGACCCACGTATGCGCACCATCTG
>JAYUOW010000196.1:0-11890 GCA_043760555.1 Betaproteobacteria bacterium
GTAGTGGTGGCGTTGTAAACCAACGGTAGTGCGGCGGTGGAGGTAACAGTGATGGTGGGCTGAATAGCCAATACATTGATACTGGCATTGCTGGAGGCAGCCGCAAATAGGGCATCTCCAGCCTGATTGGCGGTGAGCGTGCAGGTGCCTGCGGTTAGAATAGTCACCACATCCGCCGCCACCGTACACACGCCGGTGGTGGAGCTTGAGTAAGTGAGCGCCGTTAAACCGCTGGTGGCGGTGGCTGTCAGCGTAAACGGTGCCACGCCGAAGGTTACTGTTGCTGTGGGTGCGAAGGTGACAGTTTGGGTTTGTAAGTTAATCACCACGGCGTAGGCGCGGCTACCCGTTTGGGCATTTGCATCTGAGGCCGTGACGGTAAAGTTAAATGACCCAGCACTTGTGGTGTTGCCAGTGATTGCACCGGCGGTGCTCAAGCTCAAACCTGCGGGCAAACTGCCTGCCGTGAAGGCAAAAGCATAGGGTGCCACGCCGCCAGTGGCGGTAATGGTTTGGGTGTAGGCGTTGGTTACCGTGCTGTTCGATAGCGTGGCAGGGTTGACCACGATGGTGGGTGCTGGCACGTTGATAGTGTAGTTATTGACCACGATAAACGGTGCGCCCGTGCCAGTTGCGCCGCCATCGGTGGCGGTGATGGTGATGGTGAAGCTACCGGAGGCTGTTGCGGTGCCGGACAAGGTGTTGCCGGTAAAAGTTAAGCCCGCGGGTAAGGTGCCGGTGCGCGCATAAACGTAGGCGCCAACACCGCCACTGAGGGTAAAGCTTTGCGAATAGGCGGCAGCGTAGGTGGCGTTAAGCGTACCGGCAGCAGGCGCTAAGCTCAGCGTGGGCGCGGCAACGGTTAGGGTAAAGTTTTGACCGACACTATACGGCCCATTACCGGTGGAGATATCGGTAGCCAACACATTAAGATTAAAACTACCGGCCCGTGTGGGCGTGCCAGAAATGGTGACGCTATTGGCGGTGTTGCCCGCAATGAATAAGCCTGTGGGCAAGTTAGTTACCTGAAAACTGCTCCAAGGTTGCGCCCCACCGTTAAACGTGAAGGTGCGGCTAAAGGCTGTGGCAACGGTGGCGCTCAGTGCGCCACTGGCGGTAATGGTAATAACGGGATCATTAACCGTAATTGATACCGTGGCGGGCACTGATGTGCCGCCGGAGTTCGTGGCGGTGTAGGTAAAGCTATCTGGTCCCGCGTAACCTGCGGTGGGCTGGTAGGTAATGCCTGTGCCCGTCGCAATGGCCGTGCCATGCAAAGGCGCTGTGCCAATAGCCACCGATGTTGGTGACCCACCGCTAATGTTAAGTGTAACGGCAGTGGCAGCGGCATTGTAGGCCACAGTGCGTGATACTGCGCCGGCCACCGGGGGATTATCAACAATGGTAACGCTGTAGCCCCGGGTTGCGGTGTATGGCCCCGTTCCGGCTGAGGAATCGGTAGCGGTAACGCTGAAGTTAAAGGTGCCAATAACACTTGGTGTGCCGGTGATGGCACCAGTGGCTGTGTTCAGCGTCAGGCCACCCGGCAGTACGCCGACGGTAACGGCGTAGCCATAGGGTGCCGTGCCGCCGGAGGCTGGGGTGATGCTTGCGCTGTATGCCGCGCCTATGGTGCCGCCGCTCATGGTAGTCGCGGGCAGGCTAATGGTGGGTGGGGTTACAACCAACGTGTACGGCCGCGAACCAGCGTATGAGCCGGGAAACGGGCTGGAATCAGTGGCTGTGATGGTAAAACTAAATGTACCGCCCGCCGTGGGGGTGCCACTCAACACGCCACCGGGGCTAAGCGTAAGCCCAGCAGGCAGCGCACCTGCGGTCACGCTAAAGCGATACGGCGCTACACCACCATTGCCAGTAAGCGTTTGACTGTAGCTTGCGGCCACGGCGGCGTTGGGTATTGTTGTTGGATTCACTGTTACCGGTACATCATCATTGGTGATGGTGCCAACACCTTGGCTAGCAGAAATTGTCGCGTTTGTCGCTCCACTTAAATTAACGAAAAACGTTTCATTGCCCTCGGGCGTGGTGTCGCCATTTACGGTAACAGTAATGGTTTGGCTCGTTTGCCCTGGCGTGAAGATGAGCGAGCCGCTTGCAGACGCATAGTCCGTAGGCTGGGCGGCAGTGCCGTCTACCGTGGCATAGTTAACCCCTGTAGTCTGTCCGCTGGCAGCGCTCAAAGTGACCGTGAAGGTCGCGCTTACCGTGCCTGAATCACCCTCAGTTACGGTCACATCGTTAATCGAAAATGACGGCAACGGATCATCGTTGACAATAGTGCCTGCACCTTGGCCGTCGACCACCGCAGCGCTCGTTACGTTAGTGACATTGACGAAAAACGTCTCGCTGGGTTCGTTCAACCTATCGCCATTCACTTGCACGGTAAAGATGTAAGTAGAGCTTGCAGCGGGAATGGTTTGGGCGGTGAGTGAATTAGCAACGTAATCCACTCCGGCGGTAGCCGTGCCGTTGGCAGTGGCAATATCAAAAGTCACACCACCAGGCCCCGCCGGTGCGCTTAAGCTGACGGTGAACGTAACGTTAGTGGTACCGCTGGTTCCTTCGGCTGCCGTGACGTCATTGATGGTTAAGTTGGGCTGGTCGTCGTTCAAAATTGTGCCAGTAGCGCTTGAAGGCGCACCGACGGTGTAACCAGTGCCAGTGGCGATCGTCAGGATCACGGTTTCGTCGGATTCGACTGTCCCGTCGGCGCTCGGATTGATAGTGATCGTGGAGGTAGTCGCGCCAGCGGGGATGACGACAGTGGCAACACCTCTTGTGTAATCTATACCTGAGGTGGCGGTACCGCTGGTGGTGATGTTGACTGTGGTCGCGGAGGCAAGTGCCACACTACGCGTGACGGTGAACACCAAATTTGCCGCACCGTCTTCCATCACGGAACCCGGTGTAACAGCGATAGATACCGTCGGAAGTGCTGCGGTCACGGTCATCGGAAGGGTCACAAAGGCAAAAAAGTCGACCCCGGGGAACGCTGGGTCGGTGGTGCTATCGTTGACAAGAATGTTCGCATTGCTAGTGCCGAGCGCAGTGGGCGTTCCGGTGAGCAAACCGCTGGTGGACAGCGACAAACCTGGCGGGAGCACAACTGCCACGTCTGCTGGAAATGTGTAAGGTGCCGTTCCTCCGCCACCGTTGACTTGTATTGATGCAGCGACGCCTTGCAGCAAAGTAAGCGGAGAGGGTGACGCCGCAAAGATTGGATTGGCAATGGATCCGCTGTACGTTTTTACCGTGAACGCACTTGTGGAGTCTTGCGCACGCACAGAAAAGTTAAACGCGCTTCGAATCGTTGGCGTACCGGAGATGAGACCCTGCGGGGTCATCGACAGCCCGGGAGGGAGTGCACCAGCGCTTATCGAATAGCTGTAGGGTGCCGAGCCACCAGTGGACGAAAGCTGCTGACTAAAAGCGAGCCCCGCGCGCAGTGAAACGGAAGCTGGGGAGACGACAATCGAGGACGTAGGCGGCGTGATGGTGATGTTGAAGCGGATGTACAAATTGTCCGCATCCTCAATGTCAAAAAAGTCGGAGGTAGCAGTGTCGCCATTGTGCGTATACGTTAAAAACGATGAAATGCCTGTCATCGACAGCAGAGGTGTTCCGTGTGCTGGCAACACACCGACGGCGCGATTGAGGCCCGTGTACGACGGCGTGCCTGTTCCAAAACCTATCCCCGGAATGCTTACAAAGTACGGATCACACGTAGATATGTTGATGACGACTGAGCCGGCATTCGCCACAGTTCCGCTTCTCGCGGTGCAGGTGATTGATGTGTGCTGAGCTACGCTCTGCGCAGAAAAAAGTGCTCCACTAAGTGCAAATAAAAGCGTCGCAATGCAACTGCTGAAATTTTTCATGATATTCCCGATTTTTCTAAAAACTACTGTTGGACAAACACAAGACTTATGCAGCGCGAAGCGAAATCAATCTAGGCGAGAAAATGATCGACGAGGTCAGCGGGCAGATGATGAAGTTGAAAGTGAGCATCTCGCCGTTCTCGTCTTGAATTACGAAGCTGTCGCTGGTCGCCGCATTACCGGTATGCCTATGAGTGACCGTCTTGTTGCTGGGGGTCTTTTTGCGGGTCGATCACGAACGAGTGCTGCTTTATTCCGATTTTACTTTGCCGCCACACTTTTTCTTCTTGTGGTAGGGTACGCTTTAATCGACACATAAGCAATTAGACTGAAGGGCGTATTATTTTTCACGTGTTTACGCGCGTATGTTTAGAAAATGTGTGATGAAAATCCCGATTATTATTCTTGGTTTACTCGCAGATACCTAAATCAGGAAATCTCCAACCATTGCTTACGCGTGCTTAACTGCGATGTGCATCAAGCGTCGCTGCACTTGCATTTTTGATTCATAATTATGTTGGCACGACGCGGTGCGCCGTTCAGCCAAAAGTTTATATTGACGTAGTTGGCAGATAAATCTCGCGGCGGTTTTCTCACGCGCGGTAGCGGCAAACATCGTGTTCTATCGCGTTTTATGAGTTTTAAACCCGCTTACATTTGGTTTAAGTTTGGCTTGAGCTTGGCTTAAAACAGGTTGAAGTGGGGTTGTTGCTGAATCAAATCATGCCACGTACAAACGTCATTTGCAGCTATTTATGGTTTGGTATCCGAGATTGACGTGGAGAATGACCGTCATAATGCAACCACACAACCGCTCCACTACGACCGAAGCTGTAGCGTGAAGATGCCCGTATTTAGGGCGTCATCGACCACTTTTTCCGTTAAAAATTGCCTCAATCTTGTTATAAAATTATGAACTGGGCTATTAACGTGTAATACGCGACGGCTGGTGGGTGCGCAGTAGATATGATCGACCACCGACGTTGGGCAACACACCTTCCCAGTCGTCGAAAATACCAACTTTTGGACGCTGAAGTCTTACCGCTGCGCAACCACTACCACGGTTTCAATGGCTACTCGCACGCGTTTTGGCTACTGAAAATGCCTTGTAGACGCCATAAAATAGGGCTTCTACAAGGCATTAAAGGTTAAATGTACAGCTTCAAGTTTTAACGTTCGAGCGCATGCCGCATTGGCAAATGAACCCCTATAGGTTGCTTATCGCTGCCCACCATAGATAAACCGCAACATCGGTTCCACCCGCTGCGCCCATGCGGCTTCATCGTGGGTGCCGTCGGGTTGTTCCAAATAGGCCAGCCGTTTACTGTCCCAGCCGCACTCGCTAAGCGCCGCTTGCATACGGCGCGTGGCTAGCAAGGCAGCTTCACCTTCTTTGCCGCCGATGTCTAGCCAAATTTTTGGGCGCAGGATTTGCGCGCTAGCGACGAGTGGTTTTAGCTTGCGCACGTCTTGCAGCATCAGCTCGTCATCCCACCAAAGTGAGGGCGATACCACGAGCGCGTTGCCAAAAATATCGCCATGATGCAGCACCAACCAAAGTGAGACCAGCCCGCCAAGTGACGCGCCGCCGACTGCAGTGTCAGCCGCTAAAGGCTTGGAGCGGTAGCGTTGGTCAATCACGGGTTTTAGCTCTGTGGTTAAATACTTTGCATAGTTGGCGGCGCTGCCACCGGCACGGGTTGGCACGATGAAGCCGCTGGGCATCCATGCTGACGTGGGCGTGTAGTCGCCCACACGGTTCTCGCTGCTGGCAACGGCCACGATGATGATGGGCGCTATTTGCTTAGCCAGTATTAGGCGCTGTGCCGTTTCATCCAACTGCCATTCAGCACCGGCTTGGCTGGCATCAAACATGTTTTGACCGTCGTGCAAATACAGTACGGGATAGCGCCGCTGCGGCTCTTTGTCGTAGTCTGGCGGCAACCACACCTGCACCTCGCGCGGCTGCACAAACTTCGATGGCGCAGCGGCTAGGCGCTCGATATTGCCGGTGCGTGACAACACCAATGGCGCGTGCGGCGCATCAAAGGCGCGCGCCACGGTTTGGCTTGCAGGCTGCAACGATAGGGTGTGATTACGCCCGTCTTCCCATCCAGCGGTGCGAGCTGCGTTGTTCGCGTTGTCCACCTTAAATTTATACTGCAGCGGTTGCCCAGCATTGCTGGAGCGATCAAACTGTACTTCCACCGCAAAGCGACCATCGCCTAGGGCTTGCCCAACCGTAGTGACATCCCACGATAGCGGCAACGCTGCACCCCGCACACCCACCTTGTCGCGCAGGGGATCAAATTTTTTAGCGGCAATTTCTGCACGCATGTCGATTTCAAACCGAACCGCGCGGACTTCGCGCGGAGCTGCAACTGCGGCATTAGCGATGACAAGAAGAGCGAAAAATACTGCGATGCACTGGAGCATGAAGATGACCTTAAAAAATTAACTGGGCAAGCTAGACCGAAAATTGATCGCATAAAGCGCTAGCTGCTCATCACTTTTAGGCAAGGTGGTATTGCCTTCAAAAACCATCCCCAATGCCTGTAGAAGCTTAATTGACGGGGCGTTTGACGGTGTTGCAATAGCTACTACGCGACGCATAAACAGCACATCACGCGCATACACGAGTGTGGCCTGCGCGGCTTCCAGCGCGTAGCCGCAACCGCGATACGCGGGCATGTAGGCAAAGCCAATATCGGCGTCATTCAACCCTTCACGCTTAATTAAGCCGCACATACCGATGGGTTCATCCGACGTTTTAAGCGCCACCAGATAAAACCCAAAGCCGTCTTTGGCGTATTTGGGCAGATAGAATTTTTCTAAATAATCGCGCGCGGCTTGCAGGCTGTGCACGTTGCGATCGCCGATGTAAGCCAGCCAATCTTTATCGTTAACCAGCGCCATGAAGAAGGCAGCATCTTCTAACGTAAATTGGCGGAGGGTTAGGCGGTGGGTTTGGATTGGCATGGCGAGATGAGTATTGTTATTGACCACAGATTGTAGCGCTTGCGGTGCGACGACAAATAATTCAGTGCCGTCGATGGGCAGGCTACGCTTTTCGCCGTTCTAGAAAAAGGGATGAGGCATTTGAATTACTGGTCGGAGCGGTTGTTGACACGGTTCAACCACACCGGACTCACGGAAATACGATCATGACTATGGCGTTTTAACCTTTACCGAGGGCTCAGGTTTACCATAACTCCACGAAATAACACCTGCGGATTTCACCACCACTCTATTCCAAGTAATTTTACCTTCGGCAACAGGCGAGGGCTTTTGCGCAATCTCGAGAACAGTTTGCAGCCCGACTCTTGAAACCAGCCGAGATTGGGCTAGCTTACCAAGTTTAGAGGCAGCGTCTAGTTCACACGGTCTTTGCCCGAGCTGAATGTTGACTGCGGCACATGCCTGCTCATCAAGCACGACCACAACGTTCTCGCGACTCGAAAGACCGAAGAACTCCATGACTATTTCCGAAATGAAGAACGGTCGATTCAGGTATGCGCCACACACGATCATCGCACCCGCACAAAATCCTACAAACACTTTTTGCCCTAGCTCCTCCCTGATCGCTAACCCAGCGATAACGGGAACAATCAACGCAAGCAGCAGCAAAAACAAATCAAACAATCCGCCGAAATACCCAGTTCCTCCCTTCATCATTCGTATGAACAACACTGTTGGGAGCAGTGTCCACGCAAACCAGCCCAGAATCCGAGCGAACGACGAAGCCATTAACTTGAGCACCTGTAATTGGTGCTCAATCGGTTTCAGTGCATTCAAGAGATACCGCTTTGAAAATGCGAGATACCATCCCATAAATGCAATTGGGTTTGAGTTAATCTCAACGTTATTTTGAATATCATTCGAAATAACGCCTTTAGTAGATGCAGCGACCAAATGTTGTCGACTCCAACTCCACAACAGATAAACCACAAGCAGCAACGCCACGAGGCAGCCGATTATCCGCAACGCGGTAGTTTGCAAATCAGCGCCGCCATAACCGTCCAGAATTATTGCCATAAAAATTGTGCTCAGCGCCCCTGAAACAGACTCCAATAAAATACGTTTTGTTGTCAGAATTCGTGCTTCACTACTAGATAAAGCACCGTACATAAAAGATGGCAACCAAAGCGCGTAGCCCAGATAGCACGCCAAAAATAACCCAACTACCGCAACAGCAGCCAAAAGAGTGGTGACGCTTTTTAAATCCAGATCAGGCAAAAATCCGATGGAAAGGAAAAACATCAAAAGCATCAGCCCACCGGTGGCCAAGATAATGTTCCATATTGATGTCCAAGGAATTTCCTTGAGTAATCCTGTCCAGCCAAAATAAGGGTTCGAAGAAGGTTTCTTCGAGGTCTTAATCACTATTTGTTTGCGCGGCATAACCAGCTCCTAATTCTTCATGTAACAAGCCACAACGGATAATTGGATGCAAGTGTCAAGCACTTTCTAACCGGCTTTCAGAGAAGCTATTTTCCCGCTGCGGCATCCGCGTCACTACTTCCTGCATCAACGCGGCGTCAATCGGCCTGCTGAACAAGTACCCTTGTGCATACGCGCAGCCGAGGTCGCGTAGCGCGTTGGCTTGCTCGATGGTTTCAACGCCTTCGGCGACTACCTTGGCGCCCAAGCCGTGCGCCATGCCTAAAATGGCTTTGGTGATGGCGACATTTTCTGGGTTGACGGGGATTTGATCGATTAGGCTTTTGTCGATTTTTATGCCGTCTACTGCTAGATGCGATAGGTACGCAAGTGACGAATAGCCGGTGCCGAAATCATCAATAGAAAGATGTATGCCGTAGGCTTCCAATGCGTCGAGCGCCACGCGAGCCGGGTCGATCGCGGTGACAAGCATGCTTTCGGTTAGCTCAATTTCTAATGCGTGCGGCGGCAAATTATATTGCTGCAGCGTGGCAATAACGCTCTCGGCAAAGTTTGGGTTAAGTAGCTGCCGCGCCGATACGTTGACGGCTACGGATAGCTCTAGGCCTTGCTTATGCCAGGTTGCAAGGGTTTTACAGGCTTGGCGAATGACGAAATCACCTATTTGGGTGATAAGACCCGTTTCTTCGGCGATGCTAATAAATTCTAGCGGTTGCACCACGCGTTCTTCGGTACGCCAGCGCAATAGCGCCTCGGCTTTGATCACAACATGGCTTTGCAAATCGACGATGGGCTGAAACACAAGTGAAAATTCGCCGCGCTCAAGTGCGCGCCGCAAGCCGGCCTCAATACGAAACCGCTGCTCGGCCACTTCGGTCATGGTGGGTGAAAATAAGGCGTAGGTATTTTTACCGGCTCGTTTGGCGCTATACATTGCGGTATCAGCATTGCGCACAAGTGCTTCGGCGCTTTGCCGCCAGTCGGAAAATATCGCTAAACCGATTGATACCGTAACAGTGATTTCATTGCCATCAATAAGCATGGGCATGGTGCTGCTGCGAATAATTTTTCGCGCGGTTTCTTTCAATGTAGCTTCGGTAGCAGGTGGTGACAAGATGATGGCGAACTCATCCCCCCCCACGCGGCACACTACCGACGGCGGCGCAAATAGCATTTGGAGCCTTTTGCCAAATTCGGCCAGCAATGTGTCGCCCGCGCTATGGCCTAAGGAGTCGTTGACCACTTTAAAATTATCAAGGTCAATGAACACCAAGGCAAAATTGCCGCCAATGGCATGCTCGTTGGTTTGCGCTACAAATTCACGCAGGCGATCATAAAAAAAGTGGCGATTATTTAAGCCTGTAACTAAGTCAGTTGCAGCCAAATGCGCTAAGCGTACTTCGGTGCTGCGGCGCTCGGCAAGCTCACTTTTTAAATCCGCTTCGCGCGCTTGAATTTGCCCGAGTAACCCGTTAAACCGGTCAGCAAGCTGACCGATTTCATCGCGACTAGTCACTACCGTGCGGGCAGCGTAATCTTGCTTGCTGCTGATATGATCCATCAATGCGGCAAGCTTTGGCACCGGTGCCACCACTTTTGCAACTAGGCTGCGCGCCAGCAATAACGCCAGTCCGCAGAAGATTGCGAGGATAAAAATGGCACGCTCTAACTGGTTCCACATGCGTTTATTTAACGGCTCAAGCGTTGCCACCACGGCTAAATTGCCGATAATTTGACGGCGGTAACTAATGGTTTCAATATGGCGCTGAGTGGCCTTTGGCAGCGGCGCGTTTTCAAGGTTAGCAAAGCTTGTCGATGTTACAGGCAGCTGTTTATTGTCGGTACGATAGCTAGAAACCTGCTTGCCAGCAGCATTAAAAACTTGCGCTTCAACAATGGCGGTAGGCGCAAACAAGCTGCGCAAAATATCGGTGGTTTCGGCACTATTTTCAAACAAGGTAGAGGCCGAAATGCTTTCTGCAGCCACCTTAGTTTGCTTGGCTAAATCAATCTCAAAATACGCACGTTGATCTGCATAGCTGGCATAGGCCAGCACCACCACCGTAGCCACCAGCGCAGGCACAATGACGAACCCGGTTGCTAAAACGAGCTTAGTGCCAAGGCGCGCATCGCGGAAACGCTTAGCCATGGCGGCAAATACGGAGAGATTGGCGGTATCCATCGTTAATGCACGTTTTTTGCAAGACGTATCAGCTTGGCGCTGATATCAAGCTGTTGGTTTTTGGCCGCGACGGTGTTGACTTGAAACGCAACTTTTTCATCGACCAAAATTAAATTAAACATGACGCTAGTAAACGGAAATTCCTTTACTTCGGCCACAGTAATAATGGGTAAGCCCGATACCGCAGCGGTGGCGCGACGGACTACTTCGCGTTCGGTTTCACCGATAAAAACCATCTGGCATGTTTTTAGCTCATCAAGACTTACTCCCAGCGCGAACATGATGTCTCGCCCGGCTATTTTGCGGCTTGCAAGCGATTTAGCAGCTGCGCCAAACGGGTCTTTGCCGTAGATACAAATGCGGTAGGGCGATGAAGGTTGCGGTGCTAATGGCGCAACGGTGCTCGCAATGGGCTGCGTAAAGAGCGCAAAATTAAATAGGAAAGCGGACTTTACTTCGTATTCATTTATTTGCGCAGGTGCCGATGCGGCCACCAGCATCGCTAGCAGCGCGCCAGCAAGCGTTGCGATGCCGCGGTAGCTAAACGCACGCGCGCAGCGACAACGCATGAAGGCAAAAATTAACCGCAAAAAACTCATTTAAAATTTACCCGCACACCCAGCCAAAACGTGCGCGTACCACCGCGTTCGCCTGCCTGCACAAACTCGTCGCCCAATGGATAGGCGTAGGTGCGATCAAACAAATTTTTAACCCCTAATTGCGCGGAGACGCCCGAAAATAGGCTATCTACAACTAGCGTGGCATTGACAATACTGTAGCCTCCCATCGATGTGTCACGGCTTTGTTGTGAGCCCACATATTGCCAAAACAGGCTGCCGCTTACCGTGCCAGCGCTGCCTGAAATTGCCTGCCAGCGCGGTGTAAATAGTGCGAAATGCGCGAGCGTGTTGGGCGAATTGCTGAGCGTTTTATTGCCACTGCCACTACTTTCGGTGCCCCGCTGCACCGTAGCACTTAGGCGCGCGCGCCAGCCATCGCGTTGCACCATGTAAAGATCAGCTTGCAGGCCATTTACGGTGGCTGTGCCAATGTTTGAAAACACCAAGGCACCATCGGTTGGGTCGGTCAAAAAATCAATTAGCTTATCTACCTTATTGTTAAACCCGCTGAGCCGCAACGATGCGCCCGCGCCAAATTCTTGCTCGAACGTAAGCTCGTTTGAACGCACACGCTCTTCGCGTAGCGACGGGTTGGTGCGGTAGCCAATTTCGGTGGCGTTGTAGTAAAGCTCGTAGGCATTGGGGTTACGAAATGCCACGCCATGCTGCAGCTTGAATACACTGGTTGGCGAAGCGCGGTACACCGCACCCACACGCGGCGATAGCACGGTATCACGCGCGGTTTGGCCATCTAGGCGCAGGCCTAAGCTTAGGGTAAGTGCGGGTGT
>JAYUOW010000197.1:0-11875 GCA_043760555.1 Betaproteobacteria bacterium
TTGAACTACCAAGGTGTACGGACAACTCCTTGGACGGGACTTTAACCCGCTAGGTCGATTAATTGTTACTGCGAACGGTCAGGTCTAGCTTCGTAGCATCAATTTCCATTTCTAACCACCCTTCCCACGGTTGTAAAGTGAATCCCAAAGTATTCGGCAATTTGTTGGTATGAGTATGCACCAGTGGCGTGGGCCTCGACAATGGCGGCATTACGGTTCGCGCTAGATTCTTCAATTTGCTGAAGCGCTTTGGCGGGTGGGCGGCGTTGGGTTGTGGGTATTTGCACAGCGTCGTGCCGGTGCGCGGCCATTTGGCTTTGTGTTTTACTTACAAAGTCATCATCTCCTAAAAATATTTGGCTGCGCAGATGTAGCCACGGTGATAGCACGTTAATGCCTTCGCGCACGAATTGTGCGTAGCGCTCTCGCGCCGCCGCGCGAGATTGGGCAAATTGGGCGAGCAAGCCACCTACGGCCAAGAATGGTTCTGCTTGCGCCAGCCCCATCGTGGCGCGATAGCTGCTCCACGGCCATGCGTCAGGCGTTTTTACCATGCGCGCGCGTACCGGGTTCAACACGATGTAGCGCGATAACTCCAGTAAGTATGCGTCGCTATCAACCAGTATTGCTTTGAAGCGTCCTTGAAATAAATGCCCCACGCGCCGGTGGCGTCGATTGCTGGTTTGGGTAAATACACCATTTAGTTGCCGCATCCCTTGCGATAGGTTCCCGTCGGGTGTTTGAATTAGCAAATGGTAATGATTGTCCATCAGACACCATGCGTAGCATAACCAATTAAAACGTTCCACCACTTCACCTAAAACGCGCAAGAAAGTGGTTCGGTCGTCGTCGTCATCAAAGATTGACTCACGCCTATCACCACGCGAAGTGATGTGATAGAGCGCATCGGGGAATTCTAAACGGAGGGGGCGGGACATAATAGGCATAGCTTATCATGGCGTTTGCTACGTAGCTAGACCTGACCCCGGCGGCTCGCATTCGTAGCTAGACCTGACCCCGGCGGCTCGCATTGAAAATTAACGGTGCAGCTGCCTGAGGGGAGGTTGACTGTTCTTGAGCCGAGCGGGCTTGGAGTAAATGTACAGGCTAAATTTTCTGGATCTCCAGCGTTTGCAGTTGGACAGCTTGTGTACGCACCCGTAATTGACCAGGCAAGGGTTGCTGGCTGACCAGGACATACGTTAAGCGCGCTAGAAAAATTAATTTGAATAATAAAAATTGATAAGACGAAAAGTAGCTTTGATAAAAATTTGATGTAGTGCTTCATATACATAAAGCATAACATTGACATGCAAAATATTATCTATGCATATACACAGTTTTGAATTTGAGAATAAAAAAAGCCCGATGAAATAAATTCATCGGGCTGAGCTTTAAAAAACTTGAAACTCAATTCCAAACAGGACATGCATTCGAGGGATCATTACCAAATGTTCCTGACGACGCTTGCCAATTACTAACTAGGCATTCACTTTGATTAATGCTTGAGTTGAATGCGCGGATTAGCATTCCACTTGATGATCCTTGAACTCGATCAAAACCAGTCGCAGATGAAGACATCGAAATTCGTGTTTCATTGTAATCTGACGAAAGGAAAGGAGGATTTGGAAACGCGCCAGTCAAGTCGTCTTTGTGCATTTGCTTGAAAAATAATCTACCGTTTTGCCGATACACCGCGTAGATGATGTCGCGCGTTGGATCAGGTGCGCCAATTCGCTTGACCCCTGTGTCGATGAGTAGCACTGTGCCGCTTTGCACGGCAAGGTAAAAGCAAGTGTCCGTCGTGCGAGTACACGTAGCGGCGAGCTCGACTGACGGCACTTTCATTTGCACGCCTTGGGGGATGATCGACTCTTGGGTGTATTCGACCGTGGCGGGTAAATTACCCCACACTTGGCGCTTGACGTTTTTAACGACGGTCACAGCGCCAGTGTTGTCTTGGTTACCGTTCACAATGAGCAAGGCTTGCGGGTCTTTGATGCGAAGCAAAAGCTTGACATCGAACACCTTGGCAAAGTTAAGCTCTATCTCACCCACCGCCGTAACGCCTACTGCATTTGGGTTGAAATTCACCCCAAAGCCTGCGCTACTCGTGCGATAAAGTAAGCCACGATAACTACCTGTGCTGGAAACATCGCGCACATCACTCGCCACCACCCACGCCGGCTTACCCTGCGCATCGTAGATAAAGCAAGTGACAAAAAGTATGTTTCTACTTTCGGGCATGGCTACCGTATTTTGCGCAAATTTTGGATTGGCCTGCGCGATGCTATTACACCCATAACCAGATTCCGCCGGATTGTAAAACAACCCGGTTAGCTGGTTTTGGGTGGGGTAGAGGGAGGCGGGGAGGGGCGTTACGGTTTGGGCGTGGGCTTGGGTGTGCCAACACGCTAATAACATCAAAAAACAGGCCAGCAGGCACGTTCGGCTAGCGCCAGCGGGGATGCGGGAAATCCCAGCGGGGGCGCAGGGAATCCCAGTGGGGATGCCGGCAAAGCAGCGCGCTAAAGTTAAAGTTTGCATAGGTGCATTTCAATATTTGATGACGTTTAAAGGAAAACACCGAACGGAATCAGGTCTAGCCACATAGCATCAGCTTCCATTTCTCACCACCCTACCCACACTTGTAGAGTGAATCCCAAAGTGCTCGGCAATTTGTTGATATGAGTATGCACCATTAGCGTGGGCTTCGACAATGGCCGTATTGCGGCTATCGTTAGATTCCTCAATTTGCTGTAGCACTCCAGCACTTTGGCGGGCGGGCAGCGCTGGGTTATTGGGATTTGCACTGCATCGCCCTGGTGCGCTGCATTTTTTTTGCACCGCCGTAGCAGGTTTCCCTGCAATTTGTAGTACACTAGACGGCATAGCTGTCATACAAAGGAAAGACTATGTTGTCCGTCAGACTGCCCGACGCTTTGGAAAAGCAACTCAATCAATATTGCGAGATGATGAAAGTAAGCAAGTCATCCGCAGTACAAACCGCCCTAGAAAAACATTTGAAAAAAGGGTTGGCAGCGGGTGCTGCAAAAAAAAAGAATAAGCAAAACCCGTTTCAAGCGCTAGTTGGCACGGGTAACGGCCGTTTTACGACCGAGCAGGTAATGCGCCTAACGCGCGGTGACGATTGGAATAAGCCTTGATCTTAGTTGATAGCAACGTATGGATTGATGTAATTCAACGCGACCCGGTTTGGCTTGACTGGTCGTTAGAACAGCTTGATCTTGCCTCACGTGGCAACGGGCTCGCCATCAATGCCATCATTTGCGCCGAGCTTGCACCAAATTTCGATTCATCAATAAAACTTGCCCAATTTATTAAAGCGAGCAAAACAAAAAGTCTGCCGTTAAGCCATGAATGCGCCTATCTTGCGGGCAGCACGCATTTAAAGTTTAGGCAAAGCAAGCGAGCCAGTAAAAATGCCGTCGTCGGCGTGCTCGCAGATTTTTTTATTGGCGCGCAAGCACAAACCGAGGGCTTGTCAATTTTGACCAGAGACGCGGCGCGTTATAAAACCTACTTTCCGACAGTGCCGCTAATTTGCCCGTAGCATGATCGCAGTGCTAGCGCACGGGGCCTAGCGCACAGTGCCAGCGCACGGGGTCAGGGCTAGCTTCGTAGCATTAGCCTCCAGCTCTAACTAACCTACCCACAGTTGTAAAGTGAATCTCAAAGTGCTCGGCAATTTGTTGGTATGAATATGCACCAGTAGCGTGGGCCTCGACAATGTCCGCATTGCGGCTATCGCCAGATTCCTTAATTTGCTGTAACGCTTTGGCGGGCGGGCAGCGTTGGGCTATTGGGATTGGGATTTGCACTGCGTCGTGCTGGTGCGCGGCCATTTGGCTTTGTGTTTTACTTACAAAGTCATCATCACCTAAAAATACTTGGTTGCGGAGGTGTAGCCACGGTGATGGCGCGTTGATGCCTTCGCGCACAAATTGTGCGTGGCGCGCTTGCGCCGCAGCACGATATTGGGCAAATTGGGCGCGCAAGCCATCTACGGCCAAGAATGGTTCTGCTTGCGCAAGCCCCATCGTGGCGCGATAGCTGCTTCACGGCCATGCTTCAGGTGTTTTTACCATACGCGGGCGTACCGAGTTCAACGCGATGTAGCGCGATAACGCCAGTAAATTGGCGTCGCTATCAACCAGCATTATTCCCAAGTTTAATCGTTTCGCGTTGCGCTGCACCCGTATTGGGAGCATGCTATACTTTAGTAATGCGAATAATTGCGAAGAGTACATTGCGTCAATTTTGGGAAACTCATGCTGATGCTAAGGGGTCTCTTGAAGCGTGGCACGCTGAGATCTCTAAGGCTGTTTGGGCGTCGCCGCAGCATTTAAAAATGGTTTTCACCACGATTAGTATTTTAAAAGGTGGTCGCGCTGTATTTAATATTGGCGGCAACAAGTATCGCTTGATCGTGGCAATTGACTACGGCAGACAGGCTTGTTTTATAAAATTTATCGGCACACATGCGCAGTACGATGCAGTGAACGCGGAGACAATATGATGAATGTTCAGACCATTAAAATTATTAAGACCGAGGCACAATATCAAGCCGCCCTAGCCGAAACGTCCCGCCTTTGGGGTGCCGCCGAAAACACGCCTGACGGTGATTATATGGATATATTGCTGATTCTAATTGAGCACTACGAGGCGGCACACCACGCTATAGCGCCTCCCAACCCGATTGATGCCATTAAATTTCGAATGGAACAAATGGGGCTAGTTCGGAAAGATTTAGAGCCATTCATAGGTTCGCGTGCGCGCGTGGCGGAAGTAATCAATGGCCGCCGTGCTCTGTCGCTCGCCATGATTCGACGGCTGCACAGCGGACTTGATATTCCGCTGGAAAGCTTAATTTATGACGGCGCACGGCGGGTTGGTTAAGCCAATTAATGATGGCGCGTGAATGCCTTCGCGCAGAAATTGTGCGTAGCGCACTCGCGCCGCCGCACGGGTTTGGGCAAATTGAGCGAGCAAGCCGTCCACCGCCACGCCTCACGTGTTTTCAACGTACGCGCGCGTACTCGGTTCAACACGATGGACCCCTGCAGCCCAAGCTATGCCTTGGAGATGCCCTATTTAAGGGCTTCTTCAAGGCATTACACGATACATTTTCAACCCCTGATTGCATACAATCGCCAACTCGATTCTGCTTTATACTATTTGAAATCACCGGAAAAGGAGCAACAATGTTGAGCCTAATACTGCACCTCTCCGTAGCACTTTCGGGCGTGACGATGGCCGTGGTGGGTTATCCGCTTTGGAAAGGGGACATTGCGCCCAACGGCAGCTACGGTTTCCGAACAGCCCAAACTATCGATAAACCCGCGCTGTGGTTTGAAGTCAATCGCGCTACTGGGTTTGATCTCTTTGTACTCGGCGTAACAGTGGCGGTATCTTGCATTATTTCGTACTTTATCTGGGGAAAATCAAAACCAAATGCCTCGATGCTGGCAAATGTTGCCGTGCTGGTTGTAGGCGCGGTTGCGACGACTGTTCATGGGTTTTGGTTGTTACGGACGTAGCTTTGCGACGTAAAAACCTTGCATGCGCGCCACTGCCACCCGTTAACCCCACCAAAAATTAAACCAGCTATTGCTCTAACCTTGCATCCACGCTATAATGCACGGCTTGAATGTCGGAGTGTGGCGCAGCCCGGTAGCGCGCTTGCTTTGGGAGCAAGATGTCGAAGGTTCGAATCCTTTCACTCCGACCAAGAACTTCTTAATGCTTTTTCTAGCGTTAAAAATTTGTTTTGCTGTAGCGGCTAATACGCCAACACACGCCAGCAAGTAGTTTCTCAAAAAAGTAAAATTCCCTCGCACAACGGCCAACCTTTGGTATCTCCTCAAATCAAGGTTTGTAATTCGTGAGCGTTTTACGTTAAATTAGTGGTTGTGCATGGGTAAGCGCCACATTAACGCCCAATGCAGAACAAATGCAGTGCCCGTAGCTCATCTGGATAGAGCACCGGCCTTCTAAGCCGGGGGTAACAGGTTCGAGTCCTGTCGGGCGCACCAACACTTTTCTACAAATGATGCACGCGATCGGACTATAGCGCCTCGTTACGTGGCATCTCATTACATTGCGCGTCATTCTGTAATGCCTTCATCACCGCTGCTATCGCACTTCCAAAATGACTAAAATCGCGCCGCAATCTACACTTCCAGCAACCGGCGACGGTTACGTAGCGGTATGCAACGGCATTGTTGAAGTCGTGCATGCCGCCCGCGTGAGCGCCGCACGTAGCGTTAACGCGCTGATGACCGCAAGCTATTGGGAAGTAGGTCGGCGCATCGTTGAAGCAGAGCAAAAAGGCAAGCGCCGAGCAGAATACGGTGAGCAGCTTATTGCGCGGCTTTCCATTGATCTGACGGCCAAATTTGGGCGCGGGTTTAGCCGCCAAAATCTTCAGCAAATGCGGCAGTTCTACCAGACTTGGCCAATTTGCCAGACACTGTCTGGCAAATTGGCCAAAGCCGCAAAATTACCGAAAACTGAACAACGGACAGCGGCTAATTCCATCGCAACAGTCGGCATGCGGCCTAATTCGCGGCTACATGAACTAGCTGAATTATTTCTACTCCCCTGGTCCGCCTACGTCCGCTTACTGAGCGTGCAAGACGAGTACGCACGCGCATTTTACGAAACCGAAGCGCTGCGTGGCGGGTGGAGTGTGCGGCAGCTTGATCGCCAAGTGGGCAGCCAATTTTACGAGCGCACCGCCCTTTCAAAAAATAAAACGGCCATGCTGACCAAAGGTGCAATCGCCAAACCTGAAGACATAGTGACGGCCGACGAAGCAATCAAAGATCCTTATGTACTAGAGTTTTTAAATCTAAAAGACGAATACTCAGAAGCCGAACTGGAAGAAGCGTTGATACACCGCTTAGAAGACTTCCTGCTCGAGCTTGGCGGCGACTTTACGTTTGTTGGGCGTCAACGTCGCCTGCGTATTGACCAAACTTGGTATCGGGTAGACCTGCTGTTTTACCACCGCCGCTTACGGTGCTTGGTCATCATTGATTTAAAACTAAGCGCACTTAACCATGCTGATGTCGGGCAAATGCATATGTACTGCAACTATGCCAAAGAAAATTGGACTCTGCAGGATGAAAATCCGCCCGTTGGCCTCATTCTATGTGCGGACAAAGGCCACGCTTTAGCGCGCTATGCGCTCGATGGCTTGCCCAACAAAATTATGGCCGCCAACTACCGCACCGTGCTGCCGGATGCGGCGTTGCTCGAAGCAGAGCTTGCAAAAACGCGACGTCTGCTCGAAACGCACGGCAAACCATCCAAACCTAAAACATAAATTACCAACAAACTCATGCCCACACCAGCACACCAACCTCTGCCCCAACTTGGCGGCTTAACCGCCACACAGTTTCTAAACCAATATTGGGGCAAAAAGCCGCTGCTGATTCGTCAAGCTTTTGCAAATTTTGAACGCGACAATCAGCCGTTTAATATTGCCGATGTACTCAAGCTTAGCGGTTACGACGAAGCGCAAGCGCGGCTAATAAGCCAGCCAAAAAAAAGCGGAAAATCCGCGTGGAATATGGCGCGCGGGCCTTTTCGTAAAAAGCATTTTGACGCGTTAAAAGGTGAAAAGTGGACGGTGCTAGTACAAGACACCCAGCATTTTTCCCACGAAGCGCACGCGTTGTTGGCGCACTTTGATTTTGTTTCTCATGACCGTATTGACGACCTGATGGTGAGCTATGCCGCTGCAGGTGGCGGCGTGGGGCCGCATGTCGATTCGTACGATGTGTTTTTGCTGCAAGGCACGGGGCAGCGCCGCTGGCAAATATCAAAACAAACGGATTTGGAATGGGTAAAAGACGCGCCTTTGCGTATTTTAAAAAATTTCCAAGCCGAAGATGAATGGGTTTTAGAAGCGGGCGATATGCTTTATTTGCCGCCCGGTTATGCCCACAACGGCGTTGCAGAAAATGATTGTTTAACGTGGTCAATCGGCTTTCGTGCGCCCGCGCGCGAAGAGCTTTTGGGAGCCTATTTGGACTATCAACGCGATAGCCTAAAACCAACCGGTGTGCTGCAAGAAAGCGCGCGCCTAGCCACCGAACAACCTGGCACCTTAAGTGCGCAAAGCTTGCAAGATTATGTAACCGCGCTGCAAGTACCCCCGCCCACCAAACAGCAGATGATAGAATTTATCGGTGGGTATTTAACGGTGCCTAAAAACCACGTTTTGTTTTTGCCGCCTGAAGAAGAAACAAGCGTAGCCATATTCGCCCGCGAAGCCAGTAAACACGGGCTTAAGCTGGATTTACGCTCACGCATGATGCGCATCGACGATGACGCTAAACCGCATTTTTTTATCAACGGCTTTAGTGCAGAAAATAACACCCACATTGGCGCGCCAAAAAATATTGTGCTCGACACTGCCTTACCCGAAATAGCAGCGCTGTTTTCAGCCTTAGCCCATACCCGCCAAGCCGCGCCCGCCCTCGTGCGTGCCGCCATTCAACACGCTGGAGTGAAAGCGGTGCTGCACGACTGGTTAGACAACGGTTACATTGAATATTTACTTAACTAATTCCATCATGCAACCACAACGAATTTATAAACTCATTGAAGGCAATGTAGATGCACAACCCGCCATTGAAGCCGTGGTGTTGTTGGCAAAATCAAAGCTTGATATTTTTGACGTGACGCTTAGAGATCGCGGCTTCACGTCTCCCGGCAGAATAGATGCGCTGCGCAAAACCCTCCTTGCCAATAGAAGCATGAAAATTCGCATTGCTTTGCATCAGCCCGCAAGTTTTGCAGCTGACTTTCCGCGCCTAATGATTTTAATGCAGCAATTTTCGGCTAATTTTGCGATTCATAAGACCAAAGGTGCCGCGAGCGAGGCGAGCGACCCGCTCATCATTGCCGACGGCACACACTTTTGGCACAAGCTTCATAAGGATCATCCGCGTTCGGTGATGACACTCTATGACGCTGTTGAAACGCAGCCCTGGGTTGATCGGTTTGAAGAAATTTGGGAAAGCTCCGAACTCGCCGTATCTGCTTTCACGGTTGGCTTATAATTCAATTTTCCTTGACAATATACCTTGAAGATGCCCTATTTTAGGGCATCTTCAAGGTATTAATGAAAAAAATAGAAAGATTACAATGCTGTCAACAATAAAATTTGCACTTACATTCGCTGCCTTGACGAGTTGCTTATTGCATTCCACCATAAGCCTCGCCGAAGAAATAGGCGCTGTGGATACGCAATTTGTATGGACGGGGCCCGACCATAAAATAGTGGTGGAAGCCTTTGACGACCCGAGCGTAACAGGGGTGGCCTGCTACGTATCCCGCGCCAAAACCGGTGGCTTTAAAGGGGCTATTGGCTTGGCCAAAGACCCGTCCCGCTTTTCGGTAGCGTGTCGCCAAATAGGCGCAATCACGTTTACCAAGCCGCTACCCAAACAAGAAGAAGTGTTTAAAGAAGGCGCGTCGTTTGTGTTCAAACACGTGCGTGTGGTGCGCATTGTGGACGTAAAACGCAACACCCTCACCTATCTAACCTATTCGGATCGCGTGATTGACGGCTTTCCGGATAACGCCATCACCGCCGTTGCAATATTGGATAAAAAAATACCCATGAAAGACTGAATCAGTTGAGCGCATGCGCTACACTTCGTCTCCCTTTTTATTTTAGCTAACTAGCTGCGGAATCTACTTTATGTGGTTTAGAAATTTGCAACTGTATCGCGTGCCTGCCAACTGGCAAATGACTGTAGAAGCCCTAAATACGCAGCTTTCCCGCTATCCGTTACGTCCCTGCACAGGTTTTGAAATGCAAACCCAAGGCTGGACAGCACCGCGCGCGTTGCCTGAAGAACTTGAGCCATCGCTCGTGTATTCCGTAGCCGGACAATTTTTATTGCAGCTTACGGTAGAGAAAAAATTGCTGCCATCCTCAGTCATCAAGCAGGAAATGGTAGACAAAGCCATCGCGCTTGAAAACCAGCAAGGTTTCAAAGTAGGCCGCAAACAAATGCGCGAAATTAAAGAGCATGTAACCAACGATTTACTGCCCCGCGCTTTCTCGGTACGCGCCAGCACCAAGGTATGGATTAACCCGCAAACAGGTTTAGTCGCCGTTGATTCTGCCACCCCCGCCAAGGCCGAATTGATTGTCGCCCTACTTTGTAAATCCGTACCCGGCTTGCCGCTAATCCGCGTGGACACCACAAAATCACCCGCAAGCTGCATGACCGGCTGGCTGGCAGCCGACGAAGCCCCACAAGGCTTTAGCATCGACCAAGACACGGAACTACGCGCATCCGACGACACCAAGGCCACCTTGCGTTTAACGCGCCAAAGCATGGCCGTCGATGAAGCCAATAACCACATCACCCAAGGCAAACAATGCGTGCGCTTAGCCATGACCTGGCAAAACCGCGTGTCGTTTATTTTGAGCGAAACCTTCGTGATTAAGCGCGTAGCGCCGGTGGACGTAGTAACCGAAACCGATAGCGGGGACGATGCCGACGAACGCTTTGACGCTGACTTCGTGATGATGGCAGGCGAAGTAACCAAGATGACCGATGATTTAATTGATGCGCTGGGTGGCGAAGGCGGCGGCGCGGCGGGAGATGTTGCGACGGGCGAAGGCGCACCGTTTTAAACACCGCTAAATAAAATTAGAAACTAGGTGAAACGTAATGAATCAAGACTCTCAAAACACTGAACAAAATAGCAACCCCTACGCTGCGCCCCAAGCAGCGCTAGAAATTCAAAGCGATGCTGCCTCTGGTTTTTATGTTGTTGGTAAAACTAAGTTTTTGCTACTATTTATCTCCACATTAAGCATCTATGGCTTGTATTGGTTTTATCGGCAGTGGCACGCACAAAAGCAGCAAGATGGCAGCAATATTTGGCCGGTTCCTCGCGCTATATTCAGCATCTTTTACACCACATCGCTCACCCAGTTGATTGATTTACGGTTGAAACGCCAAAATATAAGCTACGAATGGATGCCCCATACCGCTGCTGGCGTGTACATATTTTTTTCTATTTTATCCACCGTGTGCTCCGTCATGGCTAACAAGGGTATCGGCGCACCTGCGACCGACTTAGCGATGTATCTAACGCTCCCTCCAGTGACATGGGCAATTTGGAAAATACAAGATGCGATAAACCATGCGTGTGACGATGCGAAGGGAGAAACCAACAATAATCTCACGGTAGCCAACTATATTTGGATGGCGATAGGCGTGCTGCTTTGGGCGCTGGTGTTGTTAGGGACTTGGACAATATTGGGTGGGGAAATTGGGGATTGATGGGATTCACGCTTTTCGCAAGAGCACCGAATGAAGTGAACCGCTTGACAGCGAGCAATACCGGAGTATCTTGTATGTTCTCGCCGTAAAGGAGCCTGCACTAATGAGCACAGCATTCGCCAACCGCATCACCACAAATTCCGAAATTTGCCACGGCAAACCCTGCGTTCGCGGCCTGCGCTACCCAGTTGAAACCATTTTAGAATGGCTGAACGCAGGCATGTCGATCGAAAATATTTTGGCTGACTATGAAGATTTAGAGCGGGAAGACATTTTGGCGGCGCTCAATTATGCATCTCGGATCGTCAAACTAAAAAGCATTGAATCCCTTGCCGCATGAAGTTTTTGGTTGATGCACACCTACCAAAGCGCCTCGTAAATTTCTTGTGTGAGCAAGGGTTTGATGCAATTCATACACTCGAATTACCCGACGGCAACCGCACAACGGATGCGCAAATTAATGCCTTCTCGTTAGCGGAGCAGCGTGTTGTCATTACAAAATGATGCTGATTTCATCGCAACATTCATCATTT
>JAYUOW010000198.1:0-4082 GCA_043760555.1 Betaproteobacteria bacterium
AAGGTGACGATTTTAGAGAAAAAAGACATGCAGAAGTTGGGCATGAATACGCTGTTATCCGTTTCTGCTAGCTCATACCAGCCACCAAAGTTTGTCGTGCTTGAGCACAACGGCGGCAAAAAAGGTGCAGCACCAATCGTGCTAATTGGCAAAGGCATTACCTTTGATACTGGCGGCATTTCGCTAAAGCCAGCAGCCGAAATGGACGAAATGAAGTTTGATATGTGTGGCGCTGCCGCCATGTTTGGCACCATGAAAACCGTGGGCCTAATGAAGCTGCCGCTAAACGTCGTAATGCTAGTGCCCACGTGTGAAAACATGCCGGGTGGTAATGCCACGCGTCCGGGCGACATCGTCACCTCCATGAAAGGCTTGACAGTTGAAATTTTAAACACCGACGCCGAAGGCCGCCTAATTTTGTGTGACGCTATGACTTACGCGGAACGCTTTAAGCCTGCGTGTGTGGTGGATGCCGCCACATTGACGGGCGCTATCATCATCGCGCTAGGCACCATTACCACGGGCGTGTTTGCCAACGATGACGCATTGGCGTCCGAACTGGTAGCAGCAGGCACTACAGCGCGTGATGCCGCATGGCAGTTGCCGATGAATGCGGAATACGACGAAATGCTGAAAAGCAACTTTGCCGATATTCCAAACATCAGCGGTGGCCGTGCCGGTGGCAGTATTACGGCGGCATGTTTCTTAAATCGCTTTGCGGGTGAATACAAGTGGGCGCATTTGGATATTGCTGGAACGGCATCCAAGAGCGGTGCTGCCAAGGGGGCAACAGGACGTCCGGTGCCGCTGCTTTCAAACTTCTTGTTTAAGCGCGCTGGGCTTTAATGATCGATGTTGGGTTACAAACCAACCCAACCTACAGCGTGCCACGATGGGCTAAAAAGTAGGTTGGGTTGGGGTTTAACCCAACATCGGTTTCTATTAATCGACGCTATTTCTTGAATGCTATTGCGCGCGATTTTGGAATATCAAGTGACTAAATAGATGTGCTGAAGATGCCCTACGACCCGAAGGTAGCCCCTCGCGGGGAAAAGGGCATCTTCAGGCATTCTAAATTTGTGAAAATGACTGAAATTAAATTTTTTTTTAACGCACCTAATAAAATTAACACAGCTTGTCAGCTCGCCAAGCGTGCCTACGATGGTGGCAAAAAGCTCGTGCTTTACGCGCCCGACGCAGACGTAGCAGCAGCGCTAGACCGCGCGCTGTGGACGTTTTCTGCCACCTCGTTTTTGCCACACGTGTTTGCCAACAGTCCGCACGCTGCGGCCACGCCAATTTTAATTGCGACTGAAAATTCGCCCGACGCCACTTTTCCGCACATGGAGGCGCTGTTAAGTTTAAGCGATGAGCCGCCACCGTTTTTTAGTCGTTTTGATTTTTTGCGCGAAGTAGTTGCAATCGATGATGAAGATCGCGCGCGCGCTCGTGAGCGTTTGAAGTTTTACAAATCCCGTGGCTTTGAAATTAACACTTTGGACTTGAACAGCAATGCCAAATAACGATCAAACAATTCCGATGCAAACCCACACCGCCAACGCTGATATTTTGAGTGAAAAAATAAACTCCCTAATCGCGCGGCACCAAATGGCCGCTGAAAATCAAGCGCAAGTAGATGACCGTAATTTACCGGTACTCACGGAAGTTATTCAGGCACCCGAATGGACACCAGAAATGGCCGCAGCAGCGGATGCCGCGAAGCTTGCCGCGACACCAGCGAAGACCTTACTCGGAGGCACTGCAGCCGTTAAAAGCCTAAACGAAGCCGAGATTGATGCGCTGAGCCAAGATATTTTTAGCCGCGTAATCGGCCGCTTAGATGATCACCTCGGCGCGCGCCTAGAAGAGCGCCTCACGGAGCGGATCGCAGCCCAAATAGGCGTTGCGATCACGCAAGCCATGAGCGATATGCAGCAAGAAATTGCAAATGAAATCGGCGATGTGATCAATGCTGCGCTGGCTGATCGCCTACGAGACTAAGCGATTAAATAATTTATTACCCCATTTTTGAAAATTGAATTGCAATAATGACCACACCACAAACTACAAATCTTTCCAACGCGCTCGCCAAAGCTTTTGACCCCGTTGCCATCGAATCGCATTGGTATCCCGTGTGGGAACAAGCTGGTTACTTTAATGCCGGTAGCACGCCGAATAAGCCGTCATTTTGCATTCAGCTTCCCCCCCCCAATGTTACCGGCACGCTGCACATGGGCCACGCGTTTAATCAAACCATTATGGACGCCATGACGCGCCACCGCCGCATGTGTGGCGACAACACGTTGTGGCTGCCGGGCACGGATCATGCAGGTATTGCCACACAAATTGTGGTGGAACGTAATTTAGAAGCGCAAAAAATATCGAAGCACGATTTGGGGCGCGAAAAATTTGTAGAAGAAATTTGGAAGTGGAAGCAGTTTTCTGGCGACACCATTACCCAGCAAATGCGGCGTTTAGGCGCATCTACAGACTGGAGTAAAGAATACTTCACGATGGATCCAAACCTAAACGAAGCCGTAACGGAAGTGTTCGTGCGCTTGTTTGAAGATGGGCTAATTTATCGTGGCAAGCGCTTGGTTAATTGGGATCCAAAACTTAAAACCGCGTTGTCCGATTTAGAAGTGGTGAGTGAAGAAGAAGACGGCCATTTGTGGCACATTCAGTATCCTTTTGCGGATGGCGCAATTGATGGCTTGGCAGGATTAACAGTTGCCACCACGCGCCCTGAAACCATGTTGGGTGACGTCGCTATTATGGTGCACCCTGAAGACGCCCGATATACGGCACTCTTGGGCAAGCATGTAAAATTACCGTTGACTGATCGTACTATTCCGATTATTGCGGACGATTACGTTGACCCCGCCTTCGGCACCGGTTGCGTAAAGGTAACGCCCGCGCATGACTTCAACGACTACGCCGTTGGTCAGCGCCATAAGCTAGAACAGATTAATGTACTAACGCTAGATGCCACCATTGCTGCCACCATGCCAGAGGCCTATCGCGGGTTGGATCGCTTTGTAGCACGTAAAAAAATTGTGGCTGATTTAGATGCGCTGCAACTGCTAGTAAAGACCGAAAAGCACAAGTTAAAAGTACCGCGCGGCGATCGTACTGGCACGGTGTTGGAGCCGTTGTTAACCGACCAATGGTTTATGGCGGTGGATAAACCCGCACCGGCAAATCATCCGTATCAGCCGGGGCAATCTATCGCTAAAAAAGCGCTAGAAGTTGTGGCATCAAACGAGATTAAATTTGTGCCCGAACATTGGGTAAATACCTACAACCATTGGATGAATAATATCCAAGATTGGTGCATTTCGCGCCAGCTTTGGTGGGGTCATCAAATACCGGCTTGGTATGATGAACTAGGCAACTGCTTTGTGGGTCGCGATGAAGCTGAAGCCACTGCTAAAGCCCGTGCTGCGGGCAGTTTGGGCGCATTGCGTCGTGACGCTGATGTGCTAGACACTTGGTTTTCGTCGGCTCTTGTGCCGTTTTCAACCCTTGGTTGGCCGCAACAAGAAGACAGCGATTTAATGCGTCGTTATTTGCCTTCACAAGTGATGGTAACAGGTAGCGAAATCATTTTCTTTTGGGTCGCCCGCATGATTATGATGACCACTTATTTCACGGGCAAAATCCCGTTTGAAACGGTGTACATCCACGCCACTGTGCGTGACGCGGAAGGCAAAAAAATGAGCAAGAGCGAGGGCAACGTGATTGACCCCGTTGACCTTATCGACGGCATTGAGATTGAGCCCCTGCTGGTTAAGCGCACGTCAGGTTTGCGCCGCCCTGAAACCGCGCCTAAAGTTGCCGAGCGCACTAAAAAAGAATTCCCGGCAGGCATTCCTGCCTTTGGATCGGACGCGCTACGCTTCACGATGGCAAGCTATGCGTCGCTAGGCGTGAACGTAAACTTTGATTTTAAGCGCTGCGAAGGCTATCGCAATTTCTGCAATAAGCTGTGGAACGCCACGCGCTTTGTGTTGATGAATTGCCAAGTGACCAATGATGTAACCGGCGAAGTCACCACGTTGGATGTAGGCCTAAATGCGAAT
>JAYUOW010000199.1:0-11829 GCA_043760555.1 Betaproteobacteria bacterium
CATTCGCGCTCACGCTGCGCGCGATGGTGTCAGTCACCACCATAAAGGTGCCACCCGCTAACATGGCTAAGGGCAGCAAGCGCGAAAACTCTGCCCCCACCATTAGCCGCACTGCGTGTGGCACCACCAACCCAATCCAGCCAATTGCGCCGCTAATTGCGACCGATGCCGCTGTGAGCAAAGTGGCGGCAGCAATTACCCACAGTCGCAATGCCGTTAAATTAACGCCCATTGCTTTGGCATCATCATCAGCCAAGCTCAATAAATTTATACGCCACCGCAACAGCCAAAGCGTGAGCAAACCCGCCGCCATCGGTAACACCGTAAACTTCAATTCGGCCACACCAATGGCGGAAAAACTCCCCAAGAGCCAATAGGTAATGGCGGGCAATTTATTATCAGGGTCAGCCAGCGTTTTAATTAGCGACACACCCGCGCTAAACAATGCCCCGAGCACCACACCGGCTAGCACCAGTGTTAAGGTGCGGTCGTAGCCAAAGTTCGCGGTTTTACGCTGATTCACTAGCCAACCAATACCCACAATAATTGCCACTGCCACCAAGCCACCTGCAAACGCCGCACCCTGCAACGCCACCAGCGGCCACGATAACAAGATAGCCAATACGGCACCTAAAGATGCCCCCGCAGACACGCCCAAAATGTCGGGCGACACCAACGGGTTGCGGAATAAATTTTGATACGCAGCGCCCGCCGCAGCCAATGCCGCGCCCACCGCAAAAGCCGCCAGCACGCGCGGCGCGCGCAGCTCAAACAATACTGTGGCTGCAGTCATATCGGGCTGCGGCTGGCCGCTAATGCCGCACCATAGCGCTTGAGCAATCGTGGTTAGGCTTAACGGGAATCGGCCTAAAGTAAGCGCTAACGCTGCAGTGCATATCGCTACAATTATTGCCACCATGAGCGCAATAATTTTAGCGTTTTGAGCTGGATTCATAGCGAATTAAATAGCCTGAAGACGCCCGTAATACGGGCGTCTTCAGGCATTAAATTAGCGCTAGTTATCTGCTCCATGCCAACCCTAATAATTTAATCGCCGCAATCGTCATCACCAATGCCAAGGTAATATTAAGCCAACGGTTGCTCAATTTATACACCCCAACCCATGAACCAATAGCTGCACCGCACAGGGCTGCGATAGCTAGGGGCACCATAGTTGCGCTGAAGTTTTCTAAACCAATCGTGCCGCGCGCGAAACCGCCTAACAAGCCTGCGACTGAGTTAAGTAAAATAAAGGGAGCCGAAATACCTGCGGTATTTTTAGGCCCCGCCCAATGCAGCAGTAGCAATAAAGGGCTTAAAAATATCCCGCCACCAGTGCCAGTAAGACCCGATAAAAATCCGATCACAGCACCAATTAGCACACAGGGTAGCACTGGCATTTTGGGCTCAATTTCCGCACCGGGCGTAACCACGCGTCCGGCGCGCCACGCTAGATACGCTGCAGAGCACAGCAACACCGCCCCCACTAAACCGTTATAAATTTGGCTAGGCAATTGGATACTACCGCCGATAAACGCCAGCGGGATTGACCCTAACCAAAACGGTGCAACGCGCTTTATTTTTACGTGCCCACCGCGACTAAAACGCCAGGTTGCCAATGCGGCCACCACAATATTTAGCACCAATGCCGTAGGCCGCATGGTGGCTGCCGCCACGCCCAACAGCGCCATCGCCGCCAAATAGCCCGATGCGCCTGCGTGCCCGACGGATGAATACAGCATGGCCACGATAAAAAATAGGCCGAGCATAATTAGGAATTGGGTTTCAGTCATGAAGAAGCGCGGTGCTTCAATTTACGATGGCTAAGGCGGTCAGCGCCTTAAAGTGGCGGTAAAAATTTAAGCGGATCTACCGGCACGCCTTGTTTGCGAATTTCAAAATGCAGCTTGACGCTATCAGCATCGGTAGCACCCATCTCAGCAATTTTTTGGCCTTTTTTTACGGCATCGCCTTCGGCCACTAAAATTTTATCGTTGTGCGCGTAGGCTGAAAACCACGCCACGTTGTGTTTCACAATCACCAATTGGCCGTAGCCGCGCATTGCCGTGCCGCTGTACACAACCTTGCCCGGTGCGGCAGCCAACACACCTTGGCCGCGCGTTCCGGCTAGATCAATACCCTTATTAAGATCCGTGAAGGTGGCCGTAATACGGGGCTTTCCAGCCGATGCTAGTGGCCACATCCATGCAGGCATGTCGCTGCCGGTGAGTGCATTTGGGTCAGGCGCGGCGGATGCACTTGCAGCAGCTGCGGACGCGGCGGATGCAGCGGCAGCCGCAGCGGCGCGAGCGGCCTGCGCTGCGGCTGATGCAGCAGCCTCGGGTGCGGGCGCAAGTGCCGCAACGGGCACCCTTGGCAACGCGGGTATCGCAGTCGATGCCGACGTACTCGTACTTGGCGGCAAGCTCGGCAGCCCCGTCAATGGCGTCTGCGCGCCTGATGTTGCCGACGGGCCAGCGGATGGCCTACCGCCAGAAATAATCACGTTGCCGCCAGTCAACGGCGCAGTTGGTGCGCCACCTGCTTGCTGTAGCGCGCGATTGTAAGCAGCATCTGAATATGGTTGCTTAGAAATTTTTGGCTCGACTTTCAACGTGGCTGAATTAGCAGGCACGTTGGCTAAACTAGCGGCAGAATTTTGTGCGGCTTGTAATTCTAGCGCGCCACTTGGCACGCTGGTAGGCGCGGGCGTGGTCACGAGCGGTGCTGCTACCACGGCCCCAGTTGTAGTTGCTGGCAACATCGCCACACCGCCGACGCTAGGCACGCTGATGACTCCAGAACTAGCAACAACAGCGCTCGGCGCATTCACGCGCAATTCTTGTCCTACCCTAATTCGATTGACGTTTTCAATATTGTTCCACGCCGCTAATTCACGGTAATCCACGCCATTTTGAAACGCAATACCGTACAAACTATCGCCGGGTTTTACGACGTAAATTTTAGCGTTAGGGTCTCGCGGGCGCGTATCCAATGCGGGCACAGTCGCGAGCGCTGTGCTCGCTGTAGATGTAGCCGGAGCTGGTGCTGTGGGCACGGCATCCGCCGGATTAAGCGGGTTGCGCTCAATCACGGGCGCGGGCTTAGTTGAGCTGCAACCCACAATCAAACTCACGCTTGCGCACGCTAATAGCTGCAGCGCAGATTTTGTCGCTTCGGTATTTTTTAAGTTAACTATTGCTTGCATGGCCGTCTCGATTCTTAAAGTACAACACAGTTAGCGTTAATGCAGCGCCACGCCAGAAACCAGCGGCACAAAGCGCACATCATGCACCACGCGCTCAGTAAAGCCATTTGGCGAATCATCAATACGATCAATCACCAACAGCTTTTGCGATTCAACGCCAACCGGCAAAATTAGCCTACCGCCCACCGCTAATTGCTGCTGTAAAGATGGCGGCACATGGGTAGCGGCGGCGGTGGTAATAATCGCATCGTATGGCCCGCCAGCGGCATAACCAAAATGCCCATCGGCGTGCTTAAAAATAACGTTGGTGTAGCGCATATCGCGCAGGGTACATCTTGCTTTGTCCATCAATGGCGCAATACGTTCAACGGTATAAACTTCTTTGGCTATTTTTGCCAACACCGCTGTTTGATAGCCGCAACCGGTGCCAATTTCTAGCACTTTTTTTGGTACCTTTTTTTCACACAACAGGCTGGTCATTACCGCCACAATTTCCGGCGTTGAAATGGTTTGCCCAAAGCCGATTGGCAAGGCGTTATCCACTTGATAAGCACGCGGTGCCAGCGCATCGTCAACAAATACATGACGCGGTATTTGCGCCATGATGCCCAGCACCATTTCGTTGCTGATGCCCCGTGCGCGCAGCTCTTCGATCATGCGCGTGATGGTGCGCGTGGCGACTGCGGAACCGGGCGTAAGCGTTGCCATTATTTTTCGTTCCAGCTTGCAAGCCAATCATTGGTGCTGGCCATTTGCGCGCCGTTGGTTAAGTCAACTTGCAGCGGCGTGATGGATACAAAATTATTGGCCACGGCATAAAAATCTGTGCCCGGCCCGGCTTCGGCGGCAGCACCGGCAGCGCCTACCCAATAGACCGTTTCGCCGCGCGGGTTCACCGCTTTCACCACTGGCTCGGCCTTATGGCGCTTGCCCAAGCGCGTAATTTGAAACCCCTTAATTTCTTCAATCGGCACATCGGGCACATTTACATTCAACAAAATTGGCGCGCGCAATGGGGTTTTTTGATGGTTCATCACCAGCTGCAAAGCGACCGCTGCTGCGGTCTCATAGTGTTTGAATTTTTCAGGGCCAATTACCAGTGAAATCGCAATGGAGGGAATGCCCAGCAAATAGCCTTCTGTAGCAGCTGCAACCGTGCCAGAATAAATGGTGTCGTCGCCCATATTGGCACCGGCGTTGATGCCGGATACCACCATGTCGGGCGCAATATCCAGCATGCCGGTAACTGCCAAATGCACGCAATCAGTTGGTGTGCCGTTGACGTGAAAAAAACCGCTGCTGGATTTACGCAAATTCAGCGGACGATCGAGCGTTAAGGAATTCGATGCGCCGCTGCGGTCGGCTTCAGGCGCTACGACCGTAATTTCAGCCAACGTCTGCAATGATTTTGCTAATTGGGCGAGGCCGGGTGCAAAATAACCGTCGTCGTTTGAAAGGAGAATACGCATGAATTTTTGCCTAAATTACGGAAAATACCGAAGCTAAAATTATGCCATAGCCACCCAGTGCCTTACGGCGGTAGTGCCGTGTTTTAGCGGGTATATTTTTGGTATTTTCAACACCAAAGGTCAAAATTGCTGCGATTTGCACCAATTGCCCAAAACAGCGGTTCAAGTTTTCTTTTTACCCCATGCCCGCTGATGTAAAATGGAGGATTACGCTGCAGTTATCGCGGTTCCCAATTTTTAGCAAAACCAATCGGATTTTATTATGTCTTCTTCAGTGATTTCAGTCTCGCAAATTCGTCAACAGTTCATCGACTTTTTCGTATCTAAAGGCCACACGCACGTGGCTTCAAGCTCGCTTGTACCGTGGGAAGACCCGACTATTTTATTTACCAATGCGGGCATGAATCAGTTTAAAGATTGCTTTTTAGGCACCGAAAAACGCAACTATGTGCGCGCTACGTCATCGCAGCGCTGCGTGCGCGCAGGCGGCAAACATAACGACCTAGAAAACGTCGGTTACACCGCCCGCCACCATACATTTTTCGAAATGCTGGGCAACTTTAGTTTTGGCGATTATTTTAAACACGACGCCATTAAATACGCGTGGGAACTGCTTACCACCGTCTACAACTTACCTAAAGAAAAGCTCTGGGTAACGGTATACGCCGAAGATGACGAAGCCTACAATATTTGGGCGGATGAAATTGGCGTGCCGCGCGAGCGCATTGTGCGCATCGGCGACAACAAAGGCGAGCGCTATGCATCGGACAATTTTTGGATGATGGGCGACACCGGCCCGTGCGGCCCGTGCAGCGAGATTTTTTACGACCACGGAGAGGGTATTTTTGGTGGCCCTCCTGGCAGCCCAGACCAAGATGGCGATCGCTATATCGAAATTTGGAATCTCGTATTTATGCAGTACAACCGCGAAGTAGCGGATGGCCCCATGGTTAAATTGCCGAAGCCAAGTGTAGATACCGGAATGGGTCTAGAACGCCTATCTGCGGTGCTGCAGCACGTACACACCAACTATGAAATTGATCTATTTCAAGCGCTAATTAAAGCAGGAGCGAAGGCTACCAACTGTAACGATTTAAACAATCCATCGCTGCGCGTGATCGCCGACCATATCCGTGCGTGTGCCTTTTTGGTATGCGACGGCGTGATTCCATCAAGCGATGGTCGCGGCTATGTGCTGCGCCGTATTGCGCGCCGCGCGATGCGCCACGGCTATAAATTAGGTCAGCAAAAACCGTTCTTTTTTGGCTTGGTAGAAACCTTGGCAGAAGTCATGGGCGACACCTTCCCAGAAATTCGTACGGAAAAAAATCGCGTAATGGAAACGCTGAAAGCGGAAGAGGAACGCTTTGGCGAAACGCTAGTCAACGGCATGGAAATTTTAGAAGCGGCGGTAACAGGCGGCAAAAAAACACTTGATGGCGACACCGCATTTAAGCTTTACGATACTTTCGGCTTCCCTATAGATTTGACGGAAGATATTGGCCGCGAACGTGGCTTTGGCGTTGATATGGCGGGCTTTGAAGCAGCCATGAAGGCGCAACAAGAACGCTCTCGTGCAGGCGGAAAGTTCGCGACAAAATTAGTGCTGGCCTACGATGGTGCCGACACCGATTTTAAAGGCTATGAAACCTTGCAGGCCAATGGCACTGTGTTAGCCATTTACCATGAAGGCCTAAAAGTACCGGCGCTGCAAGCAGGACAAGCGGGTATTGTGGTGCTGGATAAGACACCGTTTTACGCTGAATCTGGTGGGCAGGTGGGTGATGAAGGCCTATTTACGGGTGTTTCCGGCACATTCACCGTTGCCGATACCCAAAAAATTCAAGCTGCGGTGTTCGGCCACCACGGCAAAATTATCGCCGGTGTTTTAAAAGTGGGAGATAACGTTAACGCACAAGTCGATGGCTCAATGCGCGCGCGCACCGTGCGCCATCACTCAGCCACGCACCTGATGCATAAGGCGCTGCGCGAAGTGCTGGGCAGTCACGTGCAGCAAAAAGGATCGTTAGTGGATGCCGATAAAACCCGCTTTGACTTCGCCCACAACGCACCGATGACATCTGCAGAAATTGCCAAGGTGGAAGCCATCGTCAACAACGAATTATTAGCCAACGCAGAAACCCGCGCCCAGGTAATGGGCATCGAAGCGGCGCAAAAATCCGGTGCCATGATGTTGTTCGGCGAAAAATATGGCGATGAAGTACGCGTGCTAGAAATCGGCACATCCAAGGAGCTGTGCGGCGGCTGCCACGTAAGCCGCACTGGCGATATTGGTGTGTTTAAAATAATCGCTGAATCTGGCGTGGCTGCAGGCGTGCGCCGCGTGGAAGCAGTAGCGGGCTCAGTCGCGTTTGAATACATGCAAGGCCTAGACAAAAAGCTGAGCCATGCGGCTGACTTGCTGAAAGCCCAACCAGCCGAGCTAGACGTAAAAATTACCGCCCTACTTGACCATGTAAAAGCACTGGAAAAGCAGCTAAATCAAGCCAAGTCAAAGCTTGCCGCAAGTGCGGGTGACGACCTTGCGGCACAAGCCAAGGCAGTTGGCAGTGCGCACATTTTAGCTGCAGTGCTTGAGGGCGCAGACAGCAAAGCACTACGCGAAACGCTAGATAAATTACGCGATAAATTAAAATCAGCCGTGGTACTTTTAGCGTCCACGGAAGGCGGCAAGGTGGCTTTAATTGCTGGGGTTACGCCAGATTTAATCGGCAAAGTGAAGGCCGGTGAATTGGTTAATTTCGTCGCGCTACAAGTAGGCGGCAAAGGCGGCGGCAGACCAGATATGGCGCAAGCTGGCGGCACCGATATTGCGGCCGTACCGACAGCGTTAGCCAGCGTGCATGCATGGGTTGCCGCGAAGCTAGCGTAATTGTATGAGTGAAGAAGTATTCACTTTTTGCCCCAGATGCGCCGCGCCGATGGGCGAGCTAGAAATAGCCGATGACGGCGGCGCACAACTGCGCCGTGCCTGTAGCAATGCCTTGCCCACGCCCTGTGGCTACATTCAATGGCGCAACCCCGTGCCCGTGATTGCAGCGATTGTAGAGCACAATGGCGAAATAATTCTGGCTAGAAACGCCGCTTGGCCTGAAGGTATGTTTGCGCTGATCACCGGTTTTTTAGAACGCAATGAAGAACCAACAGCGGGTGTAAAGCGTGAAGTAAAAGAAGAGTTAAATTTAGACGTGCAAGAAATTACCTTGGTGGCAAACTACATTTACGATAGAAAAAACGAAGTGATGCTGTGCTATCACGTGGTTGCCACCGGTGAAATAAAACTAAGCCCCGAACTGATTGATTACAAACGCGTAAAACCCGAAAGGCTGCGCCCATGGCCGCGTTCAACGGGATTTGCGTTGGCGGATTGGATGCGGAGTAAGGGGTTGGAAGTTAGTTTTTTAGAACGGCCTTAGGGTTAGTTTTGGTTTAGTTGCCGGGCGTTTGAGTAGTTTTTGGCTTCCCCCTCTCTCCCAACCTCTCTCCCACGAGGGGAGGGAGGGGCGTCGAGCTGGCGGCAAACCGAGTGACGAATAGCATCACGTTTTGGCTAACAAGCACACCGCACTTTCATCTTGCAAAATACTCCGACTATCGTTTCAATGCTCCGTCTTTCAAACCGCGCCCCTCTCTCCCCTCGAGGGAGAGAGGCCGGGAGAGAGGGGGCTCGCAAAATCCACACTACATCAACCAAATCCACCATGACCAAGCCATTAAACCCCGCCACCCTATCCGCCCAAGCCCTCGGCTGGGTCGACACCACCACCCGCGCCGTCGTGCCACCCATCCATACCAGCACCACCTACCTGCGCGACGAAGACAACCAATATCGCTCAGGCCGCGTTTACGCCCGTGCCGACAACCCCGCATTCGACCAACCAGAAGCACTATTAACGGCGTTGGAACGGGGTGAAGCCGCAATGTTATTCTCAAGCGGCATGGCAGCCGCTACGGCGTGTTTTATGGCTCTACACCCCAACGATCATGTAGTGGTGCCAAAAGTAATGTACTGGGCGTTACGCAATTGGTTGTTGGGTTTTGCAACCAACTGGGGATTGCGCATCACCTTCGTTGATATGAGCAATAAACAAGAATTGGAAGACGCCCTAATTACGGGCGAAACCAAGCTTATTTGGGTGGAAACGCCCGCCAATCCTACATGGACAATTACCGATATAACGCATGCCGCCGCTTGCGCCAAACGCGTCGGCGCAAAGCTAGCGGTTGATTCCACCGTTGCCACACCCATCCACTGCCAGCCGCTGCTATTGGGTGCCGACATCGTCATGCACGCCGCCACCAAATATCTAAATGGCCACTCGGATTTAATTGCCGGTGCATTAGTGACGCGCGAAAAAGACGAATACTGGCAAAAACTAAAAACCGTTCGTGCGCAACTAGGTGGCACCCTAGGCAGCTTTGAAGCATGGCTGTTGCTACGCGGCATGCGCACGCTATCCGTGCGCGTAATGGCATCTACCAAAAACGCCGACACCATCGCCAATCACTTCGAACACCACCCAAAAATTCGCGCCGTGCTCTACCCCGGCTTAGCAAGCTTCGCCGGTCACGACATCGCGAAACAGCAAATGCAAAACGGCTTCGGCGGCATGTTGTCACTGTGCATTAAAGGCACGGACGAAGCCGACGGCGAAGCGCGTGCCATAGCAGTTGCTGCCAACACAAAAATCTTTAAACGCGCCACATCCTTAGGCGGCGTAGAAAGCCTAATCGAGCACCGCGCCAGCGTCGAAGGTGCGGGCACGCCAGCACCGCGCGATATGTTGCGAATTAGTGTGGGTATTGAAGATGCGGGGGATTTGATCGCGGATTTGGAAGCGGCTTTGGTGACAGCGTTTGCGGTTTAATTGATGCTATTCTTACGGCATGAAAGTAAGCGATATTTTATCTATGCTGGCAAATGATGGCTGGTATTTGGTGACGACCAAAGGGAGTCATCGCCAATTTAAGCACGCCACAAAGGTCGGCCGCGTAACTGTTCCTGGCAAGCCGAGTGACGACTTAGCTGCCGGCACTTTAAACAGCATACTTAAGCAAGCAAAATTGAAGGATTAATCATGCGCTATGCCGTCGTTTTAGAAAAAACACCTACCAATTACTCGGCCTACGTACCAGACCTACCCGGTTGCGTTGCGACGGGAGCAACGATCGAAGAAACCGAACGCGAAATTCGCGACGCCATCGCGTTTCATATTGAAGGCATGATGGAAGATGGATTGAAAATACCTGAACCTGTTTGCGTGGTCGAGTATTTGGAAATTGCAGCGTAAATATTTTCTATCCACTGACTTTGCTGTTGCGTAACTAAATCTTCCCTTTAAAATTTTTATGCGAAATAGGCGGTACTACTTTAGTTTTTTGCTCGCAGCACTCACATTACCCCCAACCGCACACGCCATTTGCACTCGCCCAGCGCCAAAACTCTGCAGTGCGTTTTTCACCCACGAACTTGTGATTCGGGCAAAAGTGCTCAAAATCGAACAGGCGAGCAACCCGCGTGATCCCGCTGGCGTTGATGGCTGGAACTATCACGTCGAGGTGATTAAGACTTACCGTGGCACAGCGCGTAATCGCGCGACGATTCGCGCCAACAACACTACCGCCCGCCTACTGCTAGCGCAAGGCAAGGAATACGTAATTTTCGCCTACAAAAACACCGATGATGTCTATGAGGCAAGCGGTAATTGCTCGGGCATTCAACCACTGGAGGGCGAACGCTATTCCACAAGGTTGGACAAGGCCATCGCCGCGCTCAAACAAGCGCACCACGCGTCTATCGAAATTGAATTCCGTAATCGGCATGATCAATTAGCGCCATTTTCAGGCGTATCCATTTTGAGCGGTGCGGGAAAACGTGCCATCACGCCAAACAAAAACGGCGTCTTCCGAAGCATTGTCTCACCAAGCAGTTATTCTCTCGCCTTGCCAGAGCACATTTGGATGAGCAGTTATGACGGCAGCGGCAGCGGCATCGACACAGCACCGGTTACGCTTGCACCCGGTCAATGCGCTCAAATTGCTTTGGTTGAGGCAACTACCAACAACTAGCCGCGGCACGCCAGATTGCTTGCACCTACCGCCAAGCTCACTGTTTCTGTAAACCATTCCTCAACTTCTGCGTTTCATCTGTTGGCAATAGCTTGGTGACACAGGACGCGCTAATCTGAGCCAGTCTCAAATTCATCCACAAAAAAGGAGCCCCTCCATGTTCAAGTTTTTGCTTTGGGTTTTGCTCTTCGTACTTTGCTGGCCACTAGCCATTCTCGCGCTCATCGCCTATCCAATCGTGTGGCTCTTGCTGCTGCCATTCCGCTTACTTGGCATCGCCGTAAATGGCGTGTTTGAATTCTTGAAAGCCGTATTACTGTTGCCAGCGCGCGTGCTGCGTGGCTCGCGCACTTAGTTTAGCCAAGTTTTCTTGCCCAACAAAAAGCCCTGAAGACGCCCGTAAATAGGGCGTCTTCAGGGCATCTATTTTGCAGCTCTATTTGCTGGCGGCAGGCTTACCTTCAGCCACCACCTTCGGCGTGTCATCAAACCCGTAATGCACGCGATTTGGCTTTTGCGTTAGGCCAACTTGAAACCAGGTTAGGTTCATGCCCAATCTTGTGGCATCGGTGTTGCCCCAAATATACATCACGCTTTTTTTAGTCACTGCATCGACCAACGCTAATTTCAAAATCGCAGTTTTGGTGTTTTGATAGGTTAGTTGCGCCAGCTGCACAGCGTACGGGCTTGGGGTGCCGTCGTCCCACAGCACGGGCAGATACGCACCTTCGTTGTGGGTGATTAAATCACGGCGGTTGCTGTATTTTTTATCTTCTGGCTTGGCATCCTTACCGGCGCGATTCAGCACCGCCCAGCCGGTGTAGTAGCGCACTTTACGGTTTTTAACCGGCGTGTTGGTTTTGCTGCCAAACACATAACCACCTTGCTCATCCCGCGCTTGATCGTTGATCCAAATTTCAGTTTCGCTTAGCTTTAGGGTATCGCTGATGATGATTTTTTTCTGGCTGCGTTGCGAGAAAAAATTACATGCGCCAGGCTTCATGGTGCCGATAAATTCTTTTTCTGCTTCTTGGTAGCGCCAGTACACATCGCAGCCGGGGT
>JAYUOW010000200.1:0-11791 GCA_043760555.1 Betaproteobacteria bacterium
TTCCGGCGGATTCGCCGTCAACGGCTGTAGTAAGCGGTCACGGCATGACGGTGCGATTGGAAACGGTGGCTGACACCGCGCCGGTTTCCGCACCCATCACGTTTCGAATGCAGTGCGAGAGTTTGGCGGCAGTGAGCGGGCTGGCGATCCCCGCTGATATTCGCATAATCTTCGTGCCAAAACACGTGCCGACCACGTCGGCGTTGCCGCTTTTTATGCCTGCAGGCAAGCCGGAGTTTGTGCTGAGCCGCGCGGCTGATGCCGCTAAAATGAGCACCGAAGGACGTGCTGGCATGATCTATCGCGACTTAATACCCACGCGGCTTGGCGGCAGATTTGTGGCGTCCCTTATCACGATTATCGAAGGCGGCGAAGTGCCGGATTACGTGCATTTTCACCGCATTATTTTTCAGATTATTTTTTGTAAATCTGGCTGGGTAAAAGTGGTGTACGAAGGGCAGGGCGCACCGTTTATATTGCAAGCGGGCGATTGCGTGCTGCAGCCGCCAGAAATTCGCCATCGCGTGCTTGAGGCGTCCGCTGGCCTTGAAGTTATTGAAGTAGGTTGCCCCGCCATTCACGATACAGTCGCGGATGCCGAGCTTAGTCTACCCACACACGAGCTTACGCCTAGACGCTTGTTTGGCGAACAACGCTTTGCGCACCACATTGCCGCTGATGCAAAGTGGCTGCCGTGGCGCGAGAACGGTAAAAATGTACGCGATTTTCAATCCGCCGACATGGGCATTGCCGCCGCCACCAATTACCTTGCGGCCGTCACTATTTTGCGCCTGCAACCTGGGCTTCACAGCGGCGAATTTAGCGCGTCTCACCAAGGCGAAATCTTGTTTTTATTTGTGCTCACGGGCGAACTTAGCCTAAAGCTAAAGGTCACAGCGAATGCGCAGGTGGAAAACTATATTTTGAAGGCAGACGATAGTGTCGTCATCCCCACAGGTGCAAGCTACACCCTGCGCGCCACCGCAAGTAGCAGCCAAGGCCACGAAGGCTTTTCACTGCTTCGGGTAGCACTGTGATTGTTGTGTAACATTGGAACTCATGGGTGATGTAATAGCGTCTAAGGTGCGGAACAGCGGGCTAAAGATACCCTGAAGATTCCCTATAATAGGGCGTCTTCAGGGTATTTTAAATGGCGCCTAGGCTGCGAAAAAGTGCATGCAGGCGATTGGGTTTTAAGATTGAATTGAACAAAATATTTAGGCGAAGATGAATTTATTGCAGCGATCAAAATCATTTCTAAAACTTGGCTTTCGTTTTTGCATTAGCGCGGGTGTGCTTCTAAGCCTTACTGCGCAGCCATTGCAGGCGCAAAATCCCTTGGCTGCGGCCATGCCAGAAGCTGCCAAATTGGCAACAGCCACGCCCGCGTTACCACTTCCTTCCGCGTCCGCGCGTGAGTTATTCGCGAAATATAAGGAGCGCTTGGTGCAGGTGCGCGTGCTGTTAAACAGCGCCAATGAACAGTCTTCCCTTGGTTCTGGCTTTGTGGTGCGGGATGACGGCGCGAAGGGCGCGTGGTTTATTACTAATTATCATGTGGTGTCCTCACTTGCGATTAACCCCGAAAAATATCGCCTAGAATTGCGCCCCACCAACGAGCGCACGGTAAAGGCAAAATTGATCGCGGTAGACGTGTTACATGATCTAGCGGTGCTGCGTTCTGAGCCCGATACAGCGGCTGCAGACGCTGCTGTTCCTTGGACGCCGTTTGCGTTGCGCGACACGGCGCTAACGCAAGGGGAAAAAGTATTTTCTCTCGGAAACCCTCTAGAACTAGGCTTCTTGATCTCAGAGGGTATTTATAACGGTGGCGCCGAATCAAAAATTTATGAGCAAATGCTGTTTTCTGGTGCGCTTAATTCGGGCATGAGCGGCGGGCCAGCCATTGATGAAGCGGGCAGAGTGGTGGGGGTGAATGTGTCGACGATGAATGGTGGCGCACTGTTGAGTTTTTTAGTGCCGATTCGCTATGGTCGGGAGTTGCTGGAGATTGCGTGGAAAGCAACGCCGCGCAAAGAATGGCGTACTGAGATTGCCAAGCAGTTGCTGGCGCATCAAGCCTTCGTGATTGGCAAACTACTCAGCGGTAGCACCAATAAAGACAGCGTTGCTAACGTCATGCCGACGCTGGCCACAACGCTCACTAAAGAGCAAACCGGCAAAGCCGGATTCACGCTAACGAAGGAGCAAACCGGCAAAGCCGGTTTCGCTAGCCAAACTTTATCCGGCCGCACCGTGCCAACGCTGGATGGTAATCTGACCAAATGCTGGGCGGGCGGGCGCGATGGCGAAAAGCTGCGCTATCAGCGGGACACTCTAACCTGCAGTTTGCGCTCCAGTGTTTACGTGCGCGGCAATTTGCAAACCGGCGCGTTGTGGCTCAGCCACACGCTGTTGCGTAACGACAAATTAGCCACGCCGCAATTTTTAAATTTGGATGCGCGTAGCCGGTTCGCAAGCAGCGCGGAGATGCCGCATGGTGGCAGCGGCAAGGAAGTTTCGCGCAGCGAATGTCAGGATGATTATGTGCAGGGTGCAAAGCATGTCTATCGTGTTTCGATGTGCCTACAAACGCTGCAAAAATTTGAAGGCGTGTATAACTTCGATGTAAGAGTCATGCAAATGGACGATTCGCGTGAGCGCTTGAGCAGTAATTTGATGCTTAACGGCGTGTCGTTTGAAAATGGTCAACGCGTTAGCCGCTTGTTTTTGGAGCGCTTACAATGACGTGGTATGTAGAGCAATTATTGCGTGATGGCTCAACGCTGTCGCGCCTGCAGGTAGCTGAAAATGCCAGCGCAATTCGCATTGGCCGCGCGCTGGATAACGATGTGGTGCTGGATGATCCGCACTGCGCGCCGTATCACGCAACCCTTGAGCTTGCAGCTGACGGCACCGCGCGGTTGGTGGATTTAAATACCCAAAACGGGATTATCGGTGGCCGCAATAAACGTGCGCCCGCGTTTGCGGTGACTGATGATGCGCCGTATCGGTTGGGGCAAAGCGCCATCCGTGTGCGCTCCAGCGCGTGGGCCTTACCGCCCGAGCGCGTGCTATCGCGCCGTCGCGTGTGGCTGTATGCCTTGGTGGCGATGCTTGCCGTATTTGCGCATGGTGTGTGGGATATTTGGTTGGGCGACGTGCAAATGAAATCACCCGCGTATTTAAATCAGCTTGGCGGCATGGCTTTAGGCTTGGCACTTTGGAGCTCGGCCTATGCATTATTCGGGCGCTTAATTACTGGATCAGAGCGATTTTTTTCGCATTTGCTGATCGCATGCAGTGGCTATTTAACGGGCACTGTGGTGCTGTATCTGCTTGAATTGCTGAGCTTTAGTACCAGTTGGTTATGGCCGATGCGCATAGCGGATCAAGTCGTCATAATAGTTGCTGCGTGTACCGTGCGTTTTCACTTAAAAATTGCTGATCCGCGCCATTGGCCTACACTCAGAATTGGCGTCGTGTTAGTCGCTGCTGCAGCGATTATCGTGCCGCTAACCCAGCGCTGGATTTCGCACGGCAGGCTTACTGATGTGCAAACCCTATATTCAGTAAAGCATCCGGCATTACGTCTTGCCTCGCCGACGCCTATCGCTACATTTAGCGACAGCACGGCAACGCTCAAAGCCAAGGTTGATAAGGCGCGCAAGGCGGAAGAAAATGAAAGTGAATGGCCAGATTACGATAATGACTAAGCAATCTCTTAAACCACAGGAAACCACAGCAAACCAAAGGAAACCCAATGAATAACGCCCAATACAGCGCATCCGTACCCGTTTTTAAGCAAATGTTAGTCGCGCTGGCCGCTATTTTAGCCAAGGCCGACGCGCATGCCCAAGCCAAAAATATTGAACCCGCCGCATTGCTGCAAGCACGGTTGTTTCCCGACATGTTTGCTTTGGTTCGCCAAGTGCAAATAGCGACGGAATTTGCACGTGGTGTTTCTGCCCGCTTAGCCAATGTAGATGTGCCAGTGGCCGAAAACGCGGAAGTTTCATTCGCGGATTTGCAGGCGCTCATCGCCAAAACACTCACCTTTTTAGAAGGCATCACCGCACCGCAAATGTTGGGTTCTGAATCTCGTGAAGTTATTCTGCGTCCGGGTACCCCGAAAGAAAAGAAGCTGGCCGGCCAAGTGTATTTGCTGCAATACGGACTGCCGCAGTTTTTCTTCCACGTTGCGGCGGTGTATTCAATATTGCGTCACAACGGCGTTGAAATCGGCAAGCGTGACTTTATGGGCGCATACTAACTTTCTCTTCTCGGGCACCTCTTAAAATCCACTTTTCGTTGCCATGCGTTGTTGCTCACAAAAAATCTCTCCTTGCATATAAAACATATGCGTCGTCGAAATTTTGTACTCGCGCCTAGCTTGGCTTAGAAAATTGAATTTTTAGAGGTACCCTACAAAAAATAGGGCATAAAAATGCGCAAACTCTCGCTGCTAGATCTTGGTTTTTTCATCGCTGAAACCCCGGCCAGCCCCAAGCATGTAGCGGGTTTGCTGATTTGTAAACGCCCCGTAAAATCCACGGCGAGTTTCGCCAAAAATTTGTACAAAGAATTTTTAACCTTCACCGATGTGAAGCCACCCTTTAATCAGGTGATTAAATTTTCCCTCACGGCAGTACCGCAATGGCGCAATATTGACACCGTTGACTTAACGCAGCATATTTTTTATCATAAATTACCTAAAGACGCGAACGATCGGCAAGCGCTGTATGACTTCGTATCCGCCTTACACACGCCCATGCTCGATCGCACGCGACCGTTGTGGGAAGTGCATATTATTGATGGCTTAAGCGGCGCCGCCGCAGAAGGTGGTGCAGGCCGCTTTGCGTTGTATCAAAAAATGCATCATGCCTACGCCGACGGCGTAACCATGACGCGCTGGACGGCTGAAGGCATGTCGGAAACCGCCGATAACGATGCGCTAAAACCAGTGTGGACTTTAAGCCACGGTGGCCACACATCGAGGTTGAAGAAAAAAAACCAAGAGATGCTGCAAACCGTATCGGCGCAAGCCATCGGCAATGGCAGGCGTTTGTTGGGCATTAGCCGCTTAGCGGCGATGCTGTTTTTGGAAAGCGTGAAGCTCACTAAAAACGCGATCGCACTGCCATTTGCATCCAGCGCTAAAACGCCTTTGACGGGGCAAGTCACATCAGGTCGGCAGTTTGCGTCAGTCGGTGTGTCGATGGAAAGAGTCAATCGCATTCGCGCGCGCACCCGCTCAACCATCAATCATGTGGCGCTGACGTGTTTAGACGGGGCTTTAAGGCGTTATTTAAGTGATCAGGGAGTGGCGTTAGATAAACCCATCATCATTCAAATGCCGGTGAATCTGCGCCAAGAAGGCGAAAAAACGGCCGGTAATAAAATCGGCATTATTTTGGTGGAATTATCGCCCCCCACCGATGACCCTTACGTGCGCCTGCGCAACATCGGCTTTTCGCTACGCGGCGTGCGCACCATGATCGATGGCGTGGCACCGGAGGCCATTGAGTCCTACACCATTATTACGGGCTTGGTCGCGCAAATAGCCGAAATGCTTAAGCTCAGCAACGCCTTGCCCCCATTGGGCAACACCTTGGTATCGAACGTGCCGGGGCCTAAAGATCACCTGTACATCAAGGGCGCCAAAATGCTGGAGATGCACCCAATTAGCACCTTACCGCCAAGCAATCTGCTCAATATCACGCTATTTAGCTACGCCGGAGATTTGTTTTTCGGCCTGATTGCCACGGATGAATTACCCAATTTGCAAATGCTGGCGAAATACATTGCAGAAGCGTTTGCGGAGCTGGAAGTGTCGGTGGCGGACGCGCATGCGGCGTAGATTCGGTGCTTAGGTTTCGTTTCGGGCCTTGATTTCTGCACTTCGTCGCACCATACTTCTTTTGCCGAACGCGGTGGTTAGAATAATGTTTTCCATCTACCTATCCACCGAAAGGGTTTCAAATGAAAAATACTTCAAGTGTCAAAAACTGCTCGTTCATGGCGATAGCCGTTGTTGCTGCCATCGCGGCAAGTTCCGTTGCTAGCGTGGCCAATGCCCGCGAAACTACAACCACCACAACTACGACCACCGGCACCAAGAAAACCACCAGCTGGTCGTGGAGCTACGGCACCACTAACTTCGGTGCCAAGCAAACCGTGGGTTCAGGTGTGGTGAAGGAAGAAAACCGCGTGGTTGCTAATTTTTCGCAGCTTTCGGTCGGTGTGCCAGTAGTCGTTACCATCAGCCAAGGCAGCACCGAAGGCTTGTCGATTAGCGCGGATGATAATTTATTGCCGCTGCTCAATACCCGCGTAGAAAATGGCGAGCTTATTATCGATGCGGATAACAGACGTGGCTTTAGCACCAAGCATCCAATTAAAGTTCGCTTAAACGTAAAAACCCTGAACGCCGTTAAAATCAACGGTTCCGGCGATGTATTGGGTGACCAAATCAAAGGCGAAAAGTTTGAAGTTGCCGTCAACGGATCAGGGGATGTGCAATTTAAATCTGTTGTCGCACCCATGTTTAAAGTCGCCATTCGCGGCTCGGGTGACGTAACGGTTAACACGGTAGACGCACAGTCAATTGAAACCAATGTGGTCGGCTCAGGCGATATTAAACTAGCGACAGTGTTGGCAACGAACGTAAACGTATCCATTCGCGGCTCGGGCGATGTGCAGCTAGCCGGACGTGCCGATAAAGTAGCCATTGAAATCGCTGGCAGTGGCGACGTAAATACTAGAGATCTCGTGGCGCGTGATGTGTACGTAAAAATCGCCGCATCAGGCGACGCCCGGGTACATGCGACCGAGAAGCTCACTGCCACGGTGATGGGTTCTGGCGATATTCGTTACACCGGCAGCCCAAAGCAAATAGACCGCACTGTGCGCGGTTCGGGGTCTATTGAAGCGCTTTGATTTTTAAGTAAATATGCTCGGAGATGCCCTGAATTAGGGCGTCTACAGCCGAGTTTGTAGGGTGGCGAATTTAAAACTACTGGGCGTTTTTTGCGTGTCCACCATCGATGTTTAAAATATCAGCGCTGCCGTTTGTTGACCACCGATGGCGGGCACACAAATGCGTTTTGCCCAGCCTACCGCACGGCGCTTACAGCCCCAGCTTTTTCAGCGCTTCCAACTCAAAATCTCCGTCATCCCGCAGCCGCAACCAGCCGTCAAATTTTTCGTGGCCTAATGCACGCGACATCGACAACAATAGGCTCTGCCCTGCCGCGCTTAACGCGGGTTGTAGCTGATATATCGGATCAGCAAAGGCTTCGGCAGGTGTGGTGATTTTCCAGCCTTTGGCTTTAAACATGGCGATAATGTCGTCCAGCCAAAGCGCGTTTATTAGGTTGTGATGCAGCAATATTACTTGCGCAATATCGCGTCCCTGTAGCTTATGCGAAAGTTCGCGATAGGCCACTGCGCGTTGCCAAATGTGTTCGAGATACATGCGTTTGATGGCGCTCACATCGGCCTTGAGACCGGACTTCAGATCTTTGCCGAGCACGGTAGTGAGTTTGTCATCGAGCGCCCAGTCGCTGGTGTCTAGGCTTACGTAGGCGTTGCGATAATTTTGGTCTTTTAAAAATTTACGCATGCCGTCGCGCTTTTCGGGTGTGTTGCCTTCGCGTAGGTAGGTAAAGCGAAACCATTTTTGGTAGCCTGGTAGGTTGCGAATCACGGCGTCGCAATCCAAAATTTCTTGGGTATATTGGGCTAAGGTCACGGCTTCGGCGTTTAAATTTGGGTGCGACATAGTGTGATTTCCAATGGCGTGCCCCGCATCGCCCCACGCTTTTGCAAACGCTAAACCTTCTGGTGTGTTGGCACCGTTGTTGACGGTAACAAAAAGCGCCGCTGATACTTTGTGCTTAGCCAACGCGTCAAGCATGGCTTGGTTGCGCGCTTTGGGTGAGAGTAGCGGTGTTTCTTTAATATGCGGGCCGTCGTCAAACGTGAAGGCGACACTTTGCGCAACCGCGTAGTGGCTAAAAAGTAGGCTGAAAATTGCTGCTATAAAACTTCTTATCATGATTTGAATTTCCCAATAAAAACGGGCGTCTCCAGCCAAAATTGGCTCGAAACGCCCGTAATAGTTTAGTTACTTTTACTTCGCTGCAAATGCAGACTGCAACACGGCATTATCAAAGCCTTCTGTTTGTTCGCCACCAGTTGCGTAGCGATACAAGGCCGCTGCATAAATGCCCGAAAGCGCTGCTGCAACTAACGCTGCCACCAGCACAGCGCCAATTCCCAACAATGCGGCGAAGACAACTAAGGCCGTGCTGCCAGAAACTACCGCACCAATAATCATGCCAACACTAAGCAAAATAATCGTGACTTGCACAATCATAAATACCATCGACATACCTGCCTGGCCGATCACGTTTTCGCCCCACGTTTTATGCAGCAAGCCAACGCTTTCTTTTACAGCATCAATTGCGCCTACGTCACGGCTTACCATCACCGGCACGACCATGAACGTGGCCAAGGTCCAGCCTGCACCCAAAATGCCGACGATGATGCGGCCTGCGAACGGCACGCGCTCTTGAATGGCGCGTAGCAACATGCCCACCGTGGCGGCAATGGCCGCGTAGCCTAAAATGCTCAACCATTTCGATGAGGCAATTTTTAAGCCGTCGCCAAGCGTTGGCGTGCCACCGTTTAGGCGAATCATGGCAGCACCTACAAGTGCTACGTTAAAGAAAAATATTACAAAATATTGCGTAACGTAAAACAAAAACGCGACCACAAAATGCCCAACGCCCCACGCCGTAGGCACTCCGGAAGCACCGCTGGAAAGTCCATCCATCGCCTGCAAACCAAACATCGGCAACGCAAAGCAAGCCAACACAATAAACGCGGCAATACTAGAAATAAGCGGGAACACCATGAGCTGCGGCGATTCCATAAGTACACTGCCACTCGCTTTGACTAGACCCCAACTACGCGATAGTTTTTCGAACATGATTTTTCCTTTTTTATGATGATGAGAGTGCTGCTTTTCGTACTTTTCGTGCTTTTCGTGCTTTATGTTGCCTGAAGATGCCCTAAAATAGGGCGTCTTCAGGCATTAAATCAAACTATATTTTACCCGTTTTTAGCAATATCGGTTAAACACTCGTGGCCTCGTGCGGTCACGGTAAATTGTCCTTCGGCACCTTCAACGATATAGCCTTTGCGTCCTAAAAAATTTTGCACCGGGGCATCCAACACAGTATCTGCCTTCGCGGCCATTTGTTGTAGGCCGGTAATGCATTGCTTTACAAACAGCGCTTCGGCACCCTTTTCAGTCAGCACATAGTTGCCGTCTTTTTTTAGCGAAATCATTTTGGAGCCAATTAAATGCCGCGCATTGCGGGCGATGCAGGCGCTGGGCTTGGCATCTTTTTTAGCTTTTTTTACTTGATCAAGCGCGTCAAATTCGTCGCGGGTTAGGGGATGGGTCATCAAGAACTTTCATAAAATATTATTGGTCGGTACCTCTAAAAATCCACTTTTCGTCGTTATGCGTTGTTGCTTACGAAAAATTTCTCCCCACATATAAAGCATATGCGTCGTCGAAATTTGTCGTTCGCGCCTAGCCTAACTTAGAAAATTGAATTTTTAGAGGTACCCCTGTGCTGCACAAACGGCGTTTGATGTTGTAAGATTCAATTTTCAACAACGCAAAGGGGGTGATCCTATGTCTAAGGCAAAAGATACAAAGAAAGAAACGAAGAAAGAACCTGCTAAAACGCCTAAGGAAAAGAAAGACGCCAAAAAGCAGAAAAAAGCGGGTTTGTAGTACACCAACTTCGTTATTTCTGTTTCAACTGCTGCACCCAAAGCCCAGTGATGAAAATTGCTGGGCTTTGGTTTTTTATAGGTTAAATTGCGGCCAAGCGCCACAGCGAAGTGACTTCAGCCGCACGCGCTGTGTGCAAAGGGTCATCCGCATCGCTCACCCGTGGATGCGTAGGGCGCACATCGCGCTGCTCCACCACCTTCAAGCCGCCCGCAGCAATCCATTCCAGCAGCTGCACGCGTGAGCGTAAGCCCAAGTGCTCGGCAATGTCAGACAATATGAGCCAGCCCTCGCCGCCCGGCGTTAGGTGCGCGGCCAAGCCACTTAAAAAACCGCGCAGCATGGCGGAATCATGGTCGTAAATCGCGTTTTCAATCGGTGCGCTAGGGCGCGCAGGAATCCACGGTGGATTGCACACCACCAAGGGCGCGCGGCCTTCGGGGAATAAATTAGTTTGCAGCACCTGCACCACGGGCGCTAATTTTAAGCGGCGCATGTTTTCATTGGCGCAAAAAATCGCCCGTTCGTCTAAGTCAGTTGCCACCACGCGCGCCACGCCCCGTTGCGCGAGCACGGCAGCCAGCACACCGGTGCCGGTGCCGATGTCAAACGCTAACGCGGGTGTTTTGCCGTCGGCAAATGCAGCTTCGGCAACAAGGCTCACGTATTCGCCACGCACTGGTGCAAACACACCGTAGTGCGGATGCACGTTGGCAGATAGGGCTGCCACTTCAACGCCCTTTTTGCGCCACTCATGCGCACCGATTAAGCCCAATAATTCCCGTAGTGACACCACCCAATCACGCGTGATACCACCGGTAACAGGCTTGCCGTAGGCTTCTTCGCAGGCCAACTGTAAATCCGGCGCGCGGCGCAACGGCACTTTGTAGTCGTCAGACAACGGGATTAGCAACATCCCTAAAATGCGCGCACGCTGCGATTGCGCCAAGCGGTGTTTGTGGAACGCATCCGTTGGTGTCACCACCGGACCGGGCTTTTTGCTGGGTTTTACTGGTGAGGGCGCTTTCTTTGCTTTGAGTGCTTTGCGAGTTTTTTCATCCACCCGGCGGCCCATGGCTAACAACATTTGCTTCGCGTTTTGAAAATCCCCGCGCCACAGCAATGCCGTGCCTTCGCAAGCCAAGTGATAGGCCTCGTCAGCGGCCATTTGCTCGTCAGCAATCACCACGCGTTGGTGTGCGGGCACACCGGCTTCAGAGCGCCAACCGGCTGTGCTGGTGTGTCCGGCCTCGGTCCAGCGGATAGTGGGTTGTGCGGTCATGATTGTGTTTCCTTTTTCGATGTAAATAGTTGCTGCTGGATTATTTTGTATACAGCTTAGCGTAATCAATGATGGTGAGTTTGTCGATGCACGAAAGCTCAGCCACATTACGCGTCAGCAGTGGCCGCTTGGCGTTTGCAGCGGCTGCTGCAATCCATAAATCATTGGTCCCTACATGCAAATTATTGCGTCGCAATTGTGCAAAAAACTGCGCGTAATTAAGCAAAATTGCATCGTTAGGCCAAATGACAGGGTAGTTGCTTAAAAACGCCGAAACCCGCGCCAAATCATGGTTTGCAACTACCGCGCCACATAAAAATTTGGCGCGAACCACCCATGGCAAGGCCAGCGTGGCATCCGCGTGCGCATCTAAAAATTGACGTTCGGCGCCATCGTGCGGATGGCGCCAAAAACCAATTAAAAAATTGGTATCTAAGACGAAATCCACGGATCGCGCGATCGGCTAATATCGTTTTGCTCATCCACTATCGCCTGCATTAAATCCGCTTGCGGCTGGGTTAACGTAGGCAAAGCAGTAATGTCTGCAATCATTTGCGCAGCAGTGCCGCGCTTGGGCACGGCGCGCAAAATAACCTTGCTAAATGAATCCTTTGGCGAGGTTTTAAGCACAGCAATGCGCTCATAAGCTTCTTCGGTTAGGGTGATCGTTTTCATGCGCCAGATTATAGCATGAC
>JAYUOW010000201.1:0-11754 GCA_043760555.1 Betaproteobacteria bacterium
GTTGCTGGGGTAATATCCAAAGTCTTCACATTCTTTGTTGAATTCGCTGCTGTAATGGGGTCATAACCTTTATCCAAGTTGGTAGCAGGCAAAACCGGACTGCTTGCAAAATTTTCAGCAACAATAACTTTCGCTGCTGACGCAAGAATCAAACCCTCAGAAACTTTCGCACGCACTGTATAATCTTGATAAGCAGGCAATGCAACCGCTGCCAAAATACCGATAATCGCGACAACGATCATCAATTCGATAAGAGTAAAACCTTTTTGTACTGTTTTCATTTTGTAGCTCCAAATAAGTTCATTAGAATAAAACTGCGAGGGCACTTCTACTGCTTTACTTCTTAGTACGCATTAACTTGCGTTAACTACACATAAGCAGAAGCCATGCCAACTTTAGTTTTAACATTTCTTCGCGCTCAAATTACGCCAATATAAAAGTTGATACGCAGGCAAAGTGCTGTCTCACACATACGCGATAAGAAAGCGCGTCCCAAGCTTCAGATGTTGCCAAAGCTTAGCAGTCAAATTGTGGTTGCGTGCCCAAAAATGTCACTTTATGGGGGCTTTGCTGCCATTCTAGTACGGGAACCTATGTTGATCGACCTACGACAAAAAAACTAGCCAAGGTCATCTCCCACGTATGTGCAGCTAGGCGAACGTGGCGCACTAACAAGGTTTGGTTGTGAACAGCGCTTTTACCCACCCACCCTCGGAAACCCCGGTATCAACGCCTCATCCACCGCATCAATCTGCGCCTTATCCAAAAACTGTTCCGCATACTTCAAATAAACTTTTTCCCGCACAAATACATCGAACAAATCGGGATCAATATGCCCATTCAATTTGAATTTACCCAAAATATGTAGCGATTCTGACAGCGTCTTTCCGGGTTTATACGGACGGTCTTTGGCAGTAAGCGCTTCGAATATGTCGGCGATGCCCATTACACGGGCTTGTACGCTCATTTGGTCGCGTTTTAAGCCTTTGGGGTAGCCTTTGCCGTCCATGCGTTCATGGTGACCGCCCGCGTATTCGGGCACGTTTTTAAGGTGCTTTGGCCATGGCAGGGCTTCTAGCATGTTGATGGTGGCGACGATATGGTGGTTGATGATTTCACGTTCGGCGGGCATTAGGGTGCCGTATTGAATATTTAAATTATCGCGCTCATCGTTGGATAAAAAATTGACGCGATCGCCGTTGGCATCGGTGTATTGCACGGCGGCGATTTGCTTTACGCGTAGCTGGTCATCGGCGTTCATGCGTTCGCCGCCGATATTTTGCTTGCGCAAAAAATCTCGATCCGATTCAATTTGCGCTATGGTTTGCGCATACGTGGATTGGGCGTGCGCTCGGCCGCGTGCGGTGTTGTCGCCCGCCTCGACGGCTTCTAGCTTAGCGCGGAGCATGGTTATTTCGGCATCGCGTTTAAGCACTTCGAATCGCGTATCTAGCAACTTTATACGATCGAAAATGGTTTCTAGCTTGGTGGCTTTATCGACGATATGTACCGGCGTGGTGATTTTGCCGCAGTCATGCAATAGGCCTGCTATTTTTAGCTCGTAACGGTCGCGGTCGGTCATTTGGAATGCCGCTAATGGGCCTTCTTTGGACTTCGCGGCCGCCTCGGCCAGCATCATCGTGAGCGCGGGTACGCGATTGCAGTGGCCACCCGTATAGGGTGACTTTTCGTCAATCGCGGTGTTGATAAGCGCAATTAATGATTCAAACAAATGCTCCAGTTGCAGCATGAGCATGCGGTTGGTAAGCGCAATGGCCGCCTGGGACGCAAGGGAAGTGGCTAGACGCTGATCGTCTTCAGTAAAAACGGATACATTGCCTTGACCATCTTTGGCATTCAGCAGTTGTAGGACACCGATAATCTCACCCTCGTGATTTTTCATCGGTATGGTTAAGAAGGACGTGGAACGGTAGCCGGTTTTTTTATCAAAGTTACGGGTTCCAGAAAAATCGAAACCATCAGCGGTGTAGGCGTCAGCTATGTTTACCGACTTATCGTTTAGGGCGCAATAGGCTGCCACCATATTATTATTGGGCGTGCCGTCGGCATTGCGCAACGGGATAGGATAAAACGGTACAGGGATGCCGGTGGTGCCGCCCATCGCAATTTTAAGGCTGTCGTTAAGCACGATTTCAAACTTTAGTTTGTCGTCATTCAATCGATACAGCGTGCCACCATCGGCGCCGGTGATGTTTTTAGCGCCAGTAAGAATAGTCTGAAGAAGCTTATCGATATTAGTTTCATGACTAAGGGCGATACCAATTTGGTTCAGGTACTCAAGGGCGCGCAGCAGCCTTTCTGGGCTGCTTTTGGATGCCACCGTTTTAAGTTTTCCAGTACCGTGGTTATTCACAAATCAGCTCAGTTGCGGGTTCATCATGACGTGCGCTCTACGCTACTTTATTTGATACAAACAGCACGCACTTGCACCATATCTGTCGTGCCTTCAAGCACTTTCTGCATCCCGTCCATTTTAAGCGTGAGCATGCCATCGGCCAATGCCGTAGCTAACATTTCGGCGACGCGTGCATGTTCGACAATTTGTTTTTTAAGCAGGTCAGTGCCCAAAAGCAACTCGTGTAAACCTAAGCGCCCTTTATAGCCTGAGCCGCCGCAGGTATCGCAGCCGACAGGCTTATACAGCGTGAATTTGCCATCTTTGGCGTAGTCTTTTCCCCATTGCTCGTAGACTTTTTTGTAGCCTGCATTGGGGTCTTTAGCAAACTCTGGCGTGTTTTTTAACTCTTGGCAGTACTCGGTCAAAAACGCCTTCATTTCTTCGGCTGTTGGGCTAAAGGGCTGCTTACACTTGCATAGCCGCTTGGCCAAGCGCTGCGCGAGCACGCCCAACAACGCGTCAGCAAAGTTGAACGGATCCATACCCATGTCGAGCAGGCGCACGATGGATTCTGTAGCGCTATTGGTATGCAAAGTGGCGAATACTAGGTGACCGGTGAGTGACGCTTCAATGCCGGTGGATGTGGTTTCTTTATCGCGCATTTCACCGACCATAATAATGTCTGGATCAGCACGTAAAAAAGCCTTCATCGCCATGGCAAAGGTATAGCCAGCCTTAACGTTTACCTGCACTTGACGCAAGCCTTTTTGGGTAATTTCAACTGGGTCTTCGGCCGTCCAAATTTTGGTTTCCGGCGTGTTTAAATAACCAAGCACGGAGTGCAATGTGGTAGTTTTACCAGAGCCTGTTGGGCCGCAGACAAAAAACAGGCCATAGGGCTTTGATACGCAGCTTTTGAGCCGTGCCAAGTTGGCTGGCAATATACCGAGCTTGTCGAGCGGAATTGGCTCGCCTGCGGCCAAAATACGCATGACGACGTCTTCAACGCCGCCGGCAGTAGGGATGGTCGCGACGCGCAATTCAATGTCCAACGGCCCGTATTTTCTGAACTTTATTTTGCCGTCTTGCGGGCGGCGCTTTTCAGAAATATCAAGGTCGCACATGATTTTTAAGCGTGCTGTCAGCGCACTGCGGTAGCTGGCGGGCACTTCAATGTAGTTTAGCAACGTGCCGTCTTTGCGGAACCGGATACCGGTTTTTCCTTTTCCGGGCACGGGCTCAATGTGAATGTCTGACGCGCCTTGATTATAGGCGTCAATAATGATTTTATTGACTAACTTAACGAGCTCGTTATCCGATGCGGCTGATGCCTCATCACCCATTATTTCTGTGGTTGGGCCTTCGTCGTCATCCATGCTGGATAACATGTCACCAATAGAGTCACTTGAACCGCCGTCCGCGCCGAAAAACTGCGCCACAGTTTGGGTAAAATCACGCTGCGTGCAAACCTTAAATACTGGCTTTTGCTTCGGGAAAATATTTTCAACTACCCGCGAGCTTTTCGTGTGCTCAGGGTCAGTCGTCATCACGACTAAGCCAATTTTACTATCTTCTATCGGCAACCAATTAGCCCCCTCGGCGTAGTCTTTTTTGATGTGCTTCAGCAGATCAATCGGCTTAATCCGATCAGCCTTAAACGGCTCATATTCCACACCAAAATACTTGGCAAGTGCTGAACCAAGCGCCTGCGGCTTTACCTGAAACTCATCAACCAAAATATCTTCGACATTACGGTTTTTACGACGTGCCGTGCGGGTTGCAAGTTCCAACTCACCTTCAGAAATGACGTTGTCCATCACCAAATATTCAAACTTGGAGCGAATTTGCCCAGGCACTTGCTGACGTACTTTGAAGGCAATAGCGAGCGTTTTAGAAAGCTCGAGCATGCCTTCTTCGGTCAATGGCGGGAAGGGGTCACCCGGCAAATGATTGATAACCTGAATCACGCCCAATAAATCAGCGCCATCGCCGCTGACAATGGGCGCTACCATCATTTGCTTGGTGCGGTAGCCCGTGCGCTGATCAACTGCTTTTAAGAACGCTAAATTTGGCGAGAAACTTTTGAGCTCGGCATCATCATAAACATCTTGGATGTTCATGAAGCGACGGTTGAGTGCCGCACATCCAGCAATCGAATTTTCCGACAGCGGTAGCTTGATATCTTTAAAGGAATTTAGACCGGACTTAATCTTGGAAACGATAGATTGACCATCTTCAGACGTGGTGTAAATCGTTAACCGATCTGCATCAAATAACTGACAAATATCGCGGGTGACATCCAGCATAATTTCATCCACGTTTGCCGTAGAGTGAATTCGGTTAGTTACGGTTTGCAGTTTTTTCGAAAATGCCAGTTTTGTCGAAATATCCGCGACGGGATTACCCGCTCCCGCTTTGGGCTCAAGCACTGCGCTCATGTTCGGTAAGCCTCATAAATTAGTGCGCACCAAATGATGCTGCAACTAGACTTCAAATACTTGCCCAGCTTCGAGCATTTTAGGATTCCATTTAGCCGCATCTGTTTCTATTTCAGCCATGGTTAACTGCACTTCGCCAGGCTTTAGATGCGTAATATAAACCTCCACTTTTTGCGTAAGCTTTGAAAGCTCAGATGCCAGCATGCTTGGGCATAAATGTTTGGAGGCAATGGCGATGTCGCGTTCTTTATTCGAGAACGCCGTTTCTATTACTAAGTACTTCAAATTTGCGGTTTCGTTGGCAACTTTCCAAAGCGCATCGTTTACGCTGGTGTCGCCGCTAAACAAAAAGCTACCACGACCACTATCAATAAGATAACCAACGGCTGGTACGACGTGATTAGCAGGAATCGGCGTAAATTTCCGCCCCGCAAGATTGACGGTTTGACCAACTACAACCTCTTTGAAGGCCATAAATGGCGATTCCGCATCGGGAATTTGCGAGAAATCAGGCCAAATTTTCCAGTTAAAAATATGGTCTTTTAGCACTTGCAATGTCGCCGCGGTGGCGTGAATAGTCAGCGGTTTATCGCGCATCCAGCAAACAGTATCAACCAAAAAAGGAATACTGGTGATGTGGTCAAGATGCGCATGCGTAACAAAAATATGGTCGATTTTTGCTAGTGCATCAATGGGTAGATCACCCACACCGGTTCCCGCATCAACTAGGATGTCATCATCGACAAGAATGGCTGTGGTTCTCAGCGAACCGCCAATTCCGCCGCTACACCCTAGTATTTTTATACGCATCTGAAGGAAAAACCCGCGTTGTTTGGACTAAGAAACAAAACCTGCCTAGCTACTTTTGGGGAAAATCCACCAAAACATCTGCATCACACATCATCCAAACTAAGCCAAGAAAAGAATATGGCACATCGCACACTTTGCCCTTGCAAACTTGACTAGTGGTGCGATTTGCAACTTAACCGGCGTTTCAATACAGACAGCACATCAAGGCCGCAAAACTGCGGCCGGGGCGCGTCTAAGGCTTGTAGAAAAACTCCATCTTAATCCCAGCAATTTCCACCAAATCGTGATCGCTTAGCTGGCTAGCTTGCCCGCCTAATGCAACACCGTTCACCGTCGGGAAATTAGCGCCCTCAACGTGGGTGATAAAAAAACCATTGGGTCGACGCGTAATCACAGCGACTTGTAAACCAGGCTTTCCGACGGTCGTCAATGTTTTAACCAAATCAAGCGTGCGGCCTGCGGCAGCGCCTGATAGCACTTGAATCGCGGCTTCACGCATACTGGAGTGCGCTGCGGCCGTTGCGGCTGCGGGGGACGGCGCAGAGGCTGCTTGTATTGGTGCGATCGGCGCGGCGGCGACCGGTGCTGCTACTGGCGTTGACTTCGCTGCTGCTTGCAAATCTGCCAAGCCGCCCGCTAAGGCCGCTGCAACAGGTGCAGCGGCTGAAGCTGCCGGCTTGCGGATGATCATGGTTTTTTCAAAATCATTAGACGCAGCCGCTACGGGCGCATCGTTAAAATATTTGAGTTTGTGCTTACCAATTTCAATCACATCATTGTTTTGCAAGAAATGTTTTTTAATTGGCTTGCCATTCACCAACGTGCCATTGGTGCTGTTTAAGTCTTCAATAAACGAATCATTCAAGATAGTGATAATGGCGGCGTGTTCGCCTGAAACCGCTAAGTTATCAACCTGAATGTCGTTATGTGGTTTGCGGCCCAGCATGGTTCGTTCCTTGTTTAAAGAAACTTCCTTCAACACTGTACCGTCAACACTTAAAATTAGTTTTGCCATAGCGCTAAATCCCCGAAATTACGCGTTGCCGAAGCTGTAGATAGTGCTACAACTAAACCGCAAACCGCGTTGGAAACTGTTATAGATACTGCATTCATACATTAAATTTGATAGCCAGCAAAGCAGGCTAGCCAAACCACGATTTTACCCGCGCCATCAACCCGCGTGGTACTGAAAAATCACTCACAACCCGAACCAAAACCACTGAAATATTATCGCGCCCACCAGCATCATTTGCCGCCTGCACCAACTGCTGCGCGGTTAATTCTAAATTTGAACGTAACGCAATCAAGGTCATCTGAATTTCTTCATCCTCAATCATGTCATTTAATCCGTCCGAGCAAAGTAGATACAAATCACCCACCTGCACTTCGTAGCTATGTATTTCTGTTTCTACTTCCGGGTCAATGCCTAAGGCGCGCGTCACTAAATTTTTGTTATGCGATGACCGCGCGTCTTCCCGCGTAATTAATCCAGAATCAATTTGTTCTTGCAGCAGCGAATGGTCGCGCGTAACTTGTTCTAATGTGTCATTGCGCATCCGATAAAGCCGTGAATCACCGATGTGGCCTACCGTCAAAAAATTATCATGAAACAAGCACGCTACTAGCGTTGTACCCATACCGGCGCATTGGGGATCGCGCTGCGAAGCATCAAAAATTGCGGCGTTCGTCGTCGCGACCTGATCACGAATTAAATTTTGCGATTTTTCCGAAGACTTGTCGCGATGTAGCTTACTCACTTCTTTTATGTTCCACTGATCTGCCAAACCGTTGCAGATCAACGACGTAGCCATACCGCTTGCCACTTCGCCAGCGTTATAACCACCCATTCCGTCGGCGAGCACAATGATACCTGCCGTAGGCCGAGCCTCGACGCAATCTTCATTATGACCCCGAACTCTTCCTGGGTCAGTCATGCTCACAATTTGCAGAGCTTGTGTTAAAACCACTAGGCCTCCCACGACCTTCTCTTTATTAAAACGCTTTCAAATTGCGCACTATTTCGCGTCAATTTAAACCAAACCCTGCGTACGAGTGAACCATTACACGCTCAAATGCGCCCTACTTTTCATCTTCTACTTATCAAATTGCCAAGACTCCGACACAACTAATACGAAGCGCCGCTCGCTTAAACCAATATCCGGAAGCAATAAACGAGCCCACGCGATCATTTTTTACACCGACGTAATGCACTGCATCAAAACGCACGCATCATCCTGCAATATACGCTCAGAATCGAAAATCGTGAATACGTAAATCTTCTTTTGTGTGCGGAAGTACCTGATTTGTGTTGTTTTCGTTCACTATTACGCGGTCTGCAGCAAATTTCCGTCAATCTAAACTATTTCGTGCTTGTAAATTAAACATTACATGCATACAACTAAGTTGTCGCTAGTGTAGATGCATCAACGCAAAACCACAACGGCAAGCCGCTTTCAGTCCAAATTTTTGCTTAACACCAACAAATATAATAACTTAAAAAAGTTTTTTAAGGAACCACGCCGAGAAACTCTCGCAAGCCTTTGTTTATACTCAGTATTTTAACCCTACTTCGCGTAAATTCTACGATTTAACGCCGATAAGTTTTTTTTTGTGGCAATTTTGGCTCCTAGACAAAGCAATTCCGCCAAAAAATGTGGCTTTGGGTTTCGCCTTTTATTGTAGTTTTGCAACATTTGGGTTCTAATTACGGCTTGTCAAAAAATAAGTAGCTAACGAGGAGCATATGGACCACCCCGCCTTTTTGCAAAACGATCTCGACCCCCAGGAAACTCGGGAATGGCTTGAATCTTTGGAAAGCGTTTTGGAGGCCCATGGCCCCGAGCGCGCCCATTTTTTATTGGAGCAGTTGGTAGATAAAGCGCGTCGCTCTGGTGCGTATTTGCCCTACTCTGCTAACACCGCCTACATCAACACAATTCCCACGGCGCAAGAAACTTCCCCGCCTGGTGACCCAGAAATTGAGCATCGTATTCGCTCGCTTATCCGCTGGAATGCTGTTGCAATGGTGCTCCGCGCCAATCGTGAAAATTCCGAACTTGGCGGCCATATTGCCAGCTTCCAATCAGCTGCAACCTTATACGACGTGGGTTTCGACCACTTTTGGCATGCGCCTTCCGCAACCCATGGCGGCGACATGGTATTCATGCAAGGTCACTCTGCCCCCGGTGTTTATGCCCGCGCATTTTTAGAGGGTCGACTCACCGAAGACCATCTTGAAAACTTCCGTCGTGAAGTGGACGGTAAAGGTATTTCTAGTTATCCGCATCCGTGGCTGATGCCCGATTTTTGGCAGTTCCCCACGGTATCGATGGGCTTGGGTCCAATTCAAGCGATTTATCAGGCGCGGTTTTTAAAGTATTTGCACAATCGCGGCATTCAAAACACGGAAGGCCGCAAAGTATGGGCCTTCATGGGTGACGGCGAGATGGACGAGCCGGAATCTTTAGGTGCCATCGCACTCGCTGCGCGCGAAAACTTGGACAATCTCATTTTCGTCGTCAACTGTAATTTGCAGCGCCTTGATGGTCCCGTGCGCGGCAACGGCAAAATTATTCAAGAGCTTGAGGCTGATTTCCGTGGCACAGGCTGGAACGTTCTCAAAGTTATTTGGGGTCGCTATTGGGATCCGCTATTGGCGCGTGACAACGATGGCTTGCTGCAACGCCGCATGATGGAAGCGGTGGATGGCGAATATCAAAACTACAAAGCGCGCGATGGCGCGTATGTGCGCAAGCATTTTTTTGGCAAATATCCTGAGCTTGAAAAGATGGTTGCCAGCATGTCGGATGACGATATTTGGCGCTTAAATCGTGGCGGCCATGACCCCTACAAGGTGTATGCGGCGTACGCTGCAGCCACTACGCATAAGGGCCAGCCAACGGTCATTCTTGCCAAAACCATCAAAGGGTACGGCATGGGTAAAGCGGGCGAAGGCTTGAACATTACGCACCAACAAAAAAAGATGGACGTCGATGCGCTAAAAGCCTTCCGCGACCGCTTTAATATCCCAATTTCTGATGACGTCATTGCCGATACGCCCTTCTATCGCCCCAAAGAAGATAGCCCAGAACTTCAATATATGCGGGCTGCACGGGAGAAATTGGGTGGTTCTATGCCGGTGCGCCACCATAAAATTGACCCGCTAAAAGTGCCGCCGTTATCGAGCTTTGAAAACTTGATGGCAAGCACCGAAGAACGCGAAATTTCTACCACGATGGCGTTTGTGCGTTTCTTTACGGCGTTGACGCGCGACAAAGAAATCGGCAAATTATTGGTGCCGATTGTGGCTGACGAATCACGCACCTTTGGTATGGAAGGTTTGTTCCGTCAATTAGGAATTTACTCCAGCGTGGGACAACTTTATGAGCCGGTAGATTCTGGCGAATTAATGTTCTACAAGGAAGCTAAAACCGGCCAAATTTTGCAAGAAGGCATTAACGAAGCGGGTGCATTTTGCTCATGGATGGCGGCAGGATCAAGCTATGCCAATAACGGCCAGCACATGATTCCTTTTTTCATTTTTTACTCCATGTTTGGCTTCCAACGCATCGGCGATTTAGCATGGGCAGCGGGCGATATGCAAGCGCGTGGCTTTTTATTGGGCGGCACATCAGGCCGTACTACCCTAAACGGCGAGGGTTTACAACACGAAGACGGCCATTCGCACTTAATGTCGGCCACTATCCCCAACTGTATTTCTTACGATCCAACGTTTGCCTACGAGCTTACCGTGATTATGCAAAACGGCATGCATCGCATGTACGAAAAGCAAGAGACGATCTTTTATTACGTCACCGTAATGAATGAAAACTACACCCATCCGGCCATGCCGCAGGGTGCAGAAGCGGGCATTTTGAAGGGTATGTATTTGTTCCGTGAATCGAAAGAAACCAAGAAGCCGCGCGTGCAGTTAATGGGTTCAGGCTCGATTTTCCGTGAGGTGATTGCGGCGGCAGAATTGCTAGAAATTGATTGGGGTGTTGTCAGCGATATTTGGTCATGCACTAGCTTTACTGAGCTGCGTCGTGACGGCATGGCGGCCGAACGCCAAGCCCTGCTCAACCCGCAAGAAGCGCAAAAGCCTTCGTATGTCTCGCAGCTGCTCAAAGGCCGTCGTGGTCCTGCCATTGCGTCTACTGACTATATGCGCAGCTTCCCTGAGCAAATTCGTCCCTACATCAACGACCGTAAATTTGTCACGCTGGGTACCGATGGCTTTGGCCGTTCCGATACGCGTAAACAACTGCGTAAGTTCTTTGAAGTCAATCGCTATTACGTGGTGATTGCCTCACTCAAAGCGCTGGCTGACGAAGGGCAAATTCAGATGTCCGTCGTGTCGGATGCAATCAAAAAATACGGCATCGACACCACCAAACCTGCGCCTTGGACTGTTTAGGCTTAAGTCGAAACACAGTGTGCTGCACGCGCTAAACCGCGTGCAGCACTAAAAATATAAGGAGGATTTGCGTGGCAAATCTAGTTGACGTAAAAGTACCCGACATCGGCGACTTCACCGACATTCCGGTGATTGAAATTTTGGTAAAAGTGGGCGACACCGTTGCCAAAGAACAATCATTGGTCGCGCTTGAAAGCGACAAAGCAACGATGGAAGTACCCGCGTCGCACGCGGGCATCGTGCGCGAAATCAAAGTAAAGCTGGGCGATAAAGTGTCGATGGGCGCATTGGTGTTGGTGCTAGAAGCAACAGCGGATGCTGTTGTGACGGCACCTGTGGCAGCACCCGCTGTGGCACCTGCGCCGGTTGCAGTAGCACCCGCTCCTGCTGCACCAGTCGCGGTTGCCCTCGCGCCAGCGCCAACGCCTACGCCTACACCTACAACACCCAGCAACGCAGGCACCCACGTAGGCGCTACCGCCCGCGCGCACGCGTCGCCCTCCATGCGGGCTTTTGCACGCGAGCTCGGTGTAGACCTTACCCGCGTAAAAGGCACGGCACGAAAAGGCCGTATTTCCAAAGAAGACATTCAGCTTTTTGTTAAAACCGAGCTTGCAAAACCAGCCGCAAAATCCGGTGGCGGCAGCTTTGCGTTCCCAGAAATGCCGCATATTGACTTCACCAAGTTCGGCACCATCGAAACCCGCGCCCTATCGCGCATCAAAAAATTG
>JAYUOW010000202.1:0-35109 GCA_043760555.1 Betaproteobacteria bacterium
TAAAATACCGCTGCCCCCAGCCGCATTGCGACACAGGCTTTGCACGCGCGTTAAAAACGCATGGGCTTCATCGTAGTTAAAGTTGCCAATGCTTGAACCTGGATAAAAAGCCACCAGCGGCAAAGCATTAATTTCTGCTAACAGTGGCGCGGGTAGGTCAAGCGCATCAGCAAAATCAATGCCCACACCCGCTATTTGCATGGTGCTGTGCTGCTTTGAAATTGCAGTTAAAACCCCACGCAAATAGTCGGTTGAAATATCTAGTGCCACATAGCTTGCAGGCTGCAAACTGGGAAACAGCGATACCGCTTTGCTACAACTACCCGCGCCGAAATCCATTAAACACGCGGCTTTCGGCAGGGTGGCCGCAATATCGGCGGCATTGGTTTTAAATATGCTGGCTTCGGTACGCGTTGGATAATATTCAGGTAGCTCAGTAATCGCATCGAACAATCGCGAACCCAGCGCATCGTATAGATATTTGGGGGAAGTCCAAGCGCGGGGTGAAGTTAAGCCGATGATAAGTTCGTCGGCAATGCGAGCAGGATTAGCGGTGTGAAGGTCGTAAAAACGTAGATCGGACATAGATAGAAAATGATTGTTTTAATGATTAGATAATGTACGGGAGCTGTCAGCGAGTACATTGTGGGTACGGGTGAAATGGCGTTTTAGATGCGTAATGATTTGGTTTTATTTTACGCGTTCAACGCCCGATTATGCGGCATTCACGTGCCTTTTCTGCGAAAATAGCAGGTGTGGTAATTTATTTTTTAACAAGGAATTTTTATGCGTCGCTTTATCTGTAAATCATTGGTTGTAGCTTCACTTTTGGCAATATCGGGCGCAGCGTTTGCCCAATCGAGCCAAAACGTATTTCGTATCACCGCGATTCCAGATGAATCACCAACCGAATTAGCGCGCAAAGCCGCGCCATTGGTGAAGTATTTAGAAGCAAAATTGGGCATGAAAGTAGAATACACGCCCGTTTCCGACTATGCCGCTGCCGTTGAAGCTCTGGCGAACAAGCAAGTAGAAATGGCTTGGTTTGGTGGCTTTACGTTTGTGCAAGCCAATGTGCGCTCTGGTGGCAAGGCGATACCGTTGGTGCAGCGTGAAGAAGATGAAAAATTTAAGTCGGTTTTTATTACCACTGATGCTGCGATCAATGCCCTTACCGATCTTAAAGGTAAAACATTAAGCTTTGGTTCAGCTTCCAGCACATCTGGCCATTTAATGCCGCGCAGCTTTTTGATGGGCGCCAAAATTGATCCTGATACCGACTTAAAGCGTATTGCATTTTCTGGTGCGCATGATGCCACTATTGCTGCGGTTGCCGCAGGCAAAGTGGATGCAGGCGCGCTCAATATTTCGGTATGGGAAAAGTTTGTCAACGATAAAAAAGTAGATACCACCAAAGTGCGCGTGTTTTACACCACGCCGGCTTACTACGACTACAACTGGACGGTGCACGCAGACATGCCAGTAGCGATGCGCGAGAAAATCACTAAGGCATTTTTGGCGCTTGATAAAGCCACGCCAGAAGGCAAAGAAGTGCTCGATGTGCAGCGCGCCACGCGTTTTGTAGCTACTAAAGCCGAGAACTACAAAGGTATTGAAGCCGCTGCAAAAAGTGCAGGATTGTTGAAGTAAAAACTGGTGCAGATTCAGCTAAATCAAGCATCTGCAAGGCATCCGCAGGCGGCACTTAGCGCGCCGCCTGCGATGCGCCACGTGTCCCTACGCGTGGCTGCGGGCGAGCAAGTTGCTATTATTGGGCCGTCCGGTGCTGGCAAAACAACGCTGCTGCACACCTTAGCGTGCGCGTTGCGTCCGGCGACGGGTGGCTTGCAATTGGGTGAAGAAAATCCGTGGGCGGTAAATGCTGCGCAATTAAAGCAATTGCGCGGGCAGTTATTTTTAGCGCCCCAAGTGCCACCGTTGCCACCACGGCAGCGGGTCGTAACGGCAGTGTTGGCGGGGCTGTTGCCGCATTTGAGTTTTTGGGCAAGCTTAAAAAGTTTGTTTTATCCCGCCAATATTGCGTTGGCAGATTCAGCCCTTGCGCGCTTTGATTTAAGCGAAAAATTATTTGATCGCGTTGATCGCCTGTCAGGTGGAGAACGCCAGCGGGTGGGGCTTGCGCGCATATTAGCGTGCAAAGCGACGTTGCTATTAGTGGACGAGCCATTATCAGCGCTTGATCCTGCCAGAGCCGAGCAAGCCATTAAAACCTTAACTAGTTTTGCACAGGAACGCGGTGCTACCTTGGTTTGCACTTTGCATCATGTTGAAATGGCGCTGAAGAATTTTCCGCGAATAGTTGGCATGCGTGATGGCGAAGTGGTGTTTGATTTACCGGCAGCACAGGTAACCCCACAACGCCTGCATGATTTATACGCACAGCATTTAGATGAGCTAACGCAAGCCGCACCGCTGGCAGAATTTGCAGTGCCTGAAAGCTTTCAATCAGCATCGTGCGTGCCACCCGCGTTGCATTTACGCTAGTTGTTTGTGCAAGCCACACTCGCCCCCGCAAGACATGACCCCGCTTGGAAGCCCCGTGTTGTCTGGTTTATAGCCGCATGTGTGTTGCTGTGGCCGATGCTGGTGAGTAGCGAATTTAAGCCATGGGTAATATTTGAAGCGGGCAATTTAAAACCCGCCATGCAATTTTTAGGTGATTTTTTTCCACCTAAAACATCCTCTGATTTTTTATTGGAAGTTGCCGTAGCCGCATGGCGCACCGTAGCAATCGCGACAGTTGGCATCACCTTGGCGTTGGTAATTGCAGTGCCGTTAGCGCTACTTTCGGTGCAGGCATTATCTATTTCTGCACTGGCCGGACGTATGGGCTTGTGGCCTAGAATCATCCGACAAATTTTGCGTTGGATCATGATTGTGTTGCGCAGCGTGCCCGAGCTAATTTGGGCGCTAATATTTGTGCGCGTGGTGGGCTTAGGACCCACGGCGGGCGTGATCGCCATTGCGCTCACCTACGGCGGCATGTTGGGTAAAGTGTACGCAGAAATTTTAGAAAGCGGCGAAGCCCACACCACAAACACGCTGCTACGCAACGGTGCAAGCCGGCTGCAAGCCTTATTTTACGGGCTTCTCCCGCAAAATGCGGCCGAGCTTACGAGCTACACCGTGTACCGTTGGGAATGCGCAATACGAAGCTCGGCCGTATTAGGTTTTGTTGGCGCGGGTGGCTTGGGGCAAATGCTTGATGCGTCGATGAAGGCATTTAACGGTGCTGAAGTTGCCACGATGTTGCTCGTGTTTATGGCGCTGGTGTGGTTTGCAGATTGGGTATCCGCATTGCTCAGAAAGGCGCTCGGATGAAGCCGCCAATTCTACAAGCGGCAAACGAAACCTACCGCCTACCGCCGCCGCTATTTGATGCGCGCTGCAAAGCCTGTTGGTTTGTGGCAGGGCTGCTGGTGTTGGTGGGCTTAAGCTTTTATTCGCTTGACTTAAAATGGGCGCAGTTTTTTTCAAGTGACGCCTTGGCCAAAATGGGTATGTTTATAAGCGAGTTATTGTCCCCCGATGTTCGCCCAAAATTTGTATCAAAAGTATTTTTTGCAGCCATTGAAACCTTAGCGATGTCCGCTGTTGGCACCTTGTTGGCCGTCGCACTTGGGCTGGTGCTGTCGCTTCCCGCCAGCCGAACGCAGGCAGGCGATACCAAAGCGCGCGCGGCATTGCGATACGCGACAAGACTGATTTTAAACGCGCTGCGCAGTATTCCAGAGCTAGTATGGGCAACCTTGCTACTCATCTGCGCAGGTTTAGGCCCGTTGGCGGGCACTTTGGCACTAGCCCTGCACACAGCAGGCGTATTAGGCCGCCTATTTGCCGAAGCCATAGAAAACGCCCCTCCCGATTCCGCCACCGCCCTACGCGTGCGCGGGGTAGGGCGCGTGAGCGTGTTTCTGTACGCCACACTGCCCCAAGTGCTGCCGCAGCTCATGAGCTACACCCTGTACCGCTGGGAAAACAACATTCGTGCCGCAGCGGTGTTGGGCGTGGTCGGCGCGGGGGGATTAGGGCAAATGTTGAGCTATCACATGAGCCTGTTTCAAATGAGTGAGACCAGCTCTATTTTGATTGCGATGCTGATTTTGGTAGCGCTGGTGGATGCGATAAGCTTCTTTGCAAGGCGTAAAATGGCGTCTTAAATGCTGCGGTGCTGCCTTGAAGATGGCCGATAATAGGGCGTTTACAGCCTATTTGACGATAGAAAATTGCCTCAGTATCAAAGTCAATCCCGCCCAAAAGCCCCTCGTCCCTCGAGGGAGAGAGGTTGGCAGGTTAGGAAGGGGGGGGCGGTTGCAGCGAAGCGCGGTACCTGAAATAGCAACCGCAAACCCAAACCCACGAAACCGCAGTGTGCGAAAGCCATCCACACCAGCAAGCGCCATCCCCGCTCCACGAGGGCGCACGCAGAGCGCCCCTACAGCGTTTTTTGATAGCGGGGCGCAAGTTACGGGTGGGTGCCGCTCATTCCACATCCCGCGCCAAGCGCAGTCCGCTAAATTGCCATCTTGCTTCCGGTGGAAAGAAGTTGCGGTAGCTTGGTCTGATGTGTGCTTTTGGGGTGGCGCAGGAGCCGCCTTTGAGCACAAATTGATTGCACATAAATTTGCCGTTGTATTCGCCAACTGCACCTTCGGCCGTCTTAAATTTTGGGTAAGGCAGGTAGGCGCTGGCGGTCCATTCCCATACGTCGCCGTACATTTGTTGCGGTTGATTGGCGCATGTTTCTTCGCGTAGTGACAGCGGGTGCAGGGCACCGGATTCAATAAAATTGCCGTCGATATTTATTTGCGTAGCGGCATATTCCCACTCGGCTTCGGTAGGTAAGCGTGCGCCGCACCAGCGCGCGTAGGCGTCGGCTTCGAAATAGCTAATGTGGCAGATGGGGGTGTTGGCTTCGATAGGTACGGCGCCGTGAAGGGTGAAGGTGTGCCAGTTGGGCGCTACATCGGTGCCGTGGTTCTGCCAGTAGAGTGGGGTGCCGATTTTGTTGGCGTTGACCCAATCCCAGCCGAGTGAGAGCCATAAATTTGGCCGCGTATAGCCGCCACCTGCAATAAATTCTGCAAAATCGCCGTGGCTTACTGGATAAGTTGCGAGCTCAAAATTTTCTAAAAATACGCGGTGGCGAGGCAGTTCATTGTCAAAGGCAAACTGGTCACCAGCATGGCCGATTTCAACTAGGCCGCCTTTATAGCCATGCCAGCGCGGCGCTTGCATTTGCACGGCCACCAGTGGCCAGCGAGCTTGGTAGGCGGGTTGCTGCGGTTGATGGGCGAGCAAATATTTAAGGTCGGTGAGGATAAGCTCCTGATGCTGTTCTTCATGGTTGCAGCCCAGCCGCAACAGGGAAATTGCTTCTACTGGCAACGAGGTTTCAAGCAGTGCTGCTACGCAAGCGGTAACGTGCTTTCGATATTGCAGCACGGCGGCTAAATCAGGCTTGCTAATTTCGCCGCGTTTCGCGCGCGGATGCTTGTCGCCCACGGCGTTGTAGTAAGAATTAAACAGCACTTTAAATTCAGCGTCATAGGCCACATAAGCGGGTGCGTACGCCGCCAAAACAAAGGTTTCAAAAAACCAACTGGTGTGCGCTAAATGCCACTTCAACGGGCTCGCATCGTGCATGGCCTGTGCGTTGGCGAGCGTTTCGGATACGGGTGCGGCGAGTGCCTCGGTGCACGCACGCACTTGCGTAAAGCGTTGCAGCAATTGCGCAGAGGCCAAATTGTTGGCTGCTGGTGACGCGTTGAGGGCCGTTTGTGTCATACAATTTCCCATTAGCAATGCCTTGAAGATGCCCTATTTTTGGGCACCTCCAAGGCATTTAAAATTACGATTTTGCCTTCGCTGCCGCTACTTCAGCCGCTAATGCTTCACCACTTTTGTAGTGCGGCACACGCATGACCATGCGTTTTGAGCGCTGAACAAAGCTATTACTGTCTTTAATTTCTTCGTTCCAATATTTATCCGCTAAGGCCATGTTTTTAGCTTCATCTAAATTCCAGCCATCGCGTGAGCCAGCACCGCCAAAAATATAGAGTTTGCCGTTGACCATTTTGAAGGTGTCCGCGTCCCCCCCCCACGGAATGCCGTACACCACGCCATTGGCGCAAAAGCCGTTGTACTGCGGTAAATATTTGGTGGGTTCTTTGTCGAATAGGGTTTTATGCTCAGCGCTGGAGAAGCGGAAAATTACGTTTTCATACGTGCTTTGAAATTGCGTTTGGCCGGGAAGAAATTTGTTTTGCGTAAAGTAGGCGACTACGTCCGCACCTTTTAGCATCAACGCAACGCCTTCAGAATCGGTGGTCACATTCGACGGCTTCAGGGCACCGGTTGGGTTTTGGGCGTTCATTGCTGTACAACCACCAAGGGCTGTAAAGCCAATAAATACGGCCATCGCCGCGATGTTTCTTGCAGAATTTTTTAAACTTTGGTTCATGTAGATAGCCTTTGTGTTTGCGTAATTAAAGCGTTGATTAAACTGGATTCAGTAGGCGCTAATGCGTGGTGTACATTAGTTTCAAAATACGGTGCAGGCCAATTTAGCGTTGCGCTGGCGGCCTCGCAACGCGCGCGTAAGTCAGCTGCATCAGCTCCACCCAAGTGCAGAATGCCGTAGCGATAACTGCCAAGCCATTTAAAGTCGCGTTTTAGTGAATGGCCGTCTTTTGGAAAGTGCATCAGCAAGTGATCTGGAAACTGCGCTTTTAGTTGCGCAAGTGCAGCAGCCGTTGGCGTGGGCGGCATGACGTTTTCAGCAAACTCACGATAGACAAAACTAGCCGAAGCGCCCGCCGTTGGGGCTTCTACAGGCACTTGCCACGGATTTTCGCCGTGCGCCAAGCTTAATGCCATGGCGTATAAATCACGTCCGTCGACACGCAAATAAAGGTCAGCAAATTGCGACGCCATGCGCGGATTAAATTCAATTACGGTTAATTTTTGTGTGACGTCGTCATAAAAAAATTCCATATTGAAAATGCCGTGGGTAAAGCCGATGGCATTTAAAAACTTGGTGGCAATATTTAACGCTTGGCATTGTGCGGCGGGCGCTAATTGCGTTGGATAGTCAAAGCGCATGAAGGATTGCGTGCCTGGATACATGATGCTATCGACTACGCCGATCGGTTTAATTTCGCCTGCGTAGGCTACGCCATCCAGGCTGTATTGCGGCAGCGGGTGCTCGGCGTTCCATGCGGGTTGTTCTAAAATTAGGCTGTGCGCGCTGCCAGCATCAGGTAGCAAACGATTTGCGACGCGATTAAATGGCTCTACTAGGCGTTCAATTACCCAGCGTTCATACACGCCGAAGCGGGTGTGGTCATGCATTTGGGTTTGGTTGTAAATCATTCGCGCTAGCACAGAGAAGGCCGCTTTTATTGGCTTAGCGAACACGGGGTAGCTCAAGCCTGTAGGCAAACTGCTGTCGATTTTTGCGCCATAGGTGTAAGGCAGACGACCAAAAACTACGTTGGCTTCAGGCGCTACGCGCTGCAAAACTTCGCGCGCATAAAGTTTGTGCTGGCAGGCCACCACAGCCGCTGGGCTCGTGCCCGGCCAGCCCATTTTTTCGGCCAGTAACGCCGCCGCCAATGCGCCAAATTGCTCGTTTTGCGACGTCACGGCGGTGATGTTTTGTGCTTTTGCTTGCTTGGCTAAGCGGGTTACAAAACGGTCTAAATCAAAGCGGATTAAGTTGGCGTTACTTGGAAAACTAAATAAATCAAATCCCGCGTGCGTGTAGGCGTGCGTCGCGCAATGGCGGTTGTAGCCGTCGCAGTCCCAGTCGTAGTTAAACAGCAGCAACGTTTTTAGAGGCATGTAGGCGAAGTAGTGTGGTTTTTGTTGTGCAATTATATTGCGACGAAAGGGGGTGAAACAAACTAGGCTATAAAACAGGGACGATGATTGCTGGCCGCGTAGATAGAGTAGTTACGCACGGCAGCAGAGTTTGGATGCGTATTGGCGAAGCAGGCGGCCTCCCAACAGCGTCGGGTTGCGGCAGTAATTGCGTTTTTACCGGTCAAAATTATGCCCCAAGATGCCCTAAAATAGGGCGTCTTGGGGCTGTTTTTTTATTGAGGTAACGGCTTGAAGCGGTAAAAATTTATAACTTAACTTAACTTGCCGAGCTGCCCAAGTAGGTAGCGTCACCAAATGCCAGAATCGGGAAAAATATGAATGGCAATATGATTAGACCAATCGCAAATCCAACACCCTTGCCGAAGTTTTTAGCTAGGGCAACGACAGCCATAATCGTAATGATTAGACCCACTAATGGGATCAGCATCAAAATAAACCACCACCAAGGTTTACCCGCAATTTTCAGCATTACGATTGTGTTGTAAATTGGTACGATTGCTGCCCAACCAGGTTCACCGGCTTTGGTAAATACTTTCCACAGTGACGCGATCATCAGGGCTATAAATACCAGCATAAACAACATGCCACCCATTCCCATGCTTGCTGCGCTTGAATCATCCATGATTATTCCCTTTGAAGTGTTATTTGTCGCGGAGACGACAGTCGATAATATACAGCCTAAATGCCTTCGCAAATAGTGGCATCAAGGCTAAATTTTTCCTAGGGAAAGCCTAGTCTTCACATTCGGTTGTGACGATGGTGCAGCTATTTTGACCGCACATTTCAAGCGCCGCTTTGGTGGCAGTAGCTTTCGTGGCACCAAAGCCGTATCCGTAGTATTTTTTCGATGAGGCATAGGCGCCGCAGGTTTTAAACCAGCCTACTACTTTGCAGTTGTCGTTGCCTGCGGATTTGCATAACTTTAACGCGGCCTTTTTGGCGGCGGCTTCAGTTTCTTCACCTACAGAAATGCCGTAACCCGGTTCGGTATCGCCTGCGCTGTCGTCAACGGCGATGGCACCGATGGCGAAGGCGTTGGAGCTGAAAGCTAAGCTTAGGCTGAGTAGTAAGGCGGCTGATTTTTTCATAATAGTTTCCTTATAAGTGTGTCAAGTGGTTTGCCAAAATGGCGTGGGCGGCGTTGAAGCTAGCGTGTTTAAAGTGCCGACCTTTGATTATCGCTATTTTTGGGTTGAAACTATCACGCAGGATAAAAAGTGACTAAAGACACGATTAGGCGCTGAACAGTGCGTTTTGATTTTGCTTAAGCGCACCGTCGGTGGCATGACGCGCCGCAAAGCGACCTACTCTGCAATTGCACGGCCGCGCAGCGGACGAGCGGCGCGGTACTTATGGTTGCGAAATGTCCGCAATGGTTTGGCGCGGTACACTCGTTGGATGCGTTGGTCTTAGAGAAGTTAAACATTGGGTACTCAAATGCTGAACTTGCTGCTTTCTAAAAGTTTTTTCATTCGCCAAATCCGCGCCCGTCCGCGATTAGTGGTGGCCGTGCTGGCCGGCTTCGCGGGCTATTGGCTGCTGCCTACAAGCGTCATCCCGCAACAAAGTACGCGGTTAATCATCAGTTGGAATATCACAGCGTGTTTGTATGTATTGCTAGCAGCCTGTCGGACTATGGCAATCGGAATCAAATTTTGGCTGCGCCGAGCCAGATTTTGCTCATTTTTTACGTCAATATCGAGCATATTGACTAAAAAATGAGTGAAATATGGGTCGCGCAGGCGAGATTTGAGCCGATTTAGCCATAGTCCGACAGGCTGCTAGGCATTGTGATGGTGGCGCGATCAAGTCACGCGCATATGCGTAAGCGCGCATTGGCTGAGGACGAAGGGCAATGGGTAATTTTGATTGTGGCGGTATGCGCGGCAGTCGCAAGTTTAGCGGCAATTTTTGCCGAACTGGTACTTGTTAAGCAACTCGACGGCACGCTGAAAGCCGCGAATATAGGGCTTGTAGCGGTTTCCATCATAGCGTCGTGGGCGTTCACGCATATGATTTTTGCATTTCATTATGCTCATGATTATTACGTTGCGTGCGAACGGGGAAAGCCTGGCGGTCTCACGTTTCCCGACGACGACGCTGCTAACAACTCACCCGACTACACCGATTTTCTATATTTTTCTTTTGTCATCGGTACGTCCGGCCAAACAGCCGACGTGGCATTTTCATCAAAATCAATGCGTCGCGTCGGCTTGGTGCATTGCGTGTTGGCGTTTCTGTTTAACACTACCGTGCTGGCCCTGACAATCAATATTGCGGCGAGTTTAATTTAGACTTCTTTTAGCGCCCGCGTGAGTACGCCAAAGCCGATACGTTCCTGCTCCAACCGCACATTTTTGCCATGGCGATTATCGCGAAGATCGTTGTATAGCGCGGCTTCCGGCGCGGTGAGGTGCTGCAAATCTCGCTGCGCTGGCTTGGCCTCAACGCCCCATTGCGATGGGTGCGCAAACAGGGTGGCTTCGTCCATCAGTAGCGACTTTACGTGGCTAAAATGGCTGCGAAGCTGATCTAAAATTGCGAAGCCGTGGGTGTCGATGTCGCCCCAATAATAAATTTCGCATTCGTGTAGCCATTTGATATTGGCCAGCGCATCAAAGCCATACCCTGCGCCAAAAATAACTAGACTATTTTTAACATCCGGGAAAGCTAAAAAATTTATTTCGTTTTCGGTGATAAACACGCGTGTCGTTTTGAGCTTAAGTGAGGCGAAGGTGTGCGCATCAAGGGTGATGTCTTGCGTGCCATCGGACGCAAACAAAGCATGTGCTAGGTCTAACATGCGAAAGCGAACGCGTAAGGGCTTCTCTTTAAATCCGTGCTTTTGCATAAAATTACGGCTGATTTTTGTGTCATTTGATAGGCTGAAGACGCCCGATAATAGGGCGTCTTCAGCCTCTTTTTTAGAGTCTAAAAACGTAAGCAGGCTAGCAATTTCACGTTGATATGATTCAATAAATTTACTATCCACACCCGCCAAATCCACTTGCCGCGCATAAATGGCAGATTGCGGATTGGCGCTAATCCATGCAGCAATATCCATGACTTGCGACCATTGCGCAGCAAGTGCTAAAACACCGAGCGGATGCTGCGCAAGGTAAGGCAAAAATTCTGGCTGTCGCTGTGTTGTTGCAATTAGAGCTTTAAATTTTTTTACTTCACTTAGCTTGCCGATAAGCGTGGCGGCATCTTCAATTGAATCAACCCACGCGGTATCTGCTAGCGCATTATTGCCAAACACGCGGTGCTTAAATTCACGCATTTCAATCCGTAAATTAGGCTGGGCGCGCAAGCTGCTATTCCACTGCCTTACTGCATCAAACTGGGTGCTAATTTCAGCCGAAGTAGGGCGCTTTAAGGTTAGGCGCAGCGGGTAAATAACTTCACTCGTGATGAGCGATGCCAGCGCCGCACCGCTATTCCAGTGGCGCTGTAGTTGCGCCTTTAAATCGTCTGGAGATGTCCAGTTCATGCGGTTTTTCAAAGGTTAGCGCGGGCTTTTTCAGCGCGGTATTCGGCGATGCTTAAGTTGCGGATTTTAGATGCCCGTCCGGCTTCGTTATGCACAAAGCCCACGCTGGCAACATGCGGTTCGATGATATGAATTTTTTGTAATGGCGTAACAATGAGCAACTGCAAATTAAGCTGCGCAAATAGCTTCAAACCATATTCAGCTGATTCATCCGAGCCGCGCCCAAAGGCTTCGTCAATCACCACAAAACGGAACGAGCGGGAGCGTACTTCGCCCCATTCGAGTCCAAATTGATAGGCTAGGCTTGCCGCTAAAATAGTGTAGGCGAGCTTCTCTTTTTGCCCGCCCGATTTACCGCCTGAATCCGAATAGTGTTCATGCTCGGTATCATCTTCGCGCCAGCGCTCGCTTGCAGCAAAGCTAAACCAGCAACGCACGTCGCACACTTTATTGGTCCAGCGGCGGTCTTGCTCAGTTTGCCCCACGCGGCCACGGAAGCGCTCGATGATGTGTTTTACTTGCAAAAATTTTACTTCAGAATACTGCGCATCTTCTGATCCCGTAAGTGCGCTTTCGGTGCAGGCTTTGAGCTCATTTTGAAAATCACGAATGTCGGAATCAAGCGCTGTTTGGGCTTCTACAACGATATAGCGGCCTAGGTTGTAATCAATTTTGCTTAAGCTATTATTGATTTTAGCGATGCGTTCTTTGATGGTTTCACGCTCGCGCATGAGTTGGGAGTTGAAGTTAGCTATTTCGCGAATGGTGTTTTCGTTAAGCAATTCTTTAAAGCGGGCTTCAAAGCGCGGCAGGTCGTCGGCACTGAGTTTAGCCAGCATGGTGCGGTATTCAAAGCCAGCGTCAATGCTGGCATCAATTTCAGCGGTTTCAAGCTTAAATTCATCTTTATATGCCGCCATGGCCTGAATAATCTTATCGCGCAGGCGCTTTAGCTTTTGCTCTTCGCCATCAATTTTGCGCTGCAAATCTTCGCGCATTTCACGTTCATACAAATCGCAATTATCCAGCTTGAGCGGCTGCGCTTCAGTGTTTTCAGCGCGCATCGCATCCAGTCCGCTAAACCACGCAGCGTGTGCGGCGTGGTCGGGCGCGCGCATGACCGCATGGGTTTGCTCGCGCGCGTCGCTCGCATCGGCTTGACGTGCTTCGGCCTTCGCGCGTTTGCCTTTGTGCTCGTCGAGCAAGGTTTCAGTTTTTTGTAACTCAGCTGCTACTTCTAACAAGCGTTGCGTAAGTTGCTTCAGCACATCCGATGCGGTTTCAAGCTGGCGCTTTTCTTCTGCAAGTTGGGCTAGTTCTAGCGCAATCGTTTCATAGTCTAAATCTTGGAAGTCCGCGTATTCATTGAGTTTTGAGTAGGTATCAAGTTTGTGCTTAAGCGCTTTTTGCTCGGTTTGGATTGTGCTGATAGCGCTAAGTATTTTGCCTAATCCAGCTTCCAACACTTTTTTCTGACCTTCAAGTGCGGCAATTTTTGCGGCGTTGCTCCAGCCTAAAACATAACGGCTGCGATCATCTAAGCGATGGCGGTCGTCTTTTTCATGGCGCTCACCTGGCGCTTTAATTTGGCCTTGTCGGCTAATGGCGCGGGTTTCGCGGCGAAACTGTTCTGGCGTGGCGCAACAAGCAACATCAAAGCGGTGGGCAATTTCGCGTTCCAGCCAATCGTAGAAGGGTGAGTCTTCTTTTATGGCGATTTTGCGTGCCAAGGCATCACGATGCAGCTCTGGCGTGTCGCTGCGGTTCGGTAGCTTTGCGCGCACCCGAAAATACACCAAACGGCCTTTTAAATGCGTGCTGTCGACCCATTGCGCAACTTGCGCATAATGCGCATCTGGCACCAGCAGCGACAAGCCAAAGCTGCGCAAAAGCCGTTCAGCAGCGCCTTCCCAATCGCGCTCTTGCTCTTGTATTTGCAATAGTTCACCGGCAAATGGCATGTCGAGCGCATCAAGTTTGAGTGCTGCGCACAGTGCGGTGCGCATGGCAATTTGGTCGGCAGGAATGTTGTTGCGTCGCGCTTTTAAGCTGGTAATTTCAGCGCTCAACGCGTTGTGTTCTTGCTGGCCTTGGCGCAGCGTTACGCCTTGCTCGGTAATGCTATTTTGCAGCGCACTTTCATGGTGAGCAGCGGTGTCTGCCTGCGCAGCAAAGTCCTGCTGTTGCGTTATAAAGGCGGTGGCATTGGTGGCAGCAACTTCATTCACGCCACGCACTAATTCGTCGTAGCGGCCAGCCTTGCGTTGGCGCTGCTGCAACAGAATAGATTTTTCACCAATTTGCGCGGAGAGCCGCTCAATACGGTCACCTCCGTTTTCGGCGATATTGCGTTTGATGTCGGCTTCAGTGGCGCGTTGATTGCTGCGTTTTTCTTCAAGGCGAGCAATGTGGGTGGTTTGCTTGGTGGCATCTTCTATTAAGCTGGCAATGTGTTTGTCGAGTAAATCGAGTTTTAATTCCGCAAAATAAGGGCGCAACGCTTCGCGACAAACGCGCAGCACATCGTTGTGCGAAACCATCGCGCCGTGGCGTTCGTAATCAGCGATGAGTGGCGTCAACAATTCCACTTGGCGCTTGGCCGACATTACCGCCTGATGGGCGCGTGTTAAATCATCAAAATGGCTGATGAGCGCCTTTATACGGGGCTCTACATCAAATGGTTCCAGCATATGCGAGCGCACAAAGTCAGTTAAATTGCCCACTGATTTCATGGATACGGTTTGATGGAAAAGCTCAAGCGCTTGTTCGTTTTCAATGCCGAAGCGGCGGCGAAACCACGCGCCATAAGGCGGGAAGGTGTCGAAAATTTCAAGGTGTGCAGCAGTGGTGGACGCACGCAATTTCTTGCGCAGCTGTGCGATGTCAGTGCCAAAATTAGCGAAGTCAGTGGCAATGCTCAGCGCTTTATCCGCGCCCACAAAAAACCGTGCGGGCTGCGCCAGCGCATCTTTCATCCAAAATACTTGGGCTAACGTGATGGTTTGATCAAAGCCCGCATTATGAAACACGCCTAAAATGACGGAGTAATTATTATGGTCGCGCAAGGCAACTGGCTTGGCGTTGCCGCTCATTTCGTTGCGCTCGGATTTGTAGTGGCCGAGCACGTATGAGCGCAGCGAACGCTCTTTGTTTTCGGCACCAGCGGCTTTGTTGTACGCGATGCGATTAGCGGGCACCAGCAAGGTGGTTACGGCATCGACCAACGTGGACTTACCCGAACCAATATCGCCAGTGAGCAGGGTATTTTTACCGTCGGGCGCGATTGACCACACGCGAGCATCAAAGGTGCCCCAATTGAACACTTCTAGACGCTGCAAACGGAAGCCCGCGAGGGCTTCGTCATTGATAAAATCTAATTCCAAATTTAGTTCTTCAGCAATCTTATTCATCAGCGTTACCCAGTGCTAATTGGGCTTGATAGGTGGCCAAACGGGCATCAAAATCAACCAGCCATTGTGCATCAACAAAGGCTTTTAAAATACGCTGCACTTCATAGCTCACGGCGGTGCTGGACGTGCTTTTTAATTTGCGCAAAAAACCGAGCTCCACTATTTTATTTAAGTGGGTTTCAATTTGGTCGATTAGCTTGGCTTCATTGCTGCTTTCGGGCAAAAATATGCGCACCATTTCCACCATGTCGTCACGCGTTAAAATTAGGCGCTGGCTACTGCCATCATTAGCGCCCATGGCATCAAATTCTGCCAGTTTTTTACGCAGCAAAGCGAGCAATAAACTGACTGAAAATGTAAGCGGGCGGCGGGTAACTAAGCGCGGTAGTTTGAGGGCTGTAGTTTCATCGGTTTCGGGTCGCGCGCGCAAAAATGCATAGCCTTCGGCTTCGTCCAACACCAGTTCTAAATTTAGCGTAGCCATAAAGTCGCGCACCTGTGCTTGCAAGGTAATCAGCGCGCCCCACATGGCGTTATCGGCGTCTTGATACACCACGCGTTTGAGCAGCGTGATGGCCAAGGTAGACAGCGCTACGTTGGGTTGTTCGGCGTCAGAAATTATGTCAGTCATATTGGCTAAGTTATTTTACAAAGATGATGCGTGGAACAGTGGCGCTTTTGGTGATGGGCTCGCCACTAGAATTGATGCGTTGCCAGCTAATTTCTTCGCTATTATTTTCGTCCACCACCGCTTTAAAAGTTTCACCCGCTAATTGCAAATACGCCACGATTTCGGCCAAGCCGTGTTGCAGCGGCTGCAATTCGCAAAGCTCGCGTAAGGTCACTTGGGCTCGCACGCGCAAGGCCGTGCGAATGTGCTGCGCGAGTTGCGCGCTATCTACGACTACTTGCGAATACAATGCCGCTAAGTTGGCATCGGTATCGCCTAGGTCACCCGATTCTAGGGCGTTTGCAGCTATTTTCGCTTTTATGGTGGGATTATATAACGGGCGTTCCATCGGCAAGTCAATAGCTGCAGCCGTGTCGGCAATTTGCATCACCTCACCTGCGGGCTGCATAGTTCTGAGGGAAATGGCTTTGGCTTCAATACCGCGCAAGATGTCCATAATACGGCGGTTTTCAAGCCATGCTTGATCGTCTAAAAAGCGTCGTAATTGCTGTGAAAGTTGCGCTACAGTGCGCTGCGTGTGCTCGCCCGCTTCCAGCCAATCATAGTGTACGCGCAGCACGCGCGCATCGGGCTTTAGGGCGGCTACCGGCGGCAAACTAAGTACGTTTTCTAACAATGCGGTCAATTCTTCTTGGCGAGAGCTGGACATCAAAAAATCCCAAAACGCACGAAAGCTGCGGCCTTGGTCCGAATCGGCAATGGCATCACGTTCACCCATAATTTGCGCCAGCAATGCGCCCTTCGAGCCTTCCCACAACGCGATGCGCTCGCGCACGCGCCTGTCAAGCCCGCGAAAATTATGCTCGACCTCACGAAAATCAGTAAGTAATTCGCGGGCAATTTGGGTAAATTGTTGGAAGCGATCTTTTACAGCGGTGTCGTCCAGCATGGGCATATTACCCGCCGTAATTTGTGCAATTTCTACATCAATTTCTTCACGACGTTTTTGTAGCTGGGCGATGCGGGTTTCAGGATTGGTGTCTGAGCCTTGGCGCATTTGTTTTAGCAACTCAAACAACGTAAGCAGCCGTGATTCAGTGCCCACAAAACTGCGCGCGGTTAGGGTGTCGAGCCACGCAATGGCTTTTTCGGTGGCGGGCATTAAATCAAAATGCGGTTCGTCAGAATTTTGCACATAAAACTTACGCAGCCAGCCTTTTTCAACACTCGCCCAATCGTTTAAATATTCAATCGCTTCTTTGGGAAAAGTGCCTTCGCCTAAGCGCATCCGCACACCAAAAAGTTCGTCCTCCAGCGCTTCGGCCAGATCTGCCTGTAGCATCACCCGCACATTCGGAATGATGAAGGCGCGGTTTAAAAAGCTGGCGATAAGCGCGGCGTGATCAGACCGCAGCAAACGCCATGCGGGGTGGGTTTGGCGAAGATGGTCTAGGGTGGCGTAGTCGAGGGGCATGGTGGATAGTTTAAGCCTGCGGGCGCGCAGTGTTTAATATTTTGCGTGCGTCTTTCAGCAGCAAGAGCATTTGTTGTTCTTGCGCCGGCGATCGGATAAAACCAAAGCGTGCGTAAAACTGCGCTGCCGCCGCATCAATCGGGTGCGTCAACATCGCGCGGATGCCCGCCTGATCAGCGATTGCGAGGGTGCGCAAAATGGCATCTTGCAGCATGCCAACGCCGATGCCACGTTTTTGGTGCGATGTGCTTACGGCTAATCTAGCTAAAATCACGACTGGAATTGGATACTGCCCCATGCCTTTTTTGACGCGATCCGGCGCGTAAATTGGCTCAATTTGGCCGACGGTGAGGCTAAAATATCCGGCGATAATTTCGCTGCTAGTTTGGGTGTCAAGCACCACAAATGTTTTGGCGGATCCGCTAGTTTGCGATTGCAGGGCGTGACGAATGAGCCATTCGTTGAGCGCTGGATTGCCACAATCAAAGCCACTGACCGCATAGGCGGCGGTGAGTGGCTGGGGTGCACTGAAATTATGTTTCAACACTCAAGGCGCTGCCCATGGCGGCGTGCGTGAAAACAAGTCCTGCATGCCAGCGTTAACTTGTGCAGGGCGGTCAAGCAACGCCAATAATGTGTCCGCATTATCGGCAGACACCACAAAAAGACGCTGATCCAACAGCGTTTGCTGCGCGGCGCTGCAGGCGCTTTCCAAAATAAAATCGGTAAGTGATTTTTGCGATACTTCTGCTGCGCGGCGTAATACTGATTCTTGTTCCGGCGTGGCGCGCAGGCCAAAACGGGCAGATCTGAGGGTGACTTCTGTTTGCATAATGTTCTCCTTGATAAGAATGTTAGTACATTTGGCGTACAGTGTCTACTATCAGGTATGACTTTGATGATCTTTACCACCTCTGTTGTAACAAGTTGTATCGGACGTGAGCGTAGCGACGATAAATAGCGTTTAGTGGGTGTACTTCAACTTTCACCCTGAGGAGATTCAACATGAAAAACCGAATTTTAGTTGCTGCAGCATTTAGTGCATTAACTTTGCTAGGCGTCGCTGCACCGGCAATGGCTCGCGATAACCATTCCCACTCTTATCAGTATGATCGTGGCCGCAACGGGCCACCGGCAGTGCGGGTTGAAATTCAACCGTCGTTTCGATCAGGCCATGTTTGGATCCCTGGTTTTTGGGATTTGCGGGCTTCACGTTATTTTTGGGTGCCGGGCACTTATGTGCGTGAGCGGCGTGGGTATGACTATCATCATCATTCATGGCGCAATGACAATGGCCGTTGGGTAGCGGATCGCGGTGGCTGGCGTTCACACGGGCGTGATCACCGTTCGGACAACAGCCATCGCAATAATAAGCATCGTGATCGCGATGGTGATGGCGTACCAAATCGCTACGATAGCCAGCCGAGCAATCCGTATCGCCGCTAGAAGTTGTAGTGTTGATGCAATAAAAAACGCCACACGACTTTTAGCGTGTGGCGTTTTTATTTAGTGCAGCGCTAAATCAGCGGCTTCTTGGCGGGCGTATCGCCCTTATTTGCGGGCATAACCGCAAGCATCCCTTGGCACAGCACCATTGCCGGTTTGCCGGTGGTCGATCCGCCTTTTACTTCTTTAGACAACGCCACCGTAGCGCCGACGGCCATAATGCGGTCAACTTGTTTGCTGGTGATTTTGGTATCGCCCTCGTCATTAATTAAACCTAAAGAAATCGGCACGCCGTCTTTAGGAATAATCCACAATTCCAAGCTGGTGCCGGTAGATGCTTTCCACGGTTTTACCATGTGCACCATGACCATGCCGTGCTTGGGTTGCTCCACGATGATGCGGGCGTCACCGGCATCGGCCAATACCGCAGTGGCCATCGGCGGACCTGAAAGTGGGGAGGGTTTGCCCACCAACAGCACCGCACCCAGCGCAAATGCCGCCGCTGCAGAGCCAAAGCTTGCGGTGCGCCACAGCACTAAATTATTCCACCAGCTGGTTTTGCTTTCAACGGGCGTACGAATAGGCTTAGTTGCCAAATTCGCTGCAAATAATCTTGCTTCGATGCTCTGCCAAACCGCATCAGACGGGGCTTGCGGGCTGATATGGCTGGAAAGTGGCGTTAATTGGGCTTCCCAGAGCGCTACATCGAGAGCTAGGCTTGCATCACGGCGCAACAGCTGGGCAAAGCGCCTACGAGCGCCGCCGCGCAGTGTACCGAGAACGTATTCGCCACACAGTTGCTGGCGCACGGTGGCATATTTTGGGGCGCTTAAATTCATGCTGCCACCTCGTGTTGAGCGCCTAAACAGTCTTTCATTTTTATCATGCCGCGCCGCACATGGGTTTTGATGGTGCCCAACGGTTTCTTTAAATGTGTGGCCACTTCGGCGTGGCTTAAGCCATCAAAAAACGCCAGTGCAATGGCTTGACGCTGGTCGGCATCAAGCGCGCGCATACAGTTTTCTACTCGCGACGCATCGCGTTTTTGGGTGAGTGCGGCGGCGGGGCTTAAGGCTTCATCCACCATGTTTAAGGTAAAAAACTCATCCTCATCTTGGATTTCAAGGTGCGGGCGACGCACGAGATCAAGGCTGCGGTTACGCACAATCGCCGTTAGCCACGTCATCGGGGCAGATTTTTCGGCGGTGTAATTGCGCGCATTGTTCCAAATATTCACAAAACTGTCCTGTAACACTTCTTCGGCTAACTGCCGCTCTTTAACTATACGTAGCGAAACGCCAAACAGTTTCGATTTAGTTGATTCATATAACGTCGCGAAGGCGCGGCGGTCGCCCAAACCGGTTTGGGCGAGCAGGGCGGTTAGTTCTTGATTGGTATCGGTCATGGAATATTGAGTGAATTATTCGGATGAATTTGCTGTAGTGGTCGGTTGAAAGCGTTCCCAACAAGTATCGGGCTGTATTGCGGCCACGTTCAAATTGCGCGCCAGCACAAACAAAAAGTCCGACAAGCGATTTAAGTATTGTAGCGTCATTGCGGGCACGATTTCAGTCTGCGCCAAGGTCACACACGCCCGTTCGGCGCGCCTGCACACGGTGCGCGCCACGTGCGAATGGCAGGCTGCGATGTTGCCGCCGGGCAAAATAAATTCTTTTAGCGGCTTTAATTGCGCGTTGCCCGCCGCAATCCACGCATCCAAATTTTCAATCTGCTGCGCGTGCAACAGCTGATAACCGGGAATACAAATTTCGCCGCCGAGATCAAATAAATCGTTTTGAATGCGCGAAAGTTGGCTTAAAGTTTGCACATAGAATGCCTTGGAGACGCCCGAATTTAGGCCATCTTCAGCCTGCTTTATAGCGCAAACTAGCACGCCAAGCACGCTATTAAGCTCGTCCACGTCGCCCATCGCTGCAATGCGCGGCACGCTTTTTGAAACCCGCGCCCCGTCGCCCAAGCCGGTGGTGCCTTCGTCGCCGGTACGCGTGGTAATTTTTGAAAGTCGATTTGCCATGATTTTTTACTAAGTTGAGTGAGAAGTTAGGCTGCGGCAGAGATGCTTAAACCTAGAAACGGCAGTTGACCGCTCGAATCTGCCGGAGATGCCTGATTTTATTACCATTTCGCAGATTCTATGCGGTCACCTTTCCGGTGAAAACGCTACGGATGTGATTGCACGATTTTGAAACTCCGTAGCGGCGTTGCTCCTCCTCGCAGGGTGAAGCCTGCGTCGTCGTCGCGCCTTGCCACGAAGTCCCAAAATCGCACACTCACATCCGTCCAACTGCCGTTTCTAGGTTAAAGCTTTGGTATCATTGTAACTTACTGTAAAGCTCGGGCAGCATGCAAGCTAGCCCACTCTCAAATTCAATGACATCAAAACTAAAATTCCTCGATTTCGAACAACCCATTGCTGAATTAGAGGCAAAAATAGAAGAGCTGCGCTTCGTGCAAGACGATTCCGCACTCGATATTTCAGCCGAAATTGATAAGCTTGCCAAAAAAAGCCAAGGCTTGTCCAAAGACATTTACGCCAAGCTTGGCGCATGGCAAATTTCGCAAGTAGCCCGCCACGAATCACGCCCCTACACGCTCGACTACATTGCCGCCATGACCACCGATTTTGAAGAGCTACACGGTGATAGAAGCTATGCGGACGACCCTGCTATTGTCGGTGGATTAGCCCGATTTAACGGCCAAAGCGTCATGGTAATCGGCCATCAAAAAGGCCGCGACACGAAGGATCGCCAATACCGTAATTTCGGCATGCCCAAGCCCGAAGGCTACCGTAAAGCCTTGCGCTTCATGCTGTTAGCTGAAAAATTTAACATCCCATTGCTGACCTTTATCGACACCCCCGGAGCGTACCCCGGCGTAGGCGCTGAAGAGCGCGGCCAATCTGAGGCCATCGGTAAAAATTTATACGTCATGGCAGGCTTGCGTGTGCCCATTATTTGCACCATCATCGGCGAAGGCGGCTCTGGCGGCGCGTTGGCGATTGCTGTAGGCGATGTGACTTTCATGCTGCAATATTCTACGTATTCCGTCATTTCGCCTGAAGGCTGCGCCGCAATTTTGTGGAAAGACAACGCTAAATCAGCCGACGCTGCCGAAGCGTTAAACATCACTGCACCCAAACTAAAAGCGCTAGGCTTAATCGACAAAGTGCTCGCCGAACCCATGGGTGGCGCGCATCGCGACCCAGCAGCCATGGCGCTAACGCTAAAAAAAGCGATTGCCGATAGCTTAAAAACGCTGCAAGAAATGCCCGCCGATAAGCTAGTGTTAGAGCGGCAAAAAAAGCTGTTGCAACTGGGTAAGTTTAAAGAAATTTCGGAATAGCAGCATTGCTCATTCCCCCATGGAACTGCAAACTGCAATTAAGGTTGGCCTCGGCGCGTTAAATTGCGCGAAGCCAATTATTGCTGTAGCGCTTAGCGGTGGTCGTGATTCAGTAGCCTTGCTGCACGCCGCCTGCGCGTTACGCGAAGTCGTACCGATGCAGCTACGCGCCATTCACATTCACCACGGCCTAAATGCCCAAGCCAATGATTGGGCGCAGTTCTGCGCACAGCAATGCGTGCAGCTAGATATTGCCCACACCCAAATAGCGGTAAACATTGATCACGCCAATACCGCCGGTGTAGAAGCCCACGCCAGAGCCGCGCGCTATGCCGCCTTCGCACAAATGGGCGTAGACGCGATTTTGCTCGCCCATCACGCCGACGACCAAATTGAAACCACGCTGCATCGCCTGTTTCGCGGCGCGGGGTTGACGGGCTTGGCGGGCATGCAACCAAGTCGTAGGTTGAACGGCACCACCACTACCTTATTGCGCCCGTGGTTAAACATGAGCCGCGTGCACATCGAGCGTTATGCATCGGAAAACAACCTTAGCTGGATTGAAGACGATTCCAACACCAACATCGCCCACACCCGCAATTTTTTGCGCCACACAATTTTGCCTACACTGGAAACGCATTTCCCCCAAGCCAAACAAGCCATCACCCGCATGGCGCAACACGCGCAAGAACATGCGGAATTTGCAGAAGCGCTGGCGATGATTGACCTAGGAGTTTCGACCTCGTTAGATGCTTGTAGAAGCCCTCGACCCGAAGGTAGTCCCCTTGCGGGAAAAATAGGGCATCTTCAAGGCATTGATTTGATGAATATCCAGGCATTAGATAACCTACCCATCGCCCGCCAAACCAATGCGCTCTATTATTTTTTGCACTGGAACGGCATCACCCAATTTACGCGCGCCGAATTGGTTACGTGGGCAGGCCTGCTATTCCGCCCTGTGCGACCCAACGCCCCAAATCGGGCGGGCGGGCATTACGTAGTGATTACGCGGAAACGGAATGGGTTGTGGGTGAAACGGGTTGGCAAGACGGGCTAGCGTTTCGATTGAAGACTGCCTATTTATAAGCTTCTTCAGCGTTTTATCTGAAATAGTGGCTACTGAAAAACATAATGCCGATTAACAACAACGTAGATTGTATTTGCGGCGGTTAGTAGCGCAAAACACCACAGTAGCTTGGTGTTAATGCGCTCGTTGTGCGACACGGCGTTGGTACTGCTCAGTGCATAACCAAACATTAGCGCAGGTACGATAAAGTAGCGTCCCTGTACGCCTTCAATTTGGGTGGCTGGGAGCTTTGTCCACACCAGCATCATGATGATAAAAACCAGCAAACTCGATACCACGCTGAGCCCTAGCAAAAAGCTGCGGGCAGGCCAATTGGCGCGCACTGTTTTTAGGTTGAGCGTTAGCGCTACGGCAATTAGGGTAAGCCCACCTGCAGCCTTGTAAAACCATGGTTGCATGGGCGTATCCAGCCAACCGAGAATGCCGATAAACGCGTTGATATAGTCGCGCAAATTAGCCAAGTTGAAAATTGTGGCCTTGAGCATTTCAAACACGGCGACGGGCGTATTTAGGTAATGCGCAATGGCAACCGACACCCCCGGCGCCGCGCCACGGGTGCTGTTCATCACGTATCCCGTCCACGCGAAGGTGAGTAAAACAAGCGTGACGCCCATGATGCCGAAGCGTCTCTCAAGGCGCAAAAAATAAAGAAAGAACGGTAGCAGCAGCATGGGTGCCAGATGTTGTCTGGTTGTGGCCACCACGAGCAGTGCAAGCGCAAACCCAAGCGTGATGTGGAGGGGCGGGCGCCATGACTTATCCGTGCTGCGCATAAAAAACCCTAGCGCAAACATGGCTATCGCCGTGGTGATCCCGTCAATGCCGCTGCACGCTATTTGAAACAAAAACATGGGCATCAAAAGCATGGTCAACACAAACATATTGGGTTGGTACAGGCTAATTGCGCCTATCAAAATAACGAAGCTTGTTAAAAAAGCAAATGCGCGCGCAAGCTGAATTGAAGAATCCACAGATAAATTGCTCCACCGCCCCAGCGTCAAACCGATGGCTTGGGGAAAGTACACCACCGGCAGGTAATACGCGGTTGCCGGGGTGGCAGCAAAATCAGTTTTACCGCTGTATTGCATGGCGTTAGCGCTCGCACGCACAGCGGGTGAAAGTTGATTAGCCTGACCGCGCAAGCGGCCAAAGTGGTCAAAAAACTGCGGAAACTGTGTATCTATTTGGCCTCCCGGAACGGTACCGTCAGCCGACCGACCCAACAGCGAGCCATGGGAAATTACCGCTGCCTGCGTTAAGTGCGCGGCTTCATCCGGTGATTGCAGCGGCGGGATGACCACACTTAAAACCAAGCCGTAAAGTAGCGCAACGACAATATAAAAAGGGTGGGGTGGTACCCATAATGGTTGCGCTAGCGATGCTGTAGATGTGGGTTTCAACGCTAATTCCTGATGTGTCGGTGCCATGATATTGGCAGATTAAATGACCCGTTGCCAAGTTTAAAGGTCAAGATGGAGAGGCCGCCGCACCTGCGCATTCACGTCGAAGCTTAAAAACGCCAGCAATAGCTGAAAGCCAAGCAGTATCGGCAACGCCGCCAACATAATCGTGCCCAGTGGCGCTGCCCGCCCACTGCTAATTGATTCCAGCCACGTTATTGCGCCAAAAATGCCGCCAAACAGCACCAGCGCCAAGCCAGCCACAAGTTCAAGCGAGGCTGCGGACATATCGCGCAAAAAATAGTTGTACGCAATACGCTTGATAAAGTTTTTGCAGTGCTTGAAGCTAAACTCAAACACAATATTGCCAATTTTTAGATGGCTGGTCTCGTTTGCGTAGTGGGCATCCATTGGGATGTCTAGCACCAATGCGCGAATGGTGTTGAGGCGAAACAATAGATCGGACTCGAAAAAATACCGCTCGCTGATTTGCGCTAGAGGCAAACGCGAAATTAGCTTTGCGTGAATCGCGGTATAGCCATTGGTGGGATCAAAAATTTGCCAATAGCCAGAAGAAAGCTTACTGATGAATGACAGTGCCATATTGCCCACGATGCGAACAGGCGGCATGGCGCGAATTTTGCGCAAATCATAAAAGCGATTGCCTTTGGTGTAGTCGGCTTGTCCGAGCAAAATAGGCTGCACAAATTTTTGAATCAACGCCGGATTCATTTGGCCATCACCGTCGATTTTTACAATCACCGTTGCACCGTCGGCCGCAGCTTGTACATAACCGCGCATTACTGCCCCGCCCACGCCCAAATTTTTTTCGTGGCGCAATACCGTTACGCGGGTGGATTGGTGATGCGCCTCCACCAGCGCGCCACTGCCATCGGGGCAGGCATCGTCCACCACATAAATGCGCCAAATGTGCAACGGTACGGCAGCAATCACGCCCAAAACCTGCGCCGTTACCCGGTAAGCGGGAATAACCACGGCAATTTTTGAGTCACTTGGGTCGAATGCTGGGGCGGATGGGCTAATATGCATGAAAAATGCTTTTTGGTGGCTTAGGTTGGAAAATCGTGTTTGTGATCGATAACCGTATTTTAAGCCTATTGGCGTATGACTAATCGTGCGCCGCATGCGCAACCTACCGGCAATGCATCTAAACTACGCAGGCACGCGTATTCAAGCTGATGCATTAACCTTTTCAACAACTATCCTTTCACCATGACCCTACTAAAAACAATCGCCATCTCTTTATTTTGTGCTGCTTCATCGCTTGCCCAAGCAGCAGATTTACCCGCGCTGCAATTTGGTGTGGGTTTGTTTCAACCTGATAAAGAAAAAAACGACGCTACTTATCGCCCCTTAGCGGACTATCTCGCAGCAAAACTCAACCGCAAAGTGGTGTTGCGCACAGTGGATTCGTGGGAGGGTTTGGCGAAATCATTGGCCGCTGGCGAGACCGATATAGCACTCATGGGGCCTTGGGGCTATGTGCTGGCCAATAACCAAGCGGGTGCGCAGGCCGTTTCCACTATTTTGTATAACGGCAAGCCTGAATATTTTGCGATTATGGTGACCAACCCTAAAAGCGGCATCAATAAAATTGAAGACATGAAAGGCAAGACTTTTGCCTTCGGCGATAAGGGTTCCACAAGCGGCTATTTAATTCCCACCCATCAATTTCAAAAAATGGGCATTGATCCGGATAAATTTTTTAGCAAAGTCATTTACACCAAGCATCAAGCGATCGAGACCCAAGTAACCCGGGGCGAGCTTGACGCCGGTGCTGACTTTAATCGCAACCGCGACACCATGATTGCGCAAGGTTTAATTAAAGCCGAAGACAGCAAAATTATTTGGACATCCGCGCCGCTGCCAAACGATGCCGTAGCCGTTAGTGCCGAGCTTGCTAAGCAGCCGATTTTTGTTGCCCTGCTGCAACGCGCGCTTGAGGGCGTGGGCGAGGCGCTAAAAACACAGCCTAATTTATTGCCTGCCAATTACACTGGTTTTGTCACTAAAGACAATGGCTACTATGCGCCGATAAAAGACGCAGGTCTCGCTACAGGAAAGCTTGTAAAGCCCCGTAAATAGGGCGTCTTCAGGCATATTGATGCGTTACTTTTCTCAAGAGTTCCTTAACGCACAAATCACGAGCCATCGTTCCCGTCGATGGTGTCCCCATCGACAGGAACAACGGATCATCGAGGATTTTAGTATCGAGTTTGATGTTATGTGGGAATCGACTAAATAATGCTAACTACCTCACCGCAGCTTCGGCTGCGGTTCTATTTTGTGCTTTATGCAGCACTGCTTATCGGCTGCGCGGCAAGCCTGTGGATTGCTGACGATCTCTCGTTTGGCCGAAACCCGTGGCGTAATTTGGGCACGACAATTTCAGAGCTTTCGCGGCCTAGTTTTGTTGATGTATGGTTGGGTAATGAGAAGCTGGAATATAAAAGTGATGATGGCCGTGTGCTGCGGGTAGAAAACCAGCGTGAGGTGGAAGTAAAATATTTATGGGGCCTGTTAGAAGCCACATGGACGACATTAAAAATCGCCACTTTAGGCTCGCTAATCGCCGCAATTTTGGCGTTACCGCTGGGGCTATTTAGTGCCAAAAATATGCAAGCGCCGCGCCCGCTGGCGTGGGTCGCTCGAATTATCTTAGACGTCACCCGGTCTATTCATTCGCTGGTCTTCGGGCTGTTGTTTGTTGGCATTATCGGTCTGGGGCCAACGGCCGGCATATTGGCAATAGCCGCCCATTCGCTGGGCAGCTACGGCAAATTGTATGCAGAAAGTATCGAAACCATCGACCCGCTGATGATGGAAGCAGGCCTATCGCTGGGCGGTTCGCCTATGCATGTACTGGTGGTCGCGCTCTGGCGCGCGGTGATGCCAAAATTTATGTCTATCCATCTTTACGTGTGGGAATTTAATGTGCGCGACTCCACCGTGCTTGGCTTGATCGGCGCTGGCGGGCTTGGGTTGCTGGTGTCGGAAGCGGCATCGCTATTTCAATGGGGCAGACTAGCCACGGTCATGCTTACAGTGATTATTTTGGTATCCGTTTTTGATCAAATAAGCCGCCGCATTCGTGCTGACTTATTGCGCACAATTTCATGAGTGCCGACATGATTGCCGGGCGTACCTGCCCCTTAAGTTATCGCTATAAACCCAGCGTATTCAATCGCGCACCGGAAGTAAATGCGCAAACTATTTATGTTGTCGGTGGCCTGTACGGCAACCCGTTTGCGCTTGCAAAAATTATGGAAATGGCCGCATTAGAGCCAGTTATGCCTGCGCTAATTTTTAACGGTGATTTCAATTGGTTTAATCGCGACGCCGCAAGCTTTAAGCAAATGAACGACGCCGTGCTGCAGCATCACTCGACGCGCGGCAACGTAGAAACCGAACTCGCAGACGACACCAGCGATGCAGGCTGTGGCTGCGGCTATCCGGACGATGTGTCCGCCGCAGAAGTGGAACGATCCAATGAGATTATGACTATTTTGCGCAGCACATCGATGCAGTTTCCCGCGCTTCGCCAGCGCTTAGCAGCCTTACCGATGCACATGGTGGCCGAAGTAGGTGGGGTAAAAATCGCCATCACGCACGGTGATGCAGAATCACTTGCAGGTTGGGGATTTTCAAGGGAATCATTGCGCGACGCGAACTTAGCTCCTCAATTCGCCGCCGCGAACGTCAGCATTTTCGCGTCCACGCACACGTGCTTGCCTGCCGCAAAACGTGTTGCGCTGGGTGCAGGCGAGGGCTTAGTAATCAACAACGGCAGCGCAGGCATGGCAAATTGTGCCGATGAAACCTGTGGGCTAATTACCAGAATTTCGACAACTGAAAGCACGCAGAAATCGCGATTTAATGCGCAAATTCAGGGACTTAGCGTGGATTTGCTGGAAGTAGATTTTGCGATCAACGAATGGGAAAAGCTATTTTTAAGCCAATGGCCGGAGGGCAGCGCGGCTTATGAATCTTATTATCGGCGCGTGATGTTTGGGACTAATTTAAAGGGGGGAATATGAAACAATTCAAACTGCAGGATGATTGGCAGATACAGGAAATCAATAAAGCCATACACGAGGCCAACGCGGGTGATTTTGCGACGGAAGCTGAGGTGAGGGCGGTGATTGATCGGTGGAAGGTTGCAAAATTAACGAAAAACGGCGAAAACCCAGCTACCAAAGCACCGCCACGTCGTAATGTTTAAATGCGGCGTCATTGCTAGCAAGCACCAAATTTTCCATTTTGGCTTGCACGATAAGTAAGCGATCAAATGGATCTTTGTGGTGAAACGGCAGCGAGGATAACGCGAAAATGTGTTGGCGATCTATGGGCAGAATTTCTAATCCATCTTGGGCGCATTGCTCGTCAATCAGCGTGTTCAAAGGCTTTGGCAGAGTGAGTTTGCCCAGTTGAATTTTGAGTTGCATCTCCCAAATGCTCGCTATGCTCAATGTCACGTGGGTGTTGAGATCGTAGTACGCGTCCAGCACAGCATCAGAAACATTAATAGGAGCAGTTTTTAGCCAAATAAAGGCATGCGTGTCGAGCAGCAGATTCACTTTTCGCCAAGCCAAAAGTCGTCGCCTAGGTGAGCATTAAAATCGTCACTCATGAAAATTTGACCCGCGTACTCTCCGACTGTTCTGCGTTTTGGATTTTGACGAGCTTGCTGCTTACGCAAAAATGCGACGAAATCAAATACCTGCCTTTGTAGTTCTGGCGGTAAAACTTCTATATCCTTGAGCAATTGTTGTGCCTGCATTTTTGATACTCCTAGCTTGGGAATTACGCGTAGTGTAAGACTAAATCATTGGAGTCGGGAGGATTTGAGAGTTGTTGCGTCGGTTCCAATCGAAATGCATAGACTGAAACTTCCTGAAGACGCCCTATTTACGGCCATCTCCAGCCATCAATCCAGCAATCTAAACCGCCTTCATCTGCCGCAACGCCTGCAAATTCTCCGGCGCTGCAAACGTCTCTGCCGACGCTTCATCCCAAAACACGCGGTACACCGCATGGTCGTTGGTTTCGCCGCGCAACAACGCGCCTGGGGTTAGCCATGCGTGCAAGGTCGCTAGTGACCGCACATCAGTGGATGATATGCGGCGGATAATATGTTCGGGGCCAAGTTCGGACGTGTGCTTCAAGCCTGCGGCTGCCAGCAGTTCTTTTAATGCATGCAACGTGTTGTCGTGAAACTGCGCCACTCTGGTGGATTTATCGGGCACGACCAAGGCGCGCATGCGCTTTGGGTCTTGCGTAGTTACACCCGTCGGACACTTACCTGTATGGCAGGTTTGCGCTTGCAGGCAGCCTAGCGCAAACATAAAGCCGCGTGCGCTGTTACACCAATCGGCACCCAAGGCGATGGTGCGGGCGATATCGAAGGCGGTAACAATTTTGCCGGACGCGCCAATTTTAATTTTGCTGCGTAAATTCGTGCCCACGAGCGTGTTGTGTACCAGCATTAAGCCTTCGCGTAAGGGCGCGCCGACGTGATCGGTAAACTCTAACGGTGCCGCACCAGTGCCGCCTTCGCCACCGTCCACCACAATAAAATCGGGCGTAATGCCAGTTTTTACCATGGCTTTTACAATCGCAAACCATTCCCACGGATGACCGATGGCAAGCTTAAACCCAACTGGTTTGCCGCCAGATAAATTGCGCAGTTTTTCAATAAACTGCAGCATGGAAATGGGTGAATTAAATGCTGAATGGCCGGCGGGCGAGATGCAATCTTGCCCTTGCGGCACGCCGCGTGCCTCCGCGATTTCGGGGGTTACTTTGGCACCGGGCAATACCCCGCCATGCCCGGGTTTAGCGCCTTGCGAGAGTTTTAGCTCAATCATTTTTACCTGCGCATTGCTGGCGTTTTCGGTAAATTTTTGTTCGTTAAATGTGCCGTCGGCGTTGCGACAGCCAAAGTAGCCGCTGCCAATTTCCCATACTAAATCGCCCCCCCCAGTGGTGGTGCCGTCGGCGTGTTTTATCGTGCCGTGATAGCGTGAAATAGACCCTTCACCGGTGTCGTGATAAAACTTGCCCAAGCGTGCGCCTTCGTTTAACGCCATGACCGCATTAGCCGATAACGCGCCAAAACTCATGGCTGAAATATTAAACACGCTGGCTTCATACGGCACTTTGCAGGCATCGCCGCCGATGGTGATGCGAAAATCTTGGCTTTTAATGGTGGCGGGCATGACCGAATGGTTCATCCACTCATAATTTGGTTCGTAAAAATTAAGCATGGTGCCAAAGGCGCGCTTATCCACGTCGCCCTTGGCGCGCTGGTACACAATGGCGCGTTCCGCCCGCGAAAAGGGCAGGGCGTCAGCGTCAGATTCAATAAAATACTGGCGAATTTCAGGCCGAATATACTCAAACAAAAACCGAAAATGCGCCAGCAGCGGGTAATTACGGCGAATTGCCTGTCGCGTTTGCGTAAAATCCATCAAGCCAATAAAAGCCAAAATGCCAAAAGCCACCGCGCTAATGGCCCAATAAGGCGAAACCAACATCAGCGCGGTACAAAGTGCAGCAAGCAAAATAGTGGCCGCCCAGGTCCAATAACGTTGTGCAAGGATGGAATCAAGGGTGTGGATCATGGCGGGCTTTAAAAGTGTGAGAACTGCAATTGTAAGCGGTTGTGTAGCCAAATGTGAATACCCTTGCAGGTATAATGTGCGACGTGGAACAACTACTTCTTGACATCATCACGCCGCCCAAACCAACCCTTGCCAACTACGTGCCTGGGCGCAATGGCGAGGCTTTGGCGGCGTTGCAAAGCCTTGGTGCAATGCGTGCGACGCTACCCAAAGTAATTTATCTCTGGGGCGAGGCGTTTTCGGGCAAAACCCATTTGCTACAGGCCTTGCTGGCTGAATTACCGGCGTTTAACTTTTTGCAAACGCCGTTGGCGGTAGCGCTTCGGCAGACTGCTATCAGCCCCGTGCATTACGGCTTGGATAATGTCGATGCGTTAAACAGCACCGATCAAGCTATTTTGTTCGATTTAATCAACGCCCTAAATGTGCCTGCGCTGCAGCAAACGCTGGTGGTTACCGGCACAGTGAGCCCGCGCGATTTATTGCTGCGTCGTGATTTATCCACTCGGCTTGCCAGCGGCTGGGTATTTTGGTTGCAGCCGTTGAGCGACGAAGACAAGCACGCTGCCTTAATCGCCTATGCGCAATCCAGCAGTTTTACCTTGCGCGACGACGTGGCAGCATATTTGTTGCGTCACGGCAGGCGCGATATGGCAACGCTTTTTAACACCATCGACCGCTTGGATCAATACGCGATTCAAGTCAACAAACCCATTACGTTGGCGCTGTTGCGCGAACTTGCTAACCAAAAACCTTAATAGAAAGCACATATTTTGGAACTCGTACTTTTCGATTTAGACAACACCTTATTGGCAGGCGATAGCGATTATGCTTGGGCTAAATACTTAATCGCCGAGGGCATTGTGGATGGACCCGCATGGCTGAAAAAAAACGAATCGTTTTACGGTCAGTACACTGCAGGCACGCTCAACATCCATGAATATTTGCAGTTTCAAGCCAATATTTTAGCGGGGCGCGACTTAGATGAAATTCATGGCTGGCGCGAACGCTATATGGCCGACATTATTGAAACAATTATGTTGCCAAAAGCGCATGCTTTAATCGCGCATCATCGGGCGCAAGCACCACAAGCCAAATTTGCCATCATCACGGCCACCAATCAGTTTGTGACGGAACCTATCGCGGCTGCTTTTGGTATTGAAAAATTGATTGCGTGTGAATTAGAACAGGCTGAAGATGGCCGATATACGGGCTTCGGCAGGGGCATTCCATCGTTTCAAGCGGGCAAAATTACGCGTTTAGAAGCGTGGTTGGCCGAAAGCGGGGAGCATTTGGATGACTTTTCTAAAAGCTGGTTTTATAGCGATTCGCACAATGATTTACCCTTGATGCGTCGGGTGACTAACCCGGTTGCGGTGGATGCCGATGCTAAATTAACGGCAGTGGCAACTGAGCTTGGCTGGCCGCGTATTTCGCTGCGATAAGCCGCTATTAAATTGCTCGCTAATGCAAAGTACAATGTCCCATGATTAAAAAATTTATCGAAAAAATGTTTGCTTCACGCAAAACGGGTGGCAATGCCAAAGCGAAAGCAAAAGGTGACGCTGTAGCGCCAATGCGAGCAGACGGCGCAAGCGTGTACCAGCAGGCCGAACACGGCATCAACCGCGCCGACATTAGCGCCGGTGCCTTGCGCGTGTGCGAGATGCTGCAACAAGAAAATTTTAAAGCTTATGTGGTGGGTGGTGCGGTGCGCGATTTAATTTTAGGCCGTCATCCAAAAGACTTCGACGTTGCCACCAACGCCACACCAGAAGAAGTGCGCAATGTAATCCGTCGCGCCCGCATTATCGGTCGGCGTTTCAAGCTGGTGCACGTGATGTTTGGGCAAGAAACGATTGAGGTTTCAACCTTCCGCGCCAATCATCCAGCGGCTGAAGATGTGGAAACTGACGAAGCTGATGCCGATGCGCCAGAAATTGAAGAGCAAACATCCTCGCGCCGCAGGCCCGATAGTCGCGAAGGTCGTGGTGGGCGCCACGATAACAAAAACGACGGCGATGACTTCCGCCATAAAAAAGCCCACGCCGATGAGCATGGCAGGCTGCTGCGTGACAACGTCTACGGCAATATGGGCGACGATGCTGTGCGTCGTGATTTCACCATGAACGCCCTGTTTTATGACCCGCAAGATGAAACTGTTTGGGATTACGTTAACGGCCTTGCCGACGTTAAAAACCGCACGGTAGTCATGATTGGCGACCCCGCCACCCGTTACCGTGAAGACCCGGTACGCATGCTGCGCGCCGCCCGCTTGGCCGGTAAGCTCGACTTCGCCATCGCACCCGCCACCCAAGCGCCGATTGCTGAACTAAGGCCGCTGTTGGCAAACGTGCCCAGCGCCCGCATGTACGACGAAGCGCTAAAAATGCTGTTGTCAGGCGATGCGGTTAAGTGTTTAAAAAAGCTGCAAGAACTTCAGCTCCTTGCGGGTATGTTTGCAATACTGGATCGCGCCGCCAATAACCCGCAGGCGATGAAGTTAATCAATCTTGTGCTCGCACGCACGGACGAGCGCATCGCACAAGACAAAGGCGTATCGCCCGCGTTTTTGTTCGCGGCTTTGTTTTGGCACGAGGTTACGCCGCGCGCGCAACGGCTAGAAGCCAAGGGCGAATTACCGATGGTGGCGCTACACACTGCCATGGACGATGTATTGGATGCACAGCGTAAATCGCTCGCCGTGCCGCGCCGGTTAGACGCCAGCATCAAAGAGCTATGGGCCGCACAGCCCCGATTTGCGTGGCGTTCCAAGGGTAAGGCATTCCGCACGCTCGCGCACCCGCGCTTTCGCGCCAGCTATGATTTTTATGAGTTACGCGCGCAAGTAGGCGACGCTGATATTGACGTTGCCCACTGGTGGGAGAAATTTCAATTCGCCAATGAAGATGAGCAAAACCAAATGCTCATGGCTGATGAATCGCCCAAGCCTAAAAAACGCCGCAGCCGTGGCCGCAAAAATAGCGGTGGGCCGACGGCCGAGGGTAGTGCAAGCACTGCGAGCGCAAAAATTGTATCGGTTGAAAATTATGCCCCGCGTGACAGTAGCCGAGATGAACAGTTTAAGCCCGAACAAGGTTAGCGGTAGTTGCTATGCATACTGCTTTCATTGCATTAGGTAGTAATCTTGAAGACCCTGCAGCGCAAGTGCGGCGCGCCATGCAGCAAATTGCCAAGTTGCCGCAAACGCAGCAAATACGGGCATCTTCGCTGTACCAAACCGCGCCAGTAGGCTATGCAGATCAACCGCCTTTTATCAACGCCGTGGTGCAAATTAGCACCGCGCTAACGCCGCAAGCCTTACTGAGTGCGCTGCTTAATATTGAAGCCGAGCACCAACGTCGTCGCTTATTACGCAATGGCCCACGTACGCTCGATTGCGATATTTTGCTGTACGGTGACATGGCAGTGAACGAAGCCAATTTGCATATCCCGCACCCGCGCCTACATCAACGCGCCTTCGTGCTCGTGCCCCTAGCCGAAATTGCGCCGCAACAAATGGTCGGCAATCAATCAGTAGTAGCATTGCTCAAGGCGTTTAATAAGACCCCAGAAAGCATGCAACAAACGATTACAAAGGTGCCTGAAGATGCCCTATATTCGGGCGTCTTCAAGGCATCGATGGCATCATGAAACCCAATTTTTTAGCCATCGAAGGGCCCATCGGCGCAGGTAAGTCTACCCTTGCAGCTAAGCTCAGCGTGCGCATGAACGCCGACACGCTAAAAGAAGACCCAGCGGCAAACCCCTTCCTACCCATGTTCTACCGCGACATGGCGCGCCACGCGTTAGCCACGCAAATTTTCTTTTTATTCCAACGCGCAAACCAGTTGGGATCAATCGCGCAACAAGAGCTTTTTGCCAAGCCAATAGTAGCCGACTACATGTTTGAAAAAGACCCGCTCTTCGCCAAACTAACCCTAGACGATCAAGAATTTGCCCTCTACACCCAGCTATACAATCACCTAAAACCCCGCACCCCAACACCCGATTTAGTCATCCTGCTACAAGCCAGCGTTGACACCCTAATGCAACGCATAGAAACTAGAGCGAGACCGATGGAAAAAACCATCACCGAAGAATATTTAAACGCATTATCAAGCGCCTACACCCAGTTTTTTTATACCTATAACGCCGCACCTTTGTTAATCATCAACACCGAAAACCTAAACTTTGCCGATAACCCGGCAGATGTAGATTTGCTAATGCAGCGCATTGAAGCCATGCGCGGT